>NZ_MUMI01000171.1:56071-66268 GCF_002155975.1 Amycolatopsis kentuckyensis
GCGGCCGCACTACACCCTGCCGATCGGGCACCGCTGGGAGCGGGTACCCGGGGTGACACTCGTCGGCGACGCGGCCCACCTCATGCCGGCCAACGGCGAGGGCGCCAACCTGGCCATGCTCGACGGCGCCGAGCTCGGCCAGGCACTCGCCGCCCACCCCGGCGACCCCGAAGCCGCGTTCGCCGAGTACGAGCGGGCCATGTTCCCCCGCAGCGCCAAGGTGGCCGCCGAAAGCGCCGAGTTCGGCGACCTCCTGGCCGGCGTCGAGAAGGAGAACACCGCGCAGGTGCTGCTCGACGCGTTCGCCGCCTTCACCGGAGCCGTGCGGGAGTCCTAGGGCCTGTCCTCAAAGCCAGATGAGCAGCGTGGCGAGATCGATGATGCCTCGGTAGGAGATCGCGGTCTTGCCGAATCGGGTGGCGATGGCTCGAAACTGTTTGAGGCGGTTGAAGCAGCGTTCGACGAAGTTGCGTCGCCGGTAGGCGACACGGTCGAAGACGGGCGTCGGCGGCGTGCTGATGCGCCCGCACGATGCTGGAATCAACCGAGACCTCCCGGTCGAGTTCGTCGATCGCCTCGGCGATCACCCGCACCTTCGTCACCAGGGTGGACAAGGTGCCGGTACGTGACCAGCGCCAGAACCGGTTGTAGACCCGGTCTTGGCCGTGAACACCTAGGGGGCGTACTTCCCGACGAAGCTGCCGCAGGTCACGACCCGGCCCGTGAGCCGAGCCTGGATCGCCTTCTCCAGTCCCAGGTAGTCGAACACCGGGGTGTCGGCGGGGATCGACTCCGGGACCGGGCCGCCCGTCGAGAGCATCCGGTACGAATCCGTCTGGAACAGGACCAGGTAACCGCCTTCGCGGCTGAGCCGGTCCGCCGTCGCGAGCATGCGCTCGGGCGCGTCGCCGACGATCTCCAGCGGCAGCGGCCATTCGAGCGGGAACGGGTTGCGCAGGCCGAACGCGGGGTAGGCGAACGGGCTGTCCGGCAGGATCGCCGTCCGCGCGGCCGGGAAGCGGTCCAGGCAGTCGCGGATCTGCCGGACGAAGGTGAACGTCGAGGGGTTCGTGCGGATCCCCGACATCGCCGGGGTGACCGCGCCGAGGTCCTCGGTCAGCCGGTCGTGGCCGACGTCGAGGTAGGCCGCCCGGTCGTGCTGGGCGACGACGACCCAGCCGCAGACCGCCACCGCGGTCAGGCCGGCCGTCGCCGTCACCCAGCGGCGGACCGGCCGCGGGCGGGGCGGGACCAGCTCGCCCAGCAGCAGCAACGTCGTCAGGGCGAGGGTGCCGCAGAGCAGCGTCGGCGTGTCGTTGCCCCAGGACAGGCTGATCATGAACCCGGTGGCGAGCACGAGCAGCCCGGCCCACGGCACCTTCCGCCGCACCACCGCGTTCACCGCCACGCTGACCGCGACGATCCACCACAGGACGTCCGCCCAGCGCGAGGACCCGGTGAACCGGCCCTCGACGACGGTCGAGACCACCGCCGCGGCCCCGGCGAGCACCAGCACCCAGGACGCGACCCGGCCCGCGACGCCGAGCCGGTCGCCGGGCAGCCGGACGGCCAGCAGCACCACGGCGATCGCCGCGAAGAAGCCCAGCTCCCGGACCGGCGGCTCGGTCAGCGCGTCGGGGTGGTCGAGCCAGAGCCCGAGCAGCCGCTCGCCGTACGCGGGCAGGCCGCCGGTGAGCTGCTCGACCATCTCCGTGAAGCCGCCGCCTAGGCTCACCCAGGCCACGTACGCCAGTCCCGGCGCGCCGAACGCGAGGAGGTCGAGGACCAGCCGGACCGCACGGCGCGTGCCCGCCCGCGTCGCCGGGTGCAGCAGCAGCCAGACGACGCCGATCACCGCGGCCAGCACGAAGCTCTGCTTGACGAACACCGCGGAGCCGAGCAGCGCCAGGCCGCCGCGGCGGGCGAGCGCGCGGCCGCCGCGCAGGCCCGCGTCCAGGGCCCAGGCGCCGCACGCGGTGAGGAAGATGCCGTCGACGGTGTGCCAGGCCATCAGCGGGAACGCGTTGAGGTTGATCAGCGACGCGGCCGCGACCACCGCCGTCATCCCCGGGCCCCAGGCCGGCACCCGGCGCCGCGTGACCAGCGTGGCGAACGCGATCGTGGCCACGATGATCTCGATCATGGCCAGGAAGCTGGAGCCGAAGAACAGCGGCATCGGCAGCGCGAAGTCGGCGACGTGCAGGACCGCGGACCCCAGCGGGCGGGCGGAGATGATGTCGGCGTGCGGGACTTCGCCGTGCAGCACGCGCCACGCCTGGGCGAGGATGAAGCCCTGGTCGGAGGGGTGGAAGCCGAAGCGGCCGACGCGGAGTTCGGTGGCCAGCGCGAGCAGCAGCACCCAGGCGGCGTGGATGCCCCAGCGCAGCAGCGGCCGGCGCTGCCTGGCGGGCGCCGGTGTCGTGGCGGTACGCGCAGGACTCGCCACGTCCACGCCCCGCCCGCCTTCCGTTTCCGATCACCCCGGGAAGCGATGGTAGCGGCCGGGTGGCCGCTCCCGGCCGGCCGGTGCGAACGCCGCCCCGGCCGGGCCGGGGCGGCGTTCGCCGGACTCACCCGAGGGTGCGCCGCGCGGTGCCGATCACGGCCGTCTTGTCGTTCACGGCACTGCGTTGCCCTGTACTGAATACGCTGAACACCGGCATTCCGAACTCCCCAGTCGATGCCCGTACGGGTGTACGGGACTCGCGCGAGGGTAGAAGTACCGTCGGGTGCGTGCCACCGTTTCGGCGGAATTCGCGGGAATCAGGCACGACGGCGCCAGATAAGCCGGGTCACCGCCGCCGCGACGGACGCCGGCGCGGACCGCCGGGGGAGACCGCGTGCCTCGGGTGCGGACTCCGGCATCGCCCGGTAGGCCAGGTGCGCGGCGAACCGGGCCAGCCGCGGCGCCGCCAGCGTCGCCAGCTCGGCGGCGCGGCCTTCGGGGAGGCTGAGGATCTCCGGCCGCTCCTCGCACGCCTTCACCACCAGCGCCGCGGCGCGTTCCGGGCTGCTGGACGGGATCCCGCGGTAGCCGGTCGGCGCGATCATCGGCGTCCGCACCAGCGGCATCCGCACCGACGTGAACGTGACGCCGTCCGAGAGCGTCTCGCGCCCGGCCGTCAGCCCGAACTCCTCCAGCGCCGCCTTCGACGCCAGGTAGGCCGAAAAGCGCGGGGTGTCGGTCTGCAGGCCTTGGGTCGTCACGTTGACGACGTGGCCGAACCGGCGCTGCGCCATCGACGGCAGGAAGCCGAGGATGAGCCGCACCGGCCCGAAGTAGTTGATCGCCATCGTGCGCTCGAAGTCGTGGAACCGCTGCGTGGACAGCGCGACCGAGCGCCGGATCGACCGGCCGGCGTTGTTCACCAGCACGTCCACCGCGCCGTGGTCGCCGAGCACGTCCTTGACCAGCGCGTCGACGGCGTCGCCGTCGGTGAGGTCGCACGGGTACGCCGCGGCCGTGCCGCCGGCCGCGAGGATCTCCGCCCGCACTTCTTCCAGTTCGGAAGCGCGGCGGGCCACGAGGATCACCTTCGCGCCCTTGCGGGCCACGGCGAGCGCCGACGCCCGGCCGATCCCGGACGACGCCCCGGTGATCAGCACCGTGCGCCCGGCCAGCCCGTGGGTGCGGCGCGCGCGGTCGGGGTCCAGGTGGGCCCGCCAGTACCGGTGGAGCGGTGCCGCGTAGTCCCGCAGCTCGGGGAGTTCGATGCCGCTGCCGAACAACGCCGTCGTGGTGCGCGCGGTGTCGAAGACGACGTCCATGGTCAGGTGCGGCAACACGGCCAGCGGGATGCCGAGCTCGTCGAGGACGGCCGCGCGGGCACCCCGGCCGCCGGGGACGCGGTCGATCCCGGCCGCGGCCGCGTGCGCGAGCCGGGTGCCCACCCGCCGCACGGCGCCGGACGGCTTTTCCGGCAGCACGGCCCGGATCACCGGACCGCCGGCGGCGCGCGCGAAGGCGTTGTAGACGGAGTTGAGCGGCTGCGGGCGCGCGGCGGCGAGGTGGTAGGTCGTCCCCGAGGGCGCGTCCCGGTGCATCAGGTACTCCATCGCCTCGACGACGTAGTCGACCGGGACGAGGTTCGTCGCGCCCAGGTCGGGCGCGGCCAGCGGGAGGCGCCGGGGCAGGGCCGCCAGCCGCGAGATGGCCGGGAGGAAGTAGTAGGGCCCGTCGACCTTGTCCATCTCGCCGGTGCGCGAGTCGCCGACGACGGCGGAGGGCCGGTAGACGCGGAAGGGCAGCGACTGCTCGCGAACCAGCTTTTCGGCCTGGAACTTCGTCGCGTGGTACGGCGAGCGGAAGCGCTGGCCGAGGTCGAAGTCGGCTTCGGTGAACCGTCCGGCGTGGTCGCCGGCGACGGCGATCGACGACACGTGGTGCACCAGCCCGGCCCGGGCCGCGGCCGCGAACGCCAGCAGGTGGCGGGTGCCCTCGACGTTGGCGCGCCGGTTGGCCTCCTCGTCGGCGGTCAGGTCGTAGACCGCACCGAGGTGGACGACGTGGTCGAGGTGGGGCAGCCCGGCGGGGTCGGCGCCGAGCCGGGGTTCGGCGAGGTCGCCGGGCACCGGGTGCAGCTTGTCCGCGCCCGGCCAGTCCCGCGCGAACGTGGCCAGGCGCTCGCGGGACGTTTCCCGCACCAGCGCGTACACCGCGGACGTCTCCGGCCGCTTCAGCAGCCGCGCGACCAGGCGTTTCCCGATGAAGCCCGTCGCGCCCGTCACGAAGTAGGTCGTCATGGCCGGTCCCTTCTCGTCGGGCCCGACTCTAACCTACTGAAAAGTAGGAACGGTAGTTGTCAGCTTTCGTTCTCATCCGCCGTCGCGACCACGGCGTCCCGCAGGGCGGCCCGCAGCCGTCCGACGTCCAGCGGTCCGAGCACCGCCGCTTCGCCCGGCGGCGCGACCAGCACCACCTTGTCGTTGCTGACGAACACCGTCACATCCCTGCGCCTGCCGGCCAGATCCCGGCAGCCGATCGACCACTCGCCCCGACTCATGGTCGCCGCCCTCCGCTTCCCTTGTCGTGGTCGTGCTCCGTGCGAGGGTGGGAGCGGACCCCGGCGGCGCTATGACGCGCGTTCACCCGATCTGCCTACTCGCGGGTTTTGTCTTGCGCTTTCCGGATTTTCGGCGTAGCCACGGGTCGTGGCGCGGCCGGTTCGGGAGTAGCGTCCGGATCAGCAGCCGTCTTGCGGGAGGTATGGATGTCGGAACCGCGGAAGATCGTCATCGTCGGTGCGGGCCTCGGTGGGGCATCCGCGGCGGCCGCGGTGCGCGAACGCGGTTACAGCGGTGAAATCCTGTTGCTGGGCTCGGATCCGCACCGCCCGTACGAGCTGCCGCCGTTGTCGAAGGGCGTGCTGCTGGGCAACGCCGACGAACCCGACTGGGTGCACGAAGAGAAGTTCTACGCCGAGAAGGACATCCGCTTCGCCGCCGGCGTCACGGCGACCCGGATCGAGCTGGGCGCCCGGCAGGTCCTCGACGACGCGGACGGCGTGTACCCCTACGACCGGCTGGTGCTGGCGACCGGCTCCCGGCCGCGCAAGCTGCCGGTGCCCGGCGGCGACCTGCCCGGGCTGTACACGCTGCGCACCCTCGACGATTCGCTCAAGCTGCGGTCGGCGTTCGCCGCGGCCGAGCGCGTGGTGATCGTCGGCGCCGGCTGGATCGGCTCCGAAGCGGCCGCGGCGGCCCGGACGCACAACGCGGAGGTGACGGTCGTCGACCCGGTGCCGGTGCCACTGGCGAACGTGGTCGGCGAGACGGTCGGCGGGGTGTTCCGCGACCTCCACGTCTCGAACGGCGTGAACTACCGCCTCGGCGAGCAGGTCGCGGAGATCACGGGCGGCCCGGACGGCGTCCGCGGCGTCCGGCTGGGCAGCGGCGAAGAGCTGACGGCGGACGTGGTCCTGATCGCGGTCGGCGCGGCCCCGCGGGTCGAACTCGCCCACGCGGCGGGCCTGGAGCTGGCCGACGACGGCGGGGTGGCGGTGGACGCGGGCCTGCGCACGGCGGCACCGGACGTCTACGCGGTGGGCGACATCGCGGCCCACTTCCACCCGCGGTTCGGCCGCCGCGTCCGCGTGGAGCACTGGGCGAACGCGAAGGACCAGGGCACGCACGTGGCGCAGAACCTGCTGGGCGGGAACGAGCCGTTCCTGGCCTCGCCGTACTTCTTCACCGACCAGTACGACCTGGGCTGCGAGTACCGCGGCCTGGCGGACCCGGCCTCGGACGAACTGGTGGTCCGCGGCGACCTGGCGTCCCGCGAGTTCACGGCGTTCTGGCTGCGCGACGGCGAAGTGGCGGCGGCGATGAACGTGAACATGTGGGACGACGGCGACGCGCTGGGAGCACTGGTGGACGGCCGCGCGAAGGTGACGGCGGACCAGCTCAAGACGGCGGACCTGGCGTCACTCGCCTGAGCCGTTCGGCGTTCGGCGAACGAGCTGGAGCTCCAGCGGGAAAAGGAGCTCGAGCATCAGCGCGAACTGGAACGCAGGAAGCTGCTTTTCGGGTTGCGGTCGGAGGTGTACCTGAAGATCACCCAGGTGTTCGCGGATGCCGTAACGGCTCTCTCCGCCTCTTACGCCGGTCCGGCCGGAGGCCAGACGGCAACCGTCACTGAGCTGGCCTGCGCTCTGCGCCGGTTGCAGGATCTCGTCACGTCGTGCGTCGTCATCGCTTCCGAGGAAGTCACCTCGACGGCACGTACGTTCGGTGGCCGGCTCCAAGCAAGCTGGGATTGGCTGGCGGGTGACGCCGTCGCTCACCTGAGACGTTCGCGGAGCAGGGTGTCGAGCCGCCGCCAGGCCGGGGACGACGCGTTCACCGCACCCTGCACCAGCGCCGGAATCGCCGATCCCTCCTCGTCGGCGGGCAGACCTTCGCCGTAGCGCGCGCGAGTGGCCGAGACGAGCTTTTCGGCCAGCGCGTCGACGCGTGGATCGTGCGGGCCGAGGTCGTGCACCCCGTCGTATTCGAGGACCACGGCGAGCAGCGCCGGGTCGTCGAGCATCGCCGCCTGGTCGCGGAAGTTCGTGCGCGCCGTCTCCGGGGCGGTGGCGAACACCAGCAGCCACAGGTCGTTCTGCAGCGCCACCCAGCGTTCGCTGAACCCGAGGCCCGGCAGCCGGGCGAGGTACGCCACCACCTCGTCCGGCAGGGGCGAAAGGTCCCCGTCGGAGAGCCGGCGGAGACGCTCGCGGGTGGCCTGCAGGCCGGAGATCCGGGCGGCGAGGTCGTCGTCGATCTGCCGGAGGGCCGCGGCGAGGCCGCCGCCCGAGCGGAGTTCGCGGATCCGCGCCAGCGGGACGCCGGCCTCGGCGAGCGTGCGGATCTTGATCAGCTCGACGGCGTCCGAAGCGCGGTAGCGGCGGTAGCCGGAACGGTCGCGATCCGGCTCGGGGAGCAGGCCCTTCGCGTGGTAGACGCGGATCGTCTTGGCCGTCACCCCGACGTACCCGGCGAGCTGTCCGATGGTGAGCACCCGCCCATCGTCGCACTTGACCTTGCCCCCGGGGCAAGGTTGCATGCTGGCGGCATGACCGACTACGAGACTCTGCGCGCGCTGGCCGACGAGGGCAACGAAACCGCGCTCGGCCGGCTGGCCGACCTCGCCGACGCCCGCGGGGACGTCGAGGAGCTGAGCGAGCTGCTGGACGAGGGCTGTGACCGGGCCGGGGAACTGCTCACCCGGCGCGCGGTCGCCGCGAAGGACCTCCTCGAGCTGCAGCGGATCGCCGACGCCGGCCACGAACCGGCCGGCGACGAGCTGGAGCGCCTGCTCAGGAAGTGACTTCGCGGGTCAGCGTCAGGTAGGCCACCAGGGCCAGGACGGCGAACCCCGCCATGGTCGCGGCCATCGGCACCGCCGTTCCCGAGCCGCCGAGGCCGACCAGCGGCGTCGCCACCGCACCCACCACGAACTGGAGCACGCCGAGCAACGCCGAAGCCGACCCGGCCGTGCGCGCGTGCGACGCCAGCGCGAGCGAACTCGCGTTCGGCATCACCAGGCCGATGCTCGACACCAGCAGGAACAGCGACACCAGCAGCAGCGCCAGCGGCGCCCGGAACAGCGCCGAGGCCAGCACCAGGACACCGCCGGTCACGCCGAGCAGGAGCCCGGACCGCAGCAGCGCCCGCTCGCTGATCCGGCCGACCAGGCGGCCGTTGAGCTGGCCCGCCAGCACGATCCCGACGCCGTTCGCGCCGAACACCAGGCTGTACGCCTGCGGACTCAACCCGTACCCGCCCTGCAGCGCGAACGACGAGCCCGAGATGTAGGCGAACATCGACGCGAACAGCAGGCCGGACGCCAGCGCGTACCCGGCGAACGAACGGTCCAGCGCCAGCCGCCCGTAGGTGCGCATCACCTGGCCGAGCCGCAGCGGAGACCGCACGGGCGACGGTTCCGGCAGGAAGAACACCACCACGGCCAGCAGCAGTGCGCCGAAGGCCGTCAGCACGACGAACACCCCGCGCCACGACGTCCAGTTCAGCAGCTGGCCGCCGATCAGCGGCGCCAGGATCGGGGCCAGGCCGCTGACCAGCATCAACGTCGAGAAGAACTTCGTCATCGCGGTGCCTTCGAACAGGTCCCGCACGGTGGCGCGCGCGATCACGATGCCCGCCGCCGCGCCGAGGGACTGCACGAACCGCGCCGCGACCAGCAGGAGGGCGTCCGGGCTGACCGCGCACAGCACCGAGCCCACGACGTACAGCACGAGTCCCGCGAGCAGCGGGCCACGGCGGCCCAGCGCGTCCGACAGCGGCCCGAGCACCAGCTGGCCCAGGGCCAGGCCCACGATGAACGCGCTGAGCGTCAGCTGGACCGTGCTGTCGGCCGCGTGCAGGTCGGCCGCCATCCGCGGCAGCGCGGGCAGGTACATGTCGATCGACAAGGGGCCGAAGGCGGTGAGGCCACCCAGGACGAGGACGAACTTCAGCTGCGCCCGCCGGCTCGGCGCGGTACGTTCCGCCGTGGTGGTCATGCGCGTCCCTTCGCTCCCTCACCGGGGACCAGCGGGAACAGCGGCCGTGCTATTCCGGCTGTGATCGGTGACACCCCGTGGTCACCCGACCCGATAACCGACACTGATCCGATCAATTTTGCGACCGATTCGGCGATGGCTCTGGATCGGCGGTCGCGACTGCGATATACATCGGATGTCTGGTCGGTGTGGGTGAAGGGAAACATCCGTGCAGCTTGTGCGTCTCGGGGAGCCGGGAAGTGAGCGGCCGTTCGTGCGGGCCGGCGACGGCACGACCTACGAACTGGGCGGCCTCACCGCCGACATCGACGGCGGCTTCCTCGCCGCGGACGGGATCGCGCGCACCGCCGCCGCGCTCGCCGCCGGAGAGCTGCCGGCCGCTTCGGAGACCGGCCTGCGCGTCGGCGCGCCGATCGCCCAGCCCGGCAAGGTCGTCTGCATCGGCATGAACTACCGCCGCCACGCCGAGGAAACCGGCGCGACGCCGCCGGCCGAGCCGGTCGTGTTCATGAAGGCGCCGGACGTCGTGGTCGGCCCCGGCGACGACGTCCTCATCCCGCGCGGGTCGGTCAGCACCGACTGGGAGGTCGAGCTCGGCGTTGTCATCGGCAAGACCGCCCGCTACCTCGACAGCGTCGAAGAAGCCCTGGAGTACGTCGCCGGCTACGTCGTCTCGAACGACGTCTCCGAGCGCGACCTGCAGTTCCGCGCCGGCCAGTGGGACAAGGGCAAGTCCTGCGAGAACTTCAACCCGCTCGGCCCCGCGCTGGTCCCCGCGAGCGAGGTGCCCGACCCCCAGGACCTCGGCCTGCGGCTGTGGATCAACGGCGAGAAGAAGCAGGACTCGTCCACCAAGGACATGATCTTCAGTGTCGCCGAGATCGTCCACCACCTGAGCCAGGTGATGGTGCTGCGGCCCGGCGACCTGATCAACACCGGCACCCCCGAAGGCGTCGCGCTGGGGCAGCCCGACCCGAAGCCGTACCTGCGCGACGGCGACGTCATCGAGCTCGAGGTCGACGGCCTCGGGCGGCAGCGCCAGACCGCGAGGCAGGCCTGACCATGGCGAAGATCATCGGCATGGAGGTCCTCGACGTCCGGTTCCCGACGTCGAAGGAGCTCGACGGCTCGGACGCGATGAACCCCGACCCGGACTACTCCGCCGCCTACGTCGTGCTGCACGCCGACGGCGGCC
>NZ_MUMI01000172.1 GCF_002155975.1 Amycolatopsis kentuckyensis
GCCGGACGTCCGGCTGCGGATGACGACGATGCCCTACAGCCGGTTGCGGTTCGTCAAGCAGGTCTTCCCGACCGAAGTCGAGCTCACCGCGCAGTGCCGCACCGAAGGCCAGGTGCTCGAGCTGCCCACCGGGGCGTGGGGCGAAGAGCTGCGCGAGTACCACCTCTGCCTCGACGTCGAGACGGGGGAGCTGACGCGGTACGAGGACCGGTTGCTGGGCACCGTCACCCTCTTCGCCGGCGCGGACGAGGCGGTCGCGGAACAGCAAGCCGTCGTCGGCTACCTGACCGAGGACCTGGCGCTGTCCAGCGTGCCGGACGACCACGTCGCCCGCGTCACCGGGCAGGCCGAGCTGGGCCGCACGGTCCGGGCGGGCTGGGACGCCTTCGAGCGCGACGACCGGGTCGCGGCGGCGCGCGAATGGGGCACCGCGGTCCGGCTGGCGACGGAGCTGGGCAACACGGAGATCCTCAAGCGCCTGGGCCGGCTGATCGACGTGCGCGACGACGGCGCCGTCGCGATCAAGGACGGCGTGCGGCCGCGCGACGGCTTCTCGCTGGTGCTCGGCTCCACCATCTCGGCCTACACCGGTGCGGCGGAACCCGCTGCTGCCGCCGCCCCGGCCGAAGCCGGCGGCGCCCCGCGCGAGTGCATCCGCTGTGGACACAAAGCGCGGCCGACGGCGAAGCGGTGCGGGCACTGTGGTGGACCGTTCGATGCGGGAGCGCCCTCGTGACCGCGATCAGCACCACCCGGCAGACCCTGTGGTGGCTGCGGCTCGGGCTCGTCGCCGGCAGCGTGCTGGTGCTGGGGACCGCGCTGGCGACCTTCCTCGGCGTGCGGGCCAGCCTCGCCGAGGTCCGGGAGCGGACCGCGCCCGCCGTGCTCGAGGTGTCGCTGGCCAAGGGAGCGCTCGTGGCCGCGCACCACGCCGCAGTGTCGGCCTTCGAACGCAACCAGGTGCAGCTCACCGGTCCCAGCGAGCAGTACGAGGACGGGATCGCCCTGGCCAGCCAGCAGCTCGCCCGGGTCGCCGAGCACAACGCGGCCGGGGACCGGGGCAGCCGGACCCTCCGGCTGATCGAAGGACTGCTGCCGGCCTACAACAGCTTCATCGGCCAGGCCGACGCCCACTACCGGCAGGACGGGGGCGGCCCGCTCGCCGCGAGCGACCTGCTGTCGGCGTCGGATCTGCTGACCGCACCCGAGAACGGCATCCTCGCCCGGCTCGACACGCTCGAAGCCGCCCAGCGGGCCGCGCTCGACGACCAGCTGGACGCCGAGTGGCTGGATCCCGTGATCACGCTCCTGTGGGCGCTGCCGCTGGTCGTCCTGCTCGGCACGCTGGCGTGGGCCCAGCGGTTCCTCGCCCGGCGGTTCCGGCGCACGGTGAACACCGCGCTGCTGGCGGCCACCGCGGCGTGCGTGGTGCTGGGCGCGGCCACGGCGCTGCTGCTGGGCGTCCAGTCCGACGCACGGGACAGCGGTGCTGCGCTGGAACGGACCGTGGACGCGCAGTCCGCCGCCACCACGGCCGCCGCCGACGCGTCCCGGTGGACGCTCGTCCAGGTGCTGGCCACCCAGTGCGGGCCGGGCGGGGTGGCGGCCTGCGGCGACACGGTGGCCGCGTTCGCCGCCGCGACGACCGCCCCGCCCACCGCCCCGGCCCAGCCGTCGGGGGACGTCGACGAGGTGGCGCTGCTCGGGCCGGGGCTCACCGAACCGGCCTGGACCGGGTTCCTCGGCTACGGGATTCCCGCGCTGGCCGCCGGAATCGGCGTCCTGGCGGTCGGCGGCCTGCAACCCCGCCTCGACGAATACCGGTTCCGCGCGAGGAGAGAGCCGTGAATCGCTACGCCGGTGTGGTGCTGGCCGTCGTCCTGCTGCTGTCCGGGTGCTCGGCGGGGAGCGGCACGGAGGAGCTGACGGTGCTGGGGCCGTGGACCGGCGACGAACAGAAGGCGTTCGAGCGGGTGCTCGACGGATTCACCCGGGCGACCGGGATTCCGGTGCGCTACCAGGGCACCCGCGCGCAGAACCAGGTGCTGCGCGGGGACCTGCAGCAGGGCACCCCGCCCCACGTGGCGGTGCTGTCGAACCCGGCCGAACTCGCGGGGTACGTGCGCTCCGGTGACGTGAAGCCGCTGAACGTCGTCCTCGGTGCGGAGGCGACCGCGGCGTACAGCCCGCAGTGGCGGAAGCTGCAGCAGCTCGGCGAGAACGCCGTGTACGCGGTCGCGGTGAAGGCCGACCTGAAGAGCATCGTGTGGTACACGCCGAAGTCGTTCCCCGGGCCCATACCGTCCACATGGGACGAACTCGTGGCGGTGTCGCGGCGGATGGCGGCGGCCGGGCAGCGGCCGTGGTGCCTCGGCATGGGCGCCCCGCCGAACTCCGGGTTCCCCGGCACGGACTGGCTGGAGGACATCCTGCTGCACCGCGCCGGGCCGGGGGTCTACAGCAGCTGGACCGCGGGCCGGCTGGCCTGGACCGACGCGGCGATGGTGGACGCGTGGCAGAGCTGGGGCGCGCTGGTCCTGGCGCCGGGCGCGGTCCGCGGCGGCAGCACGGCGGCACTGCTCACGTCGTTCGCCGACGCCGGCCGCGCGATGTTCGCCGACCCGCCCGGGTGCGCGCTGGAGCACCTCGGCTCGTTCGCGATCGGCGGGTACACCGCGATCCCGCGGGCGGGCGGGCCGCCGGTCCCCGACCGGGACTTCCGGTTCTTCCCGTTCCCCGGCGCCGGCGGCGCCGGGCCGTCCGAGGTCTCGGCCGACCTCGCGGGGCTGTTCCGCGACACCCCCGCCGCCCGCCGGCTCATGGTCTACCTGGCCGGGGAGGAGGGGCAGCGGATCTGGCCGTCCGGCGGGACGACGTTCTCGGTGCACCAGCACCTCGTCGACCAGGGCGTGTACCGCAGCGACGTGACCCGGCGGATCGCGACGACCCTCGCCGGCGGCGGCGATCTGTGCTTCGACGCGTCGGACCTGATGCCCTCGGCGATGACCAGCGCGTTCTACCAGGCGGTGCTGGAGTACCTGGCCCGCCCCGACCGATTGCCCTTCCTGCTCGACAAGCTCGAGCAGGTGCGGCGGGGCATCGGCGAGGAGCAGTGGCTCGACTTGTCGTGCTGACCCTACGGAGAAGGAGATCCGGTGCAGGAGTTCGTGCGGTTCCCGCTGGCCGGCGGCGGTTCGGTGGTCGTCGAGGTCGAGGCGGAACCGGGCCTGGAACAGGCGTCGGTGCCTTCGGGGGTGCTCCGCAAGGCGACCACGACCTTCGAGCACGCCCTGAGCGAGGTCCGCGCGGCCGCGTCCGCCGCTTTGGCGCAGTTCCGCGACCTGGGCCCGGACGAGGTCGAGCTCAAGTTCGGCGTCAAGCTCGACGCCCAGGCCGGGGCCGTGATCGCCCGCACCGGGCTGCAGGGCCAGTTCGAGGTCAAGCTGAAGTGGCTGCGCGACGAGGCCACCCCGGCCGAAGAGCCGGCCGAGGAAGCGTGAGGCGCTAGGGCTTGTAGCCGACGATCCCGGCGACGCACTTGGCCGAGTCGCTGAGCGGCGTGAGCCGGGGGCCGTCCGGCCACCACTCGTCGCAGACCGCCATGCCCGGTGCCGATGTCGCGTTCGGCTGGACGATCTCGAGGCCGTCCAGCATGGCTTCGATCTCCGCGCGGGTGCGGAAGCGGCCGGCGCCGAGCGGGCCGGAGACGAGGATCTGCTCGATCCGCTTGGCGATCTCGGTCAGCTCCGGCACCTCGGGGTCGAAGAAGTGCGACAGCACCACGTACGAGCCGGACGGCAGCGCGTCGATGTACTCGCGCATGAGGTCGAAGACGCCGTCGCCCTCGTAGTGGTGCATCGTGCCCACCTGCAGCAGGGCGACCGGCCGGGTGAAGTCGACGTGCGCCAGGACGTCCCGGTGGCCCAGGACTTCCTGCGGCTTGAAGATGTCCGCCTCGACCATGTGCGTGAAGTCGTTCTCCACGAGCAGTGCGCGGCCGTGGGCGAGGACCACCGGGTCGTTGTCGATGTAGACGACCGTGTTGTCCTTGTCGATGCGCTGCACGATCTGGTGGGTGTTCTCGGCCGTCGGCAGCCCGGACCCGCAGTCGACGTACTGGGTGATCCTGGTCTGGTTGGCCAGCATCCGCAGCGCGCGGTTGTGGAACCCGCGGTTGCCGCGGGCGATGTCGACCGCTTCCGGGACCGCCGCGCGGATCTTCTCCATCACCACGCGGTCGACTTCGTAGAAGTTGTTGCCGCCGAGGAACCCGTCGTAGATCCGCGCGATGCTCGGCCGGGCGGGGTCGACGCCCACCGGCGTCTGGCTGGGGGACAGCGCGGACGGCGTGTCGGACATGGCGACCTCGCAGGACTTCGGCGGGCGGCGTTGGGCCACCCAGAGTAGTAGGCCGCGTCCGCGCGGTGAACCCGAGGTGGCTCTCAGCCGCTCGGGCGGAGCCGCTGGTCGGGGATGTCGGCCGCGCGCTGGGCGCGTTCGCGGCGCAGCCGCTCGAGGTGCTGCTCGATCCGCCGGTCGAGGTCGCGCGCCGCTTCGGACAGGTCCGTCAGGTCACGACGGGCCGCCGGGCGCCCGACGGCGGCCCCGGTGTCCCTTTCGTCCCCTGCCCTGTCCACTTACCGGCACCTCCCGGGATCGCCCTGGCTCCCTGCTCTTGGCGTTACTGCCCCATCGGGCGCTTGCCAAAACCCCGTCCGGCGTGAGCCGGGGCACCCGGCCGGATCGTCCGAAAGCCCCTGGTCACAATTTTGACCAGGTGGTAGAAATTGAGGAGCCGCGGCGGACGGCCGCCACGGGGAAGTGGAGGAGCCGGTGATGAGCGTGCCTTCCGTCCAGCTGTATTCGGTCCGCGACGCCTTCGCGGCCGACCCGGCCGACACCCTGCGGCGGCTCGCCGCGATCGGCTTCACGCAGGTCGAGCCGTACGGCGTCCTCGAAAACGCCGAGGCACTGCGGGCCGGGCTGCCCGCCAACGGCCTGACCGCCCCGACCGCGCACGCGCAGCTGCTCGGCGCCGACCAGCACGCCGTCTTCGCCACCGCGGCCGAGCTGGGCATCGGCCTGGTGATCGACCCGTTCGTGCCGCCCGAGCGCTGGCAGGAGCCGGCCGACATCGCGGCCACGGCGGACGGGCTCAACGCCGCCGCGAAGCTCGCGGCCGAACACGGCGTCGGCGTCGGCTACCACAACCACTGGTGGGAACTGGAATCCCGGATCGACGGCCGCAGCGCCTTCGAGGTGTTCGCCGAACAGCTCGACCCGGCGGTCGCCCTGGAGGTCGACACTTACTGGGCCACCGCGGGCGGCGAGGACGCACCCGCCCTGCTGCGCCGGCTCGGCGGCCGGGTGCGGGCCATCCACGTCAAGGACGGCGGCCTCGCCACCGACGCCACCGGGCAGGTCCCGGCGGGCCAGGGCCGGGTGCCGATCGCCGAGGTGCTCGCCGCCGCGCCGGACGCGCTGCGCGTGGTCGAGTTCGACGCTTTCGACGGCGATCTCTTCGCGGCCATCGCCGCCAGCCACGCCTTCCTGACCGGCGCGGGCAAGTGACCGGCGGGCCGGTCGGTGTCGGGATCATCGGCACCGGCGTCATCAGCGGCACCTACCTCGAGAACCTCACCGCCTTCCCGGACGTCCGCGTGGTGCGGGTCGCCGACCTCGACACCGGCCGCGCGGCGGCCCGTGCGGCCGAACACGGCGTCCCGCGCTCGGGCACGGTGGCGGAACTGCTGGCCGACCCGGACGTCGAACTGGTCGTCAACCTGACCGTCCCGGCCGCGCACGCCGACGTCGGGCTCGCCGCGCTCGAAGCAGGCAAGCACGTGTGGACGGAGAAACCCCTGGCGCTGGACCGCCAGACCGGCCGCAAGCTCCTCGACCGCGCGCGGGAGAAGAACCTGCGCGTGGCGAGCGCGCCCGACACCGTGCTCGGCGCCGCGCTGCAGACCGCGCGGCAGGCCGTCGACGCGGGCCGGATCGGCCGTCCCCTGACCGCGCTGGCGCTGTTCCAGGTGCCGGGCCCGGAGCGGTGGCACCCGGCGCCGGAGTTCTACTTCCAGCCCGGTGGCGGCCCGCTGCTCGACATGGGCCCGTACTACCTGACGATGCTGGTGCACCTGCTCGGCCCGGTCCGGCGCGTCACCGGGGCCGGCGGGCGGGCGCGCGACACCCGCGTCGTCGGAACCGGGCCGCGGGCGGGCACGGAGTTCCCCGTGTCGGTGCCGACGACGGTCACCGCGCTCGTCGAGTTCGAGAGCGCCTCCGCGCAGCTGGTCCTGAGCTTCGACTCGGCGCTCAGGCGGCCCGCGCTGGCCGAGCTGACCGGCACGCTCGGCACCGCCGTGCTGCCGGACCCCAATCGGTTCGACGAGCCGACCCGGCTGCACCTGCTCGACCGGGACGAGCCGGAAGAGCTGGCGCCGCAAGGACATGCGGCTTCGCGCGGCACCGGGGCACTGGAACTCGCGCGGGCGATCCGGGCCGGGGTGCCGGAACGCGCGTCCGGTGAGCTGGCCTACCACGTGCTCGACGCGATGCTGGCCATCGACGAATCCATGACCCGCGGGCAGAGCGTGGAGGTCACGAGCACCATCGACGTCCCGCCGCTGCTGCCGGCGGGGTGGGACCCGTACGCGAAGACCCTCTAGAGCGGGACGGTGAGCAGGTTCTGCAGGTAGAAACGCAGCGAGCCGACCAGGTCGACGTCGCCGGGCACGGTCAGCCACTGCACCTGCAGGCCGTCCATCAGCGCGATGAACGTCAGTGCCGCCAACGCGGGCTCGACGCCGTCCCGCAGCTCGCCGCGGGCGGCGAGGGCTTCGAACGACTCGTGCACGCCGTCGCGGGCGGCCCGGTAGTGGCGCACGAAGTACTCGTGCGCCGGGTGGTCCGGGGCGACCGCTTCGGCGGCGAGCCGCGAGTAGAGGTCGACGATCCCGGGGTGGCGGACGTTGTGCTCGGCCAGCGCGACGAAGTGGCGCAGGACCTCCAGCCCGGGCGGCACGGTCAGCTGCTCGCGCTCGGAGTCCTCGGCGTCCCGGCGTTCGAGCACGGCGGCGAGCAGGGCTTCCTTGGTGGGGAAGTAGTAGAGGAGGCCGGCGTGCGAGATCCCGACGCGCTTGGCGATCTCGCGCAGCGACGAGCCGTGGTAGCCGAGTTCGCCGTACGCCGCGGCCGCCGCCGTGATGATGTCTTCGCGGCGGATCCGGCCCTTCAGGTAGCCCCCGGTCACGGGGTCGCGGTGGTCTCGGCGGCGTGCACGCCGACCATCATGCCCCAGTGGTGGTTCGCACGTGCAGCGTGAGCGAACGAACAAACCGGTTGTGCGATCGTGCCCGGATTGCGAGGATCGCGGCGTGAAGAGCGCGGAACGGCAGCAGGTGATCGTGGAGCGCTTGCGCGGCGCTGCCCAGGTGGGTGTCGCCGAGCTGGCCGAAGCGACCGGCGCGTCGGAGATGACCGTCCGCCGCGACCTCGACCACCTGGCGTCCCGGGGCGTGCTGCGCCGGGTGCACGGCGGCGCGGTCCCGGCGTCGCCCTCGGGGGTGGAACCGCCGTTCGCGGCCCGCGCGACGGCCGGGATCGCGGCGAAGCGGGCCATCGCCGCGGCGGCGGCCGAGCTGATCCGCGACGGCGAGACGGTCGTCCTCGACAGCGGCACGACGGCCCTGGAACTCGCGCGGCTGCTGCGCGGGCGCCCGATCACGGTGATGCCCCTGTCCCTGCACGCGGCCCGCGAGCTGGCCGAGGAACCCGGCGTTCGGCTGCTGCTGCCCGGCGGCGAAGCGCGGCCGGGGGAGCAGGCCCTGGTCGGCCCGCTGGCGCTGGCGTCGCTGCGGGCCCTGCGGTTCGACGTCGCCGTGCTGAGCCCCTGCGCACTCGACGTCGAGTCCGGGTTCACCGCCTTCGACCTGGCCGACGCCGAGGTCAAGCGGGCCGCGCTCGACGTCGCGGCCCGGACGATCGTGCTCGCCGACGGCGCCAAGTGGGGCCGCCGCGCGCTCGCGTGCATCTGTCCCGCCGACCGCGCCGACGTCGTGATCACCGACCCCGGCGCGCCTGAAGACGAGCGTGCCGCGCTGACCGAGCGCGGCGTGCTCGTGCACGTCGCCGTCCCCTTGGAGAGCCGATGACCGTCCCGCCCCGCCCGCGTGCCGCCCGGTTCGCGACCTTCATGTTCTTCGGCCTCAACGGGTTCGCGATGGGCATGTGGGTGGTGCACATCCCGAACGTCGAGCGCGCGACAGGCATTTCGCACAGCACCCTGGGCGCGCTGCTGCTGGTGCTCGGCGGCGCCGCGTTCGCCGGCATGCAGGTGTCCGGGCCGCTCGTCGACCGGCTCGGGCACCGGCGGCTGGTGCCGGCCGCCGGGATCCTGCTCGGCCTCGCGGTGTGCGCGCCCGGTTTCGCGGACTCGTGGTGGACGCTGGGCCTGGCGCTGGTCTTCTTCGGCTTCGGCAACGGGGCGATCGACGTCGGGATGAACTCCCACGCGGTCGTGGTGGAACGGGCCTATCCGCGCCCGATCATGGCGGCCTTCCACGCGATGTGGTCGATCGGCGGCGCGATCGCCGCGGTCATCGGCGCGGCGACGCTCGGCGCGGGCGTGCCGACCGGGGTGACGCTCACCGGCACCGGCCTGGTCTGCGTGCTGCTTTCCGTGGTGTCGGCGCGGTTCCTGATGGAGCCGGCCGCGGTGCCGCCTGCCGGTGTGCCGTCCACCGGCACCGCCGCCGAGCCGGTCGGCACCCGCCGGCCCCCGGGCCGCACGGTCTGGCTGCTCGGCCTGCTGGCGCTCGCGCTGATGCTGTCGGAGGGGGTCGCCAACGACTGGGCCGCGCTGCACATGGAGAAGGTGCTCGGAACGTCGGCGTCCACGGCGGCGCTGGCCTACGGCGCGTTCGCGGTGGCGATGACGACCGGCCGGTTCCTGACCGACCGCGTCGCGGCCTGGGCCGGCCCGACGGCGATCGTCCGCTACGGCGCGATCTTGGCGGCGGTGGGCCTGACGACGGCCGCGGCGGCGCCCTGGGTGCCGTTGTCCCTGGTGGGCTGGGCGGTGTTCGGCCTGGGCCTCTCGGGCGGTGTCCCGCAGCTGTTCACGGCGGCGGGCAACCTGGACACGCGGGCGTCGGGCGCGCTGATGGCCCGCGTGGTCGGCCTCGGGTACGTGGGCCTGCTCGCCGGCCCGGCGCTCATCGGCGGGCTGACGCACTGGATGCCGCTGAACGTGACCTTCGCGGTGCCGGTGGTGCTGTGCGTGCTGGCGGCGGTGTTCGCCGGGGTGCTGAACCCGAAGCCGGAGCCGGCGGAGCAGCCCGTCGGGTGCTAGTGGTGATGGGCGACGGTCTCGTGCGCGCGGTCCGCGCCGGTGGCCGGTTCGGTGTGGACCACCACCGCCGTCAGGCGCGGGATCGTGTGCAGCAGCCGGTGTTCCACCTCGTGCGCCAGCGCGTGGGCGGCTTCGACGGTCAGGTCCGCCGCCACCGTCACGGCCAGCTCGGCCCGCAGGTGGTGCCCGATCCAGCGCATCCGGAGATCCCGCGCACCGAGCACGCCGCCGACGTCCCGTGCCGTCCGTTCGGCCAGCTCGACCGACGCCGGGTCGACGGCGTCCAGTAGCCGCCGGAACACCTCTTTCGCCGCGTCGCGCAGGACGAACAGGATCGCGACGGTGATGACGAGCCCGACGATCGGATCCGCGGCGGGGAAGCCGAAGGCCACCCCGGCCGCGCCGGCGACGACGGCCAGCGAGGTGAAGCCGTCGGTGCGCGCGTGCAGCCCGTCGGCGACCAGGGCGGCCGAGCCGATCTCCCGGCCGACCTTGATCCGGTACCGCGCGACGAGTTCGTTGCCGGCGAACCCGATCACCCCGGCCACGGCGACCACCCACGGGTGCGCGACCGGGCGTGGGTCGAGCAGCCTCGCCACCGATTCGTACCCGGCGACCGCCGCCGAAGCCGCGACGACGAGCACGACGACCACCCCGGCCAGGTCTTCGGCGCGCCCGAGCCCGTAGGTGTAGCGGCGGGTCGCGGCCCGGCGGCCGAGCAGGAACGCCACACCGAGCGGGACAGCGGTCAGCGCGTCGGCGAAGTTGTGCACGGTGTCGCCCAGCAGCGCCACGGATCCGGTGACCAGCACGAGCACCAGCTGCGCGACGGCGGTGACGGACAACGCGGCGAACGACCACCCGAGCGCGCGCATGCCGCGCCGGCTGGTTTCGAGGGCGTGGTCGACGCGATCGGCGCTGTCGTGGCTGTGCGGCCGCCACTTCGCGTGGCGGTGCCCGTGTCCGTGTCCGGTCATGGGAGCATACTATCTGCGCAAGCACGCAGATACGCAAGTAGTAAGGTTACGGCCATGCACGCGTCGCTGCCGGAGTTCGACATGCCCACCGAAGAGCAGGTCCACCTGGCCGCGGAGTCGTTCCGCCTGCTGGCCGACCCGACCCGCATCAAGGTGCTCTGGGCGTTGCTGCAGGGCGAATCCTCGGTGGCCTGCCTGGCGGAACTGGCCGGAGCCGCCCCGACGGCGGTCAGCCAGCACCTGGCGAAGCTGCGCCTGGCGGGCCTGGTGAAGGGCCGCCGGGAAGGCACGTTCGTCTACTACTCGGCGGCGGACAACCACGTCCGCGGCCTGCTGGCCCAGGCACTGCACCACGCGGACCACGTGGACCGCGACCTCCCGACGGGCGACCACGCCCACCACCCGCGGCCTAGCTGATCGGCTCCTGCAGCTCCGTCACCCAGCCCGCCGGATCCTCCGGGCAGTCCAGGTACACCTCCCGCTGCGGCCCGGCCGACCGGCAGCCGTGGTCGTCGATCCAGCGCACCACCGCCTGCCATGCGGGCAGGACGTCGTCGATCGCGCCGCGGTGGACCAGCGTGGCCGCGCGGGTGGGCGGGAGGTCCGCCACCGCCAGCCCGTTGAGGTCACCGCCGCCCACCGACGCCGGGATCGCGGCGTGCACCACGACGTCGTCCTCCGCGCGCTGCTCGTAGTAACACGTCAGCCGGCCTTCCGGCGTGACATCCGCCTGGGGAAGGCGTCGGCCGAGCTCCGCGCACAGCGGGTGCACCACCGGTCCGATCGCCTCCGGGGCGAAGCCCGCCGCGACCCCCGTCAGCTCCACCACCCGCAGTCCGGGCAGCTCCTTGACCACGACGTCGAGGGTGGGCGCGCGGCCTTCCGCCTCGATCGTCCGCAGCCGCGCCTCGACCCGCGCCAGGCGGCCCGCCCCTTCGGCCAGCGCGGCTTCCAGTTCCGCGCGCCGCAGCGTCAGCATGCCGCGCACCTGCTCGACGGTGACCTCGTCCGCCAGCAGCGTGGCCACCTGCTCCAGCGTGAAGTCGAGGTCCTTCAGCGCGACGATCCGGTTGAGCCGTGCCAGCTGGGCCGCTGTGTAGCTGCGGTAGCCGGTCGCCGGGTCGACGCGGGCCGGGCGCAGCAGGCCGAGCGCGTCGTAGTGGCGCAGCATCCGGACCGAAACCCGGCCGTGGCGGGCGAAGTCACCGATCGAGAACACGGCCCGATCCTGCCCCAGGCGGGACGAATCCGCCGATGACCTCCGCGGCGAGCTCCGCGAAGGTGATCGCGGTGTCGTCCTCACGCGCGGGCGCGACGACCTGCAGCCCGGCCGGCCGCACCCCGCCCACCGGGGCGCTGACCGCCGGCAGCCCGGGCAGCGACGCCTGCGCGATCCAGAACACCTGGTCGTCGTAGCGGTTCCGGTCGTCGTGGGGCAACGCCGTGGTGAACACCGTCGGGCAGAGGAAGACGTCGACGTCGGCGAAGTACCGGGCCCAGGCCGCGGTCAAGGCGGCCCGCCGCCGTTCCTGCTCGGCGGTCCCGGCCGGTTCACGTCCTTCCTGGCACGCGAAGAACAGCTCCACCTGGAAACCGAACGCCTCGGCCTGGGCGACCGGATCGACGTCCGCGGGCCAGCCCGCGCGGATCCGCACTCCGGCACTGGCCAGTGCGTCGACGGCGTCCGACAGCGCCGCGCCCACCTCGTCGGTCACCGGGCAGGCCGG
>NZ_MUMI01000173.1 GCF_002155975.1 Amycolatopsis kentuckyensis
GTTGACGACGGTCCAGGCCGGGCCCTGGCGCTCCGCCCACACGGTGGCGGCGGTGCCGTCGCCGGTCCGCGCCGGGACGGCGACGTAGGCGAGCGCGGCGGGGACGTCCGACTTCCCGGCGACGAACGCCGCGGTCGGCTCGTAGACCGGGACCTGCGTGCGCGGGTCGGCTGCCTGCCGTGCCGCCGTCGCCGCGTGGCTGCCGGGGAACTTCGTCCCGGCGAGGCGGCCGAGCGTGGCCGGGCCGCCGGTGACCTGCTCGATCGCGGCGGTGTCGGCGGGGGTCGGGGCGCCCGCGGGCCCGCTCGCCGCGCTCGCGGCGCCGTTCGTGGTGAGCATCGCGGCACCGGCCAGCACGGCCACGCCCATGGCTTTCCGCAGCATGCTCATCCCTCGATCCCGTACAGCGTGTGGGTCCACTGGAACTGGTTGTTCGAGCGGTAGGTGTCGTAGTTCATCGAGTTGTAGCGGCTGTTGTTCGGCCACGGGTCGCCGTATTCGACCCGGGTGGCGCCCCCGGAATTGTCGTAACCGTAGAGCACGTGCATGTGGCCGCCACCGGAACGCCAGCCGATGCGCGTGCCGACCGGTTTTCCGGCGTCGATCTGGGTTTTGACGCCGGTGAAGGAAAGCGTCTGGCCGCCCGAGTTGTACGTCCCGACGTTCGTGAAGCCGAGGTAGCGGAACACGCGCTGCTGGTCGGACAGGTAGCCCTGGTTGTTGGCGCAGTCGCTGCCGGACTCGTTGTGCGCGATCTGGCAGAACCGGGTCTGGGTCAGGGAGTATCCCCAGTAGGCGGCGATGGTGTTGCCGCTGGCGTCCCAGCACCACTGGTCCTTCTGCTGGGCCTGCATGGTGATCCCGAGATCGCTGCGCGCCGCGGCCGCGGCGGCCGGGGCCTGCAGCGTGACGACCGCGACCGAGAGCGCGGCGAGTCCACACAGGACTCGTGAGGTGGTTTTCACGAAGTGCTCCTCCAGCCGGTGACGATTCGACGTGGTGGCACGGAATACTCCGCGCCCAGCACGGGGATCCGGTACCTACCAAGGGAGGATTGCGTTTCCGGAAACCGATTCCGGCGGATCCCGGCAGTTCCGGGCCGCCGGATTCCGGCATCGGCTCGGGGCCGCCGGGCGGATTCCGGCGGCCCCTGCTTCGCGACCCGGGTCAGGAAACGGTCGTCGTGCCGAGGACGGCGTCCTGGTCCGGCGGATCGAGGGTCAACGCGACGTCGAACTCGCCGAGGCCGCTGTCGGTGACGACGTGCGTGCTCGCGGCGGCGTCGACGCTGCTGGTCGCCTCGCCGGCCGGGGTGCCGGCCGGGACGGTGAAGTCGACCTGCCCGCTCGCGGTGAACTTCAGGGCGCCTTCGGCGGGCACCGGCGTCTCGGGGATCGGCAGCTCGACCGGGATGGCCACGGACTGGCCGCCGATCGCGACGTTCACCCGGGACTTGATCGAGCCGGCGAGCTTGGTGGCGCCGACCAGGCGGAGACCGTCACCGGCGGCCTGGCCGGCGTCGACGTCGAGGCTGAACGGCACCGAAAGCGTGCTGCCCGCGGTCGTGGCCGCCGGGATGTCGGCCTTGACCACCACGGCGACCTGCTGGTCGCCGATCAGCGGGAACCCGCCCCGGTAGGTGAGCGTCTTTTCGGCCGCCGCGGCCGGTCCCGCGGAAACAATGGCGAGCACACCGGCCAGCAGCGCGGCAACGCCGATTCCACGGCGTCGGGTCTTCAGCATTGTTCGTCCTTTCCTCGTCGGGCTTCGGATACTAGGTGGAAAACTTCCCAACCGGCTATTCTTCTTTTCGGTTGCCGGGAAATTTGTCATGCGCGTCCGGCCGCGCCGTCCCGGTTTTTGTCATTCGCCCGCGCGAGAGCGGCGGTGTAGTGGCGATGTAGGGACGAGGCGCAGGGTTCTCCTCGCCGGGCCGACTGCCCGGCCTACCGAGGGAGAAACCCATGCGAATGATCTGCCAGGCGGCCGCGCTCTCGGCCGCCCTGCTCTTCGGTGGCGCGACCGTCGCTTCGGCCGCGCCTGCCGACGTCTACGCGGAAGTGACCGCGGCCGACATCGCCGAACCGGGCGCGGTGATCACCGACTCGGCCGCGGACCTGGCCGCGGCGCGGACGGCCAGCCAGGCGATCGCCTGGTTCTCCAGCCGCAACGGCAGCACGGCGTACCAGGGCTACTGCGAGCGCGCGGTCCGCCTGGCATGGGACCGCGTGACGCACCACGCGAGCGCGATCGAGCACTGGCGTTCCTCCGACGGCGCCCGCCACACGACGGGCACCCCGCCGCGCGGCGCGTTCGTGTTCTGGAACATTTCGGCGTACGGCCACGTCGGCATCGCCGACGGAAGCGGCGGAGTCTGGGCAACGAGCGTCAACGGCGCGATCGGCCACGCCCGGCAGGGCTACTTCGCCAACTACCTCGGCTGGAAGCCGGGCAACAGCAACTGAGTGGGCCGGGGGCGGCGGCGCTCCGCGCCGCCGCCCCCGTGTCGTCCCCCCAATCACGCGAGATGCCTCCCCAATCACGCGAGTTGCCTCCCCAATCACGCGAGTCCCGGCTTCAATCACGCGAGTTCGGGTTCCAATCACGCGAGTTCCGGTTCTGATCACGCGAGTTCCGGGCCGATCACGCCAGTTCGGGTTCTGATCACGCGAGTTGCGGCTTCAGTCACGCGAGTTCCGGTGTGGCCGCGCCAAGGCGGGCCGCGGAAGCTGCGCCCCGGGACAGGCTGCTCCTGGATGGTGGCCGGCCGAGCGGCTCGGCGGGATGGGTGCGAGGCGCAAGTTGTCGGCGCGCGGGACCCGGCCGGGCTGAAGTGTGGGCCGGTTCGAGCCTGAGCCAGGCTCAAGTACGGCCGGTTCGGCGCGGGCCAGCGCGTAGGCCCGGCTCAGGTGCGGGCCGGCTCGGCGCGAGCCAGCGTGTAAGGCCGGCTCGGGTGCGGGCCAGCTCGGGGCGGGCCGGCTCAGGTGCCCGCCGACTCAAGTGCCCGCCGACCCAAGTGTGCGTCACATCGGGTGCGAGCCGCTCAGATACAGCCTTACTCACGTGCGGGCCGCGGCTGATGGGGATCTCCGGCGTTGGACCTGCTCCAGCAACGCCAGCCCCGTTGTCTCGCCCTGGTGGTTGCCCGTCTCTCGGAACACCCTCAACGCCCTGTCGCACACCCCGCGCGCCTGGATCGGCTCGCCCGCCTCCAGCAACGTCTGCCCGATCCCCAGCAACGCGTACGCGCTGCACCTCTCGTCGTCCAGGCCCTCCAAGATGCTCAACGCCAACCTCAAGCACGTCAACGACTCCGGGAGCCGTCCCGTGTCGCGGTGGAGGGTGCCCAGTTCCGTCAGGACCTTTGCCTCGCGGTGCGGGTCCTCGATCTCTCGGGCCAGCTCACGCGCCCGGTGCAGCCACGTCTCCGCCTCCTCGAACGAGCCCAGCAACGCGTACGTCGAGCCGATCGAGTTGCGCATCTGGGCGACGCCGCTGCGGTCGTCCGCGCGCTCCAGGCCCGACAGCGCACGGCCGTAGAACCCCAGTGCCTCGCGGGGGCGGTCGCGGACGCGGGCCACCGTGCCGAGGCCCGCCACCGCCAATGCCTCGCCTCGGACGTCGCCCAGTTCCGCGAACAGCTCCGCCGAACGCCGCATGTCCCGTGACGCCGCCTCGTACTCGTCGTGGTACAGGCGGACCTGGCCGAGGCCGCGGCTGAGCACCGCCGCTCCCCGGCGGTTGCCCGCTGCCTCCACCGCCGCCAATGCCGTCACGTGGCTGCGGCGCCAGTCGTCGTAGGCGCCGCGCAGGTCGTAGAACGGGACCGCCGCCGCCGTCAGCTGCCAGGCCAGCTCGGCCAAGCCCGCGTCCGCCGCGAGCTGGACCGCCGCCGCCAGGAGCTTGCGCTCGGCCGTGAACCACGCCAGGGGGTCCGTCACCACGCCGGCCGGGACCGGACCGGCGGCCACCCCGGGGCCGGTCATCGCGCCGAACGCCGGGGGCAGGGCCGCCGCCGCCGTTTTCGCCAGGGCCAGCAGCACCGACAGGACGCGGGTGAGCGTCTCGCGGCGGGCCGGAAGCGGCTCCTCCGCCAGGAGTTCGCCCGCGTAGCAGCGCAGCAGGTCGTGCAGGCGGTACCTCGGGTGCCCGCCCGCGTCCCGCCCGGTCAGCGAAACCAGGTTCGCGTCGACGAGCACGTCGAGGACGTCGTGCGTGCCCGCGCGGTCCAGCAGCGCGTCGACCACCCAGCTCGGGAAGTCCTGCGCGCCCAGCACCGCCGACCGGCCGAACGCCGTCCGCGCGGCCGGGGGCAGCTGACGCAGGCTCAGCTCGAAACTCGGCCGGACGCCGAGATCGCCGACGCGCAGCTCGCTCAGCCGGCTCGACTCGTCCGCCAGCCGGTCGTGCAGCGTGCGCAGGCTCCACGCCTGGCGTCCGGCCAGCCGCGCGCCCGCAATACGGATCGCCAGCGGCAAGTACCCGCAACACCGCACGATCGCCGCCGCTTCGGCCGGCTCGCCGACCACCCGGTCCGGTCCCGCCAGCTCCGCCAGCAGCTGTGCGGCCTCCCGCTCGCCGAACACCGGCAGCTCGACGTGCTTCGCGCCCGCCAGCTCGGGCAGCCGGCCGCGGGTCGTCACCAGGACCGCGCACCCGGTGTCCGCGGGCAGCAGGGGACGGACCTGCGCCGCGGTCGCCGCGTCGTCCAGCACCAGCAGCATGCGACGCCCGGCCAGGCGGGAGCGGAACAGCGCCGCCCGCTGGTCCAGCCCGGCCGGCACCGTGTTCCCGGTGACGCCCAGTGCGTGCAGGAAGTCGGCGAGCACTTCGGCCGGGTCGCGCGGCGCGCCCGTGCCCGCGAGGTCGACGTAGAGCTGGCCGTCCGGGAAGCGGCCCGCGAGGCCGTGGGCGACGTGCATGGCCAGCGCCGTCTTGCCGGTGCCGGGCGCGCCGGTCAGCACGACCGGTGCCGGCCCCGCTCCGAGCGCCGCGGTCAGTTCGCGGACGTACTCCTCGCGGCCGGTGAAGTCCGGCAGGTCGGCGGGCAGCTGCCGCAGCGGCGGCACCGGCGCGGGCCCGGGCAGCGGCTCACCGGTCAGGATCGCCGCCTGCAGGGCCCGCAGTTCCGGCCCCGGTTCGACGCCGAGTTCGGTGACGAGCCGCTCGCGGGCGGTCGCGTACGCCTGCAGCGCTTCGGCTCGGCGGCCCGCGCCGGTGAGCGCCAGCAGGTACTGCTGCCAGAGCCGTTCGCGGTACGGGTGCTCGGCCAGCAGCACGGTGAGCTCGGCGATCGCCGGGTCGTGCCGGCCCAGCCGGACCTGCAGCGCCAGCCGCTCCTCGACGGCGGCCAGCCGGTTTTCGACCAGCCGGCCGAGCTCGGCGTCCCACGCGGGTGCGGTCGGCAGGTCTTCCAGGGGATCGCCGCGCCACAGCGCTTCGGCCTCGGCCAGCAGCGTCAGTGCCGTTTCGGGCGAGCCGTCCTTGGCCGCGCGGGCGGCGTCGCCGACGAGCCGGGTGAACCGGTGGGCGTCGACGTCGCCGGGGTCAACCGCCAGCGAGTAGCCCGGGTCGTGGGTGCGGAGGACGGCGCCCTCGGGCAGCAGCCGGCGCAGCCGCCACACGTAGGTCTGCAGGTTCGCGGTGGCCGACGTCGGGGGTTCGTGGGGCCACAGCGTGTCGACCAGCTGCCCGGGCGAGACCGTCCGGTTCGCGTTGAGCAGCAGGTGCGCGAGCAGGACCCGCTGCTTCGCCCCACCGAGCGCCAGCGCCTGCCCGCCGACCGTCACGGTCAGCGGTCCGAGCAGGTGAAACCGCACTTCAGGCCCCATCGCGCGCTCCCGTCACCGCAGCCGCCCCCAGGCGGAACCTCGCCGCCGGACTGTAACCGGACGGCGGCGCCGCTCGTGGGGAATTCGCGCACATCCGAGACACCGGGACGGTGAACGTCACTCGTTTGCCGGGACGCGGCCCGTCACGCCCCCGGACGCCGCGCGGCGGCCGAGGCCGTCCGCAGGTCGCCGAGCAGTTCGACCTGCCCGGCGAGCACCTCGGTCAGGATCTTCCGGGCCACCGCGAGCAGCTCGGCGACGTCCGCGCTGGTCAGCGAGTAGTGGACGGCGGAGCCCTCCTTGCGGGTGGCGACCAGCCCGGCCCGGCGCAGCACGGCGAGGTGCTGCGACATGTTCGCCGGCTCGATCCCCACCTCCGGCAGCAGTTCCGACACGGCGTGCTCGCGCTCGCTGAGCAGCTCGAGGATCCGGATCCGCGCCGGGTGCCCGAGCGTCTTGAAGAACTCGGCTTTGACCTGGTATAGCGGCCTGCTCACGAGCCGCCCAGCCGTCCGATGGTGCGCATGGCGTCGATCCTGCCGTGCCACCACCCGGGCCGCGCGGCCCACTCCCCCGGGCCGCAGCCGACGACCCGGCGCCGGAGGTTCCGTTCGGACTCCTTCACGACCGGTCGCCTCCTGCCATTCATGGAGTTGCTAACATTCGCAATTGCTCAACAGCTTACGCCAGCGGGAACCGGGAAAGGGTGCTGCGTGCGCGAAATCGTCCTCACGGTGGCCGGCGACCAGGCACCCGAAGCCGCACAGCTGCTCACCGGTCTCACGCCGCTGCGAGCCGTCGCGCGCACGGTGCCCGGCGACACCGCCGGGCTGATCACCGCCGTCCAGGCCCTGGACGCGGACGCCGTCTTCCTCACCGGCGCCGACCGCGCCGCCGCCCGGACCGCCCAGCTCGCGCTGGCCGGCGAACTCACGGTGTTCACCGAGGAGGACACCCTCGCGATCGCGCTCACGACCGCCGCCCAAGTGGCACTGCACCGGCGTGGCCGCACTCTGGCGGACGCGCGAGTTCTCGTCGCCGCGCCGTCCGCCCTGCCGCTCCTGATTCCGGTGCTCCTCGCCGCGGGGACCGCCGACATCATGCTGTGGCACCCAGCCGACGCCGCGGCGTTCCCCCTGGCCGAGCTCGCCCGGGACGTCGACGTCGTGGTCGATCCGCTCGGCCGCCACGAGCCCGGCCCGGGGCCGGCGCTGGTGACCCCGGGCGACCCGGTCGCTCCCCTGCTCGCGTTGCCGGGCCTGCTGCGGGACGGGCCGCGCACCGGGGATCCGCAGGCTCATCCGGACGTCCACGCCGCCTGCGCGCGGGCCCTCGCCGGCCTCACCCCGGTCGACCGGCTCCTCCCCGAGCTCGCCGACCCGGATCTCGCCTCCCGGGTGGCCCGAGCCGTCGCCGCCGTCCAGCTGCCCTGACCGGCGAAGCCGGCCGGAGAGCCGGCCCGCGAGTTGACCGGCGAGCGAGAGTGAGTGTACAGTCACTCACATGACGAAACGCGGTGCCACGCTCTCCACCTCCGACGCCCGGCGGGACGCCGTCGTCGACGCGGCCATCGCCGAGTTCGCCCGCGGGGGCTACCACAGCACGCCGATCAGCGCGGTGGCCGCCCGCGCCGACATCTCCCCCGCGTACGTCTTCAAGTTGTTCCCCGGCAAGGTTTCCCTGTTCGTCGCCGCGCTGGACCGGTGCTACGAACTCGTCGTGCACGCGCTCTCGAACGGCGCCGCCCGCGTCGAGGACGCCGACCCCGGGAAGATCCTGTACGAAATGGGCGGCGCCTACGCGGAGCTGATCGCCGACCGGAACCTGCTGATGCTGCAGGTGCACGCTCAGTCGGCCGCCGACACCCCCGAGATCGCCGACGCCGTCCGCCGCGGGCTGGCCAAGGTGACCGAGTTCGCCCGGTCGCGCTCCGGCGCGGCCGACGACGAGGTGCAGCGGTTCGTCGCCTACGGCCAGCTCTGCCACCTGATCGCCACCCTCGACCTCGACGAGCACGCCGGCGACTGGGCCGCCGTGCTGTCCGCCGGCATCCGCCACCCCGGCAAGAACTGAAACCCGGCCCCGCCGCGGGGCCGTTTTTCTCGCCCGTCGAGTGACTGACCAGTCACTCACACCACGGAAGGAAGCACCATGAACGTCACCGAGATCGTCCTCCCCGGCCTCGTCGAGCCGGACGGCCTGCGCGTCGAACACCGCGAGCTGCCGCCCCTGGGCGCCGGTGAAGCCCTGCTCCGCGTCGAAGCCAGCGGGATTTCGTTCGCCGAACAGCAGATGCGCCGCGGCAAGTACTACGACCAGCCGCCGTTCCCGTTCGTCCCCGGCTACGACGTCGTCGGCACCGTGCTCGAAGCCGAGGACCCCGCCCTGATCGGCCGCCGCGTGGCCGCCATGACCAAGGTCGGCGGCTGGCGCAGCCACCTCGCCGTCCCCGCCGCCGACCTGGTGCCGGTGCCCGGCGGCCTGGACGCCGCCGACGCGGAAACCTTCGTGGTCAACGGCATCACGGCGTACCAGATGCTGCACCGGTGGGCGAAGGTGCGGACCGGCGGCACGATCCTGGTCCACGGCGCGAGCGGCGGCGTCGGCACCACCCTCGTCCAGCTCGCCCGCGCGGCCGGGATCACGGTGATCGGCACCGCCTCGGCCCGCAACCTGGACGTCGTGACCGCGCTCGGCGCGACCGCGCTCGACTACCGCGGCGACGTGCCGGCGCAGGTCCGCGCGCTGGCGCCCGGCGGGGTGGACGCCGTCTTCGACCACGTCGGCGGCCCCGGCATCGTCGATTCGTTCCGCCTGCTCGCCCCGGGAGGCGCGCTGATCGCCTACGGCAGCGCCTCGACCGTGAACACCGGCGGCAACCCGAAGCCCGCCGTGCTGAAACTGGTCGCCCGGCTGCTGTGGTGGAACGCGTGGCCGAACCGGCGCCGGGCGCACTTCTACAACGTCTGGGGCGGCAAGCGGAACCTCGCCCGGTTCCGCGCGCGCCTGGCCGAAGACCTGACCGCCGTCTTCGAGCTCGCGGCCCAGGGGCGGCTCCAGGCGCAGGTGGCCGCCCGGATCCCGCTCACGGAAGCCGCGAAAGCCTTGGCACTGGCGGAATCCGGCACGGTGACCGGCAAGGTCGTGCTCGTCCCCTGAACGCACCGAAGGCCACCACGGCGGGCGTGGTGGCCTTCGGGTGGTGAGCGATCAGTCCGTGCCGAACTCCATCGCGGCGTTGTCGAGCAGCTCGACGTCGTCGGTCTTGCCGCGCGAGGCGATCGCCTCGGCGCCGCCCTCGGGCATCGCGCCGATCAGCCCGGTCGACGCGGCCTGGGCGGCGCCGATCAGCTTCGGGTTCGAGCCGCCGACCATGCCGAGGCTCGCGTACTGCTCCAGCTTCGCCCGCGAGTCGGCGATGTCGAGGTTGCGCATGGTCAGCTGGCCGATCCGGTCGACCGGGCCGAACGCCGAGTCCTCGGTCCGCTCCATCGACAGCTTGTCCGGGTGGTAGCTGAACGCCGGGCCGGTCGTGTCGAGGATCGAGTAGTCCTCGCCGCGCCGCAGCCGCAGTGTCACCTCGCCGGTGATCGCGGTGCCGACCCAGCGCTGCAGCGACTCGCGCAGCATCATCGCCTGCGGGTCCAGCCAGCGGCCCTCGTACATCAGGCGGCCCAGCTGGCGGCCGTGGTTGTGGTAGCTGGCGAGGGTGTCCTCGTTGTGGATGGCGTTGACGAGCCGCTCGTAGGCGGCGTGCAGCAGCGCCATGCCGGGCGCCTCGTAGATGCCGCGGCTCTTCGCCTCGATGATCCGGTTCTCGATCTGGTCGGACATGCCCAGGCCGTGCCGGCCGCCGACGGCGTTGGCCTCGAGGACCAGGTCGACGGCGGTGGCGAACTCCTTGCCGTTGATCGTCACCGGGCGACCCTGCTCGAAGCCGATCGTGACGTCCTCGGCGGGGATCTCGACCTCGGGGTCCCAGAATGCCACGCCCATGATCGGCTTGACGATCTCGAGGCCGGTGTCCAGGTGTTCGAGGGACTTGGCCTCGTGCGTGGCGCCCCAGATGTTGGCGTCGGTCGAGTACGCCTTCTCGGTGCTGTCGCGGTAGGGCAGGTCGTGCGCGAGCAGCCACTCGGACATCTCCTTGCGGCCGCCGAGCTCGGTGACGAAGTCCGCGTCGAGCCACGGCTTGTAGACGCGCAGGGAGGGGTTGGCCAGCAGGCCGTAGCGGTAGAACCGCTCGATGTCGTTGCCCTTGTAGGTGGAGCCGTCGCCCCAGATCTGGACGTCGTCCTCGAGCATGGCGCGCACGAGCAGGGTGCCGGTGACGGCGCGGCCGAGCGGGGTGGTGTTGAAGTAGCTGCGGCCGCCGCTGCGGATGTGGAACGCACCGCAGGTCAGCGCCGCGAGCCCCTCTTCGACGAGGGCTTCCTTGCAGTCGACCAGCCGGGCGATCTCGGCGCCGTACTGACCGGCCCGCCCGGGCACCGACTCGATGTCGGGCTCGTCGTACTGGCCGATGTCGGCGGTGTAGGTGCAGGGGACCGCGCCTTTGTCGCGCATCCACGCGACCGCTACGGAAGTGTCGAGGCCACCGGAGAAGGCGATACCGACACGCTCGCCGACGGGCAGGGAAGTGAGCACCTTGGACATGCGAATGATTATGCACGGCTATGCATCGTCGTGCAATCCGGGGTGCTCCGGCTCACGGAAATCCCGTTGACCAGGGTGGTTCCGTGGGGACATGCAGATGCACGCGGATCAGCAAGCCATCGACACCGGCCTGGTCCGGCGACTGGTGCGCGGGCAGTTCCCGCGGTGGGCGGACCTGCCGGTCACTCCCCTGGCGTCCGGGGGGACGGTCAACGCGGTGTACCGCCTCGGTGACGAGCTGACGGTCCGGCTTCCGCTCACCGAAGGCGGCGTCGCCGACATCGCGAAGGAACGCCGGGCGCTGAGCACACTGGGCGAGCTGCCGGTGGCGGTCCCGGCGGTCGTCGCGGTCGGGGAACCCGCCGAGGGGTACCCGTGGCCGTGGGCGGTGCACGGCTGGCTCGACGGCTCACCGGCGCTCGAAGGCCACCCGGCTCGCGGTCTGGCGGAGTTCGTCCGGGCGCTCCGGGCGAACCCCGCGGCCGGTCCCGCGGCCTCCCGCGGGCGGCCGCTGGCCGGCGTGGACACGGCCACCCGCCAGGCGATCGAGCAGCTGAGCCGCACCGACGAGCCGTTCGACGCCCAGGCGGCCCTCGCCGCCTGGGCCGAGGCGCTCGACGCTCCACAGTGGACCGGACCGCCGTGCTGGGTGCACGGGGACCTGATGCCGAGCAACCTCCTGCTGCGCGACGGCCGGTTGACCGGGGTGCTCGACTGGGCCACCGCGGGCCTCGGCGACCCGGCCGCCGACCTGATCCCCGCGTGGAACCTGCTGACCGCGGACACCCGGCACACCTTCCGCGACGCCGTCGGCGCCGACGACGCGACCTGGGCGCGCGGCCGTGGCCGGGCGCTGTCGATGGCCGTGATCCAGCTGCCGTACTACCGGAACACGAACCCGGTCATCTCGGCCAACGCCCGGTACGTGCTCGCGGAGCTGGGCGTGCTCACCAGGTGCCGATGACCGGCAGGTCCCACCGCACGGCGTGCAGGTTCCGGCCCGGGACCGAGCAGGCGCCCGTGATCGCGCTGTCGTTGAGGTCCTGGGCGGTGCAGTAGGCGTCCTCCGCCGGCAGCGGCAGCGGCGTGGTCCGGCCGCCGGGACCCCAGAGGAAAGACTCGTCGGAGCCGATCACCACGAGCGCGCTGCCCGTGTCGTTGGCGGTGACCAACCGGCTCCAGGCGCCGTCCGGGACCGGGAAGACGGTGAGCTGACCGGCCGGGTCCCAGCGGGCCGGGCGGCCCTTGCCGTCGCCCGCGTCCACTTCGCCGTAGATCGTCCCGTCCGCACCGATCTTCTTCGCCGAGCTGACCTTCCACGTGGTGTCGAGCACCGTGAGGTGTCCCGCCGCATCCCACTTCGCGGCGTGGGAGCCGCTCGAGCCGACGACCGTGCCCGCGTCGTCGAGGTCGTTGGCGGTGCCGCCGCCTTCCAGCGGCACGAGGTTGCCCGCCGGGTCCCAGTACTGCGGCTCCCCCCGGTACGTGCCGATCACCGCGCCCGCGTCGTTGATCGCGGTGCCGCGGCCGAAGCCGAGGGCCGTGACCGTGCCCTGGGTCGTGTCCCACTTGACGGCCGACTCCGGGCCCGGACCACCGTAGGAATACCCGACGGCGATGCTGTGGGCGTTGACCGCGGCCACGCTGGAATACGAGTAACCCGGGAAACCGGGCACCGGCGGCAGGTCCACCGGTGTTCCGGACGCGTCCCAGAGGGTGGCCCGCCCGAACCACCCACCGGCGGTCAGCGAGTTCCCGATCGCCACGCCGGCCTCGGTGATGGCGGCGGGGTGCACGGTCGCGTAGCCCGGCTGCGGCAACAGCTCGGTGATCCGGCCGGCCGCGTCCCACCGGGCCCCGCGCTCGACGGATTGCTTGTCGTACGCCGTCCCGAACACCACTCCGGCGTTCGACACCACATTCCCGTAGCTGGTCAGTCCCCCGGGCAGCGTGCCCAGGTCGATCGGGCCGCCCGGATCGTCCGCACTCGCCGGAACCGCGGTGAGCACCATCGCCACCGCCGCCGTCGCGAGAACACCTCTGAACATCCCCGTTCCTCCCCTTCAGGTCGGTTCCGGGTGTCCACGCGCGACGGCGGTGACCGGTTTAGCCCGGTAGGAGCGCCGGCGCCGCGAGGCGGGTGGCGTTCGCCGCCGCGTCGTCCGGGGCTTCCTGGGCCGAGCGCTCCGCCTCCACCCGGGCCAGGTAGTTCGCCACTTCGCGGTCGGTCCGGTGCGCGTCCCAGTCCAGCAGCGGGGCCATCAGCCCGGCGACCACCGGGGCCGCCGCCACGCCGCGGTCGCGCTCCTCGATCGAGATGCGCGTCCGCCGGGTGAGGACGTCCTCCAGGTGCAACGCTCCCTCGTGGGAGACCGCGTAGACGGCCTCCACGCGGAGGTACTCCGACGTCTCCGTGATCGGCGAAGCCAGCGAAGGATCCTCCTCGATGAGCGAAAGGAGGTTCCAGATCCGCGTGCCGTACCGCTGCAGCAGGTGCTCGACGCGCGTCAGCGGCAGCCCCGACTTCGCGGCCACGCCGAACCGGTCCGCCCACAGCTCGTGGTAGCCGTCGGCGCCGGCGATCGGGAGCCGGTCGGTCCACGACGGCGGGGCCGGGCGGCCGAGCTCCTCGACCGCGACGTCGACCGCGTCCGCGGCCATCACCCGGTAGGTCGTGTACTTGCCGCCGGCCACGATCACCAGGCCCGGCACCGGGTGCGCCACCGCGTGCTCCCGCGACAGCTTCGTCGTCGCGGCCGCCTTCGCCGCCAGCAGCGGGCGAAGCCCGGCGTAGACGCCCTCGATGTCGTCGTGCGTCACGGGGGTACGCAGGACGGCGTTGAGGTGGCCGAGCACGTAGTCGACGTCCGCGCGGCTCGCCGCCGGGTGCTCGCGGTCGAGGTCCCACTCGGTGTCGGTGGTGCCGACGATCCAGTGCCGTCCCCACGGGATGACGAACAGCACGCTCTTCTCGGTGCGCAGGATCAGCCCGGTGTCGAGGTCGATCTTCTCCCGCGGCACCACGAGGTGGATGCCCTTCGACACGCGGACGGTGAACGGCGCGGGGATCCCGGCCGCCTCCGCCATGTCGTCGCTCCACACACCCGTCGCCGCGACCACGGTGCGAGCCCGGATCTCGAACTCGATCCCGCTCTCGCGGTCCACGACCTTCGCTCCCACGACCCGCTCGCCCTCGCGGAGCAGCGACGTGACGCGAGCCCGCGTGAGCACCGAAGCGCCCTGCTCGGCGGCGGTCCGCGCGATGGTCATCGTGTGGCGGGCGTCGTCGACCTGGGCGTCGTAGTACTGGATCGCCCCGACCAGCGCGTCGTCCGCGAGCGCCGGGGCCACCTTGAAGGCGCCCCGCTTGGACAGGTGCCGGTGCCGCGGCAGCGCGCGAGCGCCACCGAGGGTGTCGTACAGCGTCACACCGGCGCCGATGTAGCCGCGTTCCCACACCCGGTGCTGCAGCGGGACCAGGAACTTGACCGGCCGCACCAGGTGCGGGGCCAGCTTCTGCAGCAGCAGCCCACGCTCCTTGAGCGCCTCGCGCACCAGCTTGAAGTCCAGCTGCTCCAGGTAGCGCAGGCCGCCGTGGATCAGCTTGGACGACCGGCTGGACGTGCCGGCGGCGAAGTCGCGGGCCTCGACCAGCGCGGTCTCCAGGCCCCGGGACGCGGCGTCGAGCGCGACGCCGGCCCCGGTGACTCCCCCGCCGACGACGAGCACGTCGACCTCTTCGCTGACCAGCTTCCGCAGCGTTTCCGCCCGGTACTGCGGGGAAAGCGGGGTCACGGTGTTCCTCCTCATGGTCACTGCACGTCGACCCAGTCGAGCGTGCGGCCGACGGCCTTCTGCCAGCCCGCGTAGCCCTCGGCGCGCTGTTCGTCCGACCACGTCGGCGTCCAGCGCTTGTCCTCGTTCCAGTTCTGCTCCAGCTCGTCGGTCGACTTCCAGAAGCCGACCGCGAGCCCGGCCGCGTAGGCGGCGCCGAGCGCGGTGGTCTCGGCGACGACCGGCTTCGAGACCGGCACGCCGAGGATGTCCGCCTGCAGCTGCATGCACAGCTCGTTGGCGGTGACGCCGCCGTCCACCCGCAGCACGTCCAGCGGGACACCGGAGTCGTTCTGCATCGCCTCGACGACGTCGCGGGTCTGGTAGCAGATCGCTTCCAGGGTGGCCCGCGCGATGTGGGCGTTGGTCGTGGCGCGGGTGAGGCCGACGATCGCGCCGCGGGCGTCCGAACGCCAGTAGGGCGCGAACAGGCCGGAGAACGCCGGGACGAAGTAGACGCCGCCGTTGTCCTCGACCTGGCGGGCCAGGCTTTCGCTCTGGGCCGCGCCGCTGATGATGCCGAGCTGGTCGCGCAGCCACTGCACCGCCGAGCCGGTGACGGCGATCGAGCCTTCCAGCGCGTAGACCGGCTTCTCGTCGCCGAACTGGTAGCACAGGGTCGTCAGCAGGCCGTGCTGGGAGCGCACCAGTTCGTGGCCGGTGTTGAGCAGCAGGAAGTTGCCGGTGCCGTAGGTGTTCTTGGCCTCGCCGGGCCGGAAGCACACCTGGCCGACGGTGGCGGCCTGCTGGTCGCCGAGGACGCCGGTGATGGCGACCTCGCCGCCGAGCGGGCCGTCCGCGCGGGTGGTCCCGAAGCCCGGGTTCGACGACGGCCGGATCGCCGGCAGCATCTGGCGCGGGACGTTGAAGAACGACAGCAGCTCGTCGTCCCAGTCGAGGGTCTCGAGGTCCATCAGCATGGTGCGCGAGGCGTTGGTCGGGTCGGTGACGTGCACGCCGCCGTCCGGGCCGCCGGTGAGGTTCCAGATCAACCACGAGTCGGTGGTGCCGAAGAGGGCGTCACCCTTCTCGGCGTCCTCGCGCACGCCCTCGATGTTCTCGAGGATCCACTGCAGCTTGCCGCCGGAGAAGTAGGTGGCGGGCGGCAGGCCCGCCTTGCGGCGGATGATGTCGCCCTTGCCCTCGCGCTCCAGCGCCGAGGCGATCCGGTCGGTGCGGGTGTCCTGCCAGACGATCGCGTTGCCGTACGGGCGGCCGGTGCGGCGGTTCCAGACGACGGTGGTCTCGCGCTGGTTGGTGATACCGAGCGCGGCCAGGTCGGTCACGGTCAGGTTGGCCTTGTTGAGCGCGGTCGCGATCACCGAGCGGGTGCGTTCCCAGATCTCGGTGGCGTCGTGCTCGACCCAGCCCGGCTTGGGCAGGATCTGCTCGTGCTCGAGCTGGTGGCGGGCGATCTCGTTGCCGCCGTGGTCGAAGATCATGAAGCGGGTGCTGGTCGTGCCCTGGTCCACGGCACCGACGAAGTCCGGCATGGTCTGGCTCCTACTCAGTTGGCGGGCTCGAGGTCCTTGGCGGGCATGCTGTCCAGCGGGGCGTCGGCGGGCAGGTGCCGCTCGATCAGGTACTTGTAGATCGCGCCGCCGATGACCGCGCCGATGACCGGCGCCACGATCGGGATCCACCAGTAGGGGAAGCCGTACTGGTCGGTGAACGCCGTGTCGTAGCCGGTCAGCCAGGACGCCAGGCGCGGGCCGAAGTCGCGGGCCGGGTTGATCGCGTAACCGGCGTTCGTGCCCCAGGCCATGCCGATGGCGACGACGAGGAAGCCGACGACGACCGGGGCGAGGTTCGCGGCCGGGGCGGTGTTGCGGAGGTCGGTGATCGCGAAGATCACCAGGACGAGGATCGCGGTGCCGATGATCTGGTCGCGGAAGGCACCCCAGTCACCGACGGGAAGCGTGCCGTTACCCGGCAGGGTGGAGAAGACGCCCTGCGTCTTGATGGTGAGGCCGGGGTCCTTCGCGTTCAGGACCTCGGTGTAGTTCCAGCGCACCAGCATCGCGGCCAGGAACGCGCCGGCGGTCTGGGCCAGGGCGTAGGGGGCGACCTTGCGCCACTCGAAGCCCTTGAACACCGCGAGGGCGATGGTCACGGCCGGGTTCAGGTGGGCGCCGCTGATCCGCGAAGCGACGTAAACACCGAGCGTGACGCCGAGGCCCCAGGCCCAGGCGATGCTGTCGTGGTCCCCGATGCCCGCGGCGACGACCTGCGCCACCACCCCGCACCCGAACAGGATGAGGATCATCGTCCCCACGAACTCGGCGGCCATTTCGCCACCGAGCCCACGGGCCTTGAGGCTTCGCACCATTGCTTTCCTCCACAAAGGACCTTGTCCCCCTACTGGTGGAGTGAAGTTAAGTTCGCGTGTCAGGCGGGTCAACGGACGGCGGTCGGCATTGTCGAACGGCCGAAGTGGATGTTCGACATTGTCGAATCAGGGCCGGTCGGGTTAGGGTCGCGCCGTGCCCGGTCCGATCCAGTCCATCGAGCGCGCCGCCGCGATCCTGCGGTTGCTGGCGCGCGGCTCGGGCCGTCTGGGCGTCGGCGAGATCGCCGAGTCCCTCGAACTGGCGAAGGGCACCGCGCACGGCATCCTGCGCACGCTGCAGGGCGTCGGGTTCGTCGAGCAGGACCGCGACACCGGCAAGTACCAGCTCGGCGCGGCCCTGCTGCACCTGGGCACGAGCTACCTCGACGTCAACGAGCTGCGGTCCCGGGCGATCAACTGGGCCGACGCGCTCGCCTCCCGCAGCGGCGAGGCGGTCCGGATCGGCGCGCCCCTGGAGGGCCGGGTGCTGGTCGTGCACCACGTGTTCCGGCCGGACGACAGCCTGCAGACCCTCGACGTCGGGACGCTGCTGCCCCTGCACGCGACGGCGCTCGGGAAAGTCCTGCTGGCCTACGACACGACTCTCGTGGCATCGTTGCGCACCGGCGAACCGGAGGCCTACACCCGCCGGACCCTGGTCACCCAGACGGCGATCAAGCGCGCCTGCGTGCAGGTGCGCGAAGCGGGCTGGGCCGCGGAGAACGGCGAGATGATCTCCGGCGAGGCCGGCATCGCCGCCCCGATCCGCGGCCACGGCGGCATCGTCGTCGGCGCCCTCGGGGTGTCCGGGGCGGTGGAGCGGATCTGCGAGGCGGACGGCAGCCCGAGCCCCCGGCTGCTCAACCACGTGCGCGACGCGGCGCGGGCGGTCTCGCGGGACCTGGGCGCGTCCCGATGGTGAAGGGAGGACCATGGTCCAGCGGTACGTGATGTCCATCGACCAGGGCACCACCTCCACCCGGTGCATCCTGTTCGACGCCCGCGGCCGGCTCGTCTCCGTCGTGCAGCGCGAACACCAGCAGCACTTCCCGCGGCCCGGCTGGGTCGAGCACGACGCGACCGAGATCTGGCGGAACCTCTCGCGGATCGTCCCGCAGGCCCTCGCCGACGCGGGCGCGACCGCCGAGCAGGTCGTCGGGCTCGGGATCGCCAACCAGCGCGAGACCACCGTCCTGTGGGACCGGCGCACCGGCAACCCGGTCGGGCGGGCGATCGTCTGGCAGGACACCCGCACCGACGCCATGCTCGAACAGCTCGCCCGCGAGCCCGGCGCCGACCGCGTGCGCCAGCTGTGCGGCCTCCCCCTCGCCACGTACTTCTCCGCGCCGCGCGTCCGCTGGCTGCTCGAACGCACGCCCGGCCTGCGCGAGCGCGCCGAGCGCGGGGACGTCCTCTTCGGCACCATCGAGAGCTGGCTGATCTGGAACCTCACCGGCGGCGCCGAGGGCGGCGTGCACGTCACCGACGTCACCAACGCCTCCCGGACCATGCTGATGAACCTGCGCACGCTCAACTGGGACGACGAGCTCCTGGAGTTCTTCGACGTCCCGCGCGCGATGCTGCCGGAGATCCGCTCGTCGACGGAGGTCTACGGCACGACGTCGCGGGTGGTCCCCGGCATCCGGATCGCCGCCGCTCTGGGTGACCAGCAGGCCGCGCTGTTCGGGCAGACCTGCTTCGCGCCCGGCGAGGCGAAGTGCACCTACGGCACCGGCAGCTTCCTGCTGCTCAACACCGGCCCGACGCCGGTGCTGTCCACCCACGGCATGCTCACCACGGTCGGCTTCAAGATCGGCGACGAGCCCGCCGTGTACGCGCTCGAAGGGTCCATCGCCGTCACCGGGTCGCTGGTGCAGTGGTTCCGCGACGGCCTGGAACTGATCGGCAGCGCCCCCGAGATCGAGACACTGGCCCGCACGGTCGAGGACAACGGCGGCTGCTACATCGTGCCCGCGTTCTCCGGCCTGTTCGCGCCGCACTGGCACAGCGAGGCGCGCGGCGTGATCGCCGGGCTGACGTCGTACATCACCAAGGGCCACCTCGCGCGGGCGGTGCTCGAGGCGACCGGCTGGCAGACCCGCGAGGTCGTCGACGCCATGAACGCCGACTCCGGGCTCGCGCTTTCGACGTTGAAGGTCGACGGCGGGATGACCGCGGACAACCTGCTGATGCAGTTCATCGCCGACGTCCTCGACGTGCCGGTGGTGCGCCCGATGGTGGCGGAGACGGTCTCGCTCGGCGCGGCCTACGCGGCGGGGCTGTCCGTCGGGTACTGGCCGGACCTGGAGGGCCTGCGGCGCAACTGGCACCGGGCCGGCCAGTGGCTGCCGGCGATGGACCCGGCCCGCCGCGACTCCGAGTACGCGCACTGGCGCCAGGCCGTGGAGCTGACGTTCGGCTGGATGCGCCCGGCCCCGGCCGCGGCGGCGCCCGGTTCGGACCTGGTGGAGGTGCTGCTGGCCGATCACCGCCGGTTCGAGCAGCTGCTGCGCGACCTGCGCAACAGCGAAGCCGACCGGCCCGCGCTGGTGGCGGAGCTGTCGGCCCTGCTGGTCGCCCACGCGACGGCGACCGAGCGGATCGTCCGCCCGGGCGAGCCGGGTTCGGTCTTCGCCGACGACCTGCTGGCGGTCCTGGAGGGCGATGACTTCGAGAAAGCGTTGCTGCGGCTGGAAAACGCCGTGGACGCCCACGTCCGCGGCGAGGAACGCGGGCTGCTGAACGACCTGCGCCGGAGTATGTCCACTTCGGACCGGACGGGGCTGGGCCGGGCGTTCGTGGCGGAACGCCGCCGCCAGCTGGACCTCGACTGCGGCCGGGCGGACCACATCCGCGGCCTCGGCGACCGGCTGACGCTCTGACCCTGCCATCCGGGTGAAGCGGGGTCCGGGCCCTGCCGCGGCGAGGGTGCCGGGGAGAAGACTGCGAGCACCGTTTCGCCACTGGAGGGAGCACTCGTGTCCGCAGCCGCCGACGAAGCCCTGCTGTCCCTGTCCACCCCGGCGGGGATCGCCGATCCGTACCCGGTCTACGCGAAGCTCCGCGAAGAGGCCCCGGTCTTCCGCAGCGAGGTCTTCGGCGGCTGGGTCCTCAGCCGGTTCGCCGACTGCCAAACGGTGCTCGCCGACGGCGAGACCTTCGCGGTCCTGGACGCGCAGTGGCGCGACCGGTACCGGCCCGGCTGGCGCGACAACCCGGCCATGGCGCTGCTGACTGCCTTGCTGCCGTGGAAGAACCCGCCGGAACACACGCGCGAGCGCCGTCTGCTGATGCGGGACTTCACCGTCCGGCGCGTCCAGGAGCTGGAACCCGCGGTCCGCCGGGCGGTCGACCGGGTACTGGACGGCTTCGCCGACGCCACGGCGGAGGGGACGCCGGCGGAGTTCGCCGGCACGGTGCTCTACCCGCTCGGGATGGCCGTGATCGGCGACCTGGTCGGCGTGCCCGAAGCCGACCGCGACCGGCTCCGCCGCGTCACCGGCCTGATCGGCATGCAGGTGGACCCGGCGATGCCGGCGGACCTGCGCGCCGAGGTCGACGCGGCCGCCGTCGAATTCCGGGACTACTTCGTCGACCTGATCGCGATGCGGCGGGCGGAACCGCGGGACGACCTCACGTCCGCGTTGCTGGCCCGGCCGGCCGAGGGCGCGGACCTGATGTCCGGGGAGGAGGTGCTCAATTCCCTGCTGGTGTTGTTCGGCGGCGGCTACGAGACCACCGCCGGTGCGCTCGGCAACGGGATCCACGCGCTGCTGACCCACCCGGACCAGTTCGCGCTGCTCGCCGGCGATCCGGGGCTGGCGGCCGACGCGGCCGAGGAGATCCTGCGGTGGGACGGGGCCGCCCAGATGAGCCAGCGCGCGCCCGTCCGGCCGGTGGTGCTGGCCGGCCGGGAAATCCCGGAGGGCGACATGGTCGTGGTGCTCAACGGAGCGGCGAACCGGGACCCCGCGCGCTTCGCCGACCCGGACCGCTTCGACATCACCCGCGACGGCGGCCGCGGCCTGTTCTTCGGGCACGGCCTGCACCTGTGCCTCGGCGCGGCAGTGGCGCGCCTGGAGATGACCGTGCTGCTGGAGCAGCTGGGAAAGCGGTTCCCGACGCTGCGGATCGAGGGCGAGGTGGAGCGCCGCCCGAACCCGGCCCTGCGCGGGATGACGGCCCTGCCGCTGACCCGCTGACCGGCGGCCGCGGAAGGCGGTGGCGGGTTCCGGGCCGCGGCTGCCACACCAACCCGACGGCGACCACTGCCGCCCGGGCTAGGGCGGGCCGCCTTCACCGGGCGTGGTGGAGCCGGACAGTTCCGGCGGTACCCCGCCCGGAAACTGGTCGGCAGTGACGCGAGGTCCCTGCGCGAACCGCGTGCCGCGGAACTCGGCGTTCTTGCGGAACGTCGCGTCGCGCAAGCCGATGGCGCCGTCGAAGGCCACGCCTTGGAAGCTCACGTCGCGAGCGAAGACGGCTTCGCGGAAGCTGACGTCGCGCCGGAACGCGACGCCGTGGAAGTTGGCGTTGCCGCCGAAGGTGGTGCCGACGAACCTCGCGTTGCCCGCGAAAGCCGCGCCGCGGAACTCGGCGTCACTGGCGAAGCGAGCCGAACCGAACTCGGCACCGCGAGCGAAGGCGGTCCTGTCGAACCAGGCGCGGCGGGCGAACCTCGCCCCCTCGAACCCGGCGTCGGCGGTGAAGGAAGTGTCTTCGAATCGGGCGCCTCGCAGGAACTCAGCCCCGGCGAAGCCGACACTCCCGGCGAAAGTCATGCCGCGAAAGTGCGCGCGTCCGGCGAAAGTGGCGTGGTCGAACTTCGCCTCGCCGGTGAAGACGGCGTCCTCGAAGGTCGCGTCCTCGGCGAAGGTCGTCCCGGCGAAGCGGGCGGTGCCGCGGAAGGTCACCCCGTTCAGCTCGAGAACGTGCAGGTGACAGCCGCCGAAGTCGGCGTCGAGCAGGACCGCGCCGGTCAGGTCGAGTTCCAGATCGGGCCAGAACGTCGCCGCCGGAAGCCCGGGTTCCGGACCCGGGCGCAGGTGGCTCGTCAGGATGCGCTGAGCGGTGAGGCGAACTTCGCGTTCCCGCTGCCACTGCCGGTACGCGTCCAGGTCTTCGCCCGGCTCACGCGGCGGGTCGACCGGCATCCGCAGACAGGCACAAATCACGTTGACGATGGTCTGCCGCTGCTCGGAGTTGTCCTGGGCCAGTCGTTCCAGCGCATAGAGCCCGCCCAGGCGAACCGGAGCCTCACCGGCCCCGAGGTGCTCGACGGCCTTGCCGAACTGCTCCGTGATCCGCCGGGCCGCCGCGTCGGTCTCGGTGGCGAGGGCGACCCGCTCCTGGTGCGCCCGGTTCTCCGCGGCGACGCGCTCTTGGAGGGCATGGGCACGGGCGACGTCGGCCTGGTCACGCTCCTTCTGGAGCAGGGCGAGGTCCGTGGACCGCTGCCGTCGCCACGCCAGGTACAGGGCGAACAGCCCGCCGCCCCCCAAACCGAGGCTCAACCCGATCCGGAGCACGTCCAGCCGCGCAGTCACCCGGGCCGGATCGGAGCCGTCCGTGGTGAGGCCGATCCACAAGGCGGTCACCGCCGCGGCCACCACGAGCGCTGTTCCCACGGCCGCGGCCAGCACTGCCCGGCCGGACAGCGGGGTCACGATCTGCTTCGGCTGCTCGACGGGGCGCGGGACAGGCGGGAGACCCGAGGCGGGATCGGTCACCGCCCCATCATGACGTGCGTCTCGGCGTTCCGAGGTGATCATCGCACCCCGAAGATCGGCGTGTCCGCCGCGCGGCAGAGCCTCAAGCGCCCTTGAGGCAGCGGCTGCTCTCCCGCACCACCAGCTCGGCCTCGACCGTCCCCCACGCCGGGAGCGAGAGGCCCTCGATGCGCGCCGCCATCGTGGCCAGGGTTCGGCGGCCCGCCGCCAGGTAGTCCTGGCGGACCGTGGTCAACGGCGGTGCGAAGTACGCCGCCTCGGGGACGTCGTCGAAGCCGACCACGTGGGCGTCTCGCGGGACTCGCATGCCCGCCTCCGCGAAGGCCGCCAAGAGGCCCAGTGCCATGTGGTCGTTCGCCGAAAACACCGCGCCCACGCCGGATTCGACCGCCAGGGACTGGCCCGCGCGGAAGCCCGATCGGGCCGACCAGTCGCCGCGGACCACCGGGGGGACTTCCGCTCCGTGCCGCTCGAGGGTCTCGCGCCAGCCACGCTCGCGGGCGCGGGCCACCGGGCCCTCCTCCGGGCCGCCGAGGTGCCAGACCGTCGGGTGGCCGAGTTCCAGGAGGTGCTCGGTCGCCTGGCGGGCGCCCGCGTACTGGTCGGTGGACGCCGCCGGGACCAGCGGAATGCCAGCGACCGGGGCCAGCTCGGCGAGGAGGTGCCCGTCGAGCACCACGATCCCGGCCACCCCCTGCAGCTGCAGGCCGGCCACCGCGGCCAGCACCGCCGCCCCGCTGGTGCTCGACACGCTGAAGACGCTCAGCACGTACTCCTGCTCGCGGGCGGCCTCGCGGAGGCCGTGCAGCACCGGGCTCGACGCCGACGACCCGGTCGCGATCACCCCCAGCGTGCCCCGCCGCCGGGGTGGCCGCGCGCGGAGCGGGCCGTCGGGACCTGCGTCGTCCACGGACATGGGTCGATGTTAGCGATCACACCGACAGACGTGAACTTCGTTCACCTTCCATAAATAACGAAACGGTAACGGGCTGAACCGGGCTCCGCCGGCGGCCGTTCCCCCCAATGCCGGAACCAGTGACACCGGGCGGGTTCCCCCGATACCCGCGCCCGATGCTCACTCCCCGGGTTCCGCGCGTCTCCAGCCCGGGCACGCAGGCGTTATTCGGCGTGCCCGGAAAACCGAACAGAGGTGAACATGGCCCGGAACAACACCCGCACCCCCGCCACGGGCAGACATCGCATCACCCGCCGCACGAAGATCGCGACCGGTGGCCTGGCCCTCGCTCTGGCCGTCGGCGGCATCGTCGTCGCGACCACGGCCGGCCGCAGCGGTGAGGCCAGTGCCGATGAAGCCGACGCGTCGTTCTTCATCGACATCGCGAAGGTCCCGTCGGGCGTCAACGTGAACAAGGCGCTGCAGCAGAAGGGCGCTCGCGGCACGTTCACCGTGGACTGCGGCCGCAACGAGAACCAGCACTTCAACCCGGACAACTTCATCGCCCAGCCCGGGATCAAGAACGGTGCCCAGCACCTGCACGACTACGTCGGCAACCTCTCCACCAACGCCGACTCGAACAACAAGAGCCTCCTGAAGGCCGGCACCACCTGCAAGAACGGCGACAAGTCCGCCTACTTCTGGCCCGTCGTCCGCATCGACACCGGCGACGCCGAGAAGAACCCGCCCGGCAAGGAGCCTACGGGCGACCGCGCGCAGGCCGCCAAGGACAAGGCGAGCGCCCAGGTCGACTGCCCCGACGTCGCGAGCAAGCTGCCCGACGTCCCGGACCAGGCCATGGACGAGGTGAACCGCAACCTCGACCTGCTCGACAAGCAGATCGACGAGGCCAACAAGCGGATCGCGAACGGCGACCTCAAGACCCCGCAGGACATCCAGAACGCCGTCGTCGGCCCGCTCAAGGACAAGCGCGCCTCGACCATCGACCGGATCGCCATCGCGATCGGCCGCCGGGCCGCGAAGCCCACCAACCTCGGCGGGCTCGCGCAGTGCGCGCTCAAGCAGAACGGCAAGGGCGGCATCGACAACGGCGGCCAGAACTCGGGCGGCCAGCCGGCCGAACTGCCCGGCGTCAACGACAAGAACGAGGTCGGCGACAACGACGGCGAGATCCAGCGCGTCCAGTCGGCGACGATCACGTTCACCAGCGGCGGCGCGAGCAAGGTCGTCGCGATGCCGCAGTTCCTCCGCATCCTCTACGGCGACGCCAAGCAGAGCACCAACGGCCCGGCCAACGCCCGGCCCAGCTGGACCTGCACCGGCTTCGAGGACCGGCTCACCGACCACTACCCGATCTGCCCGCAGAACAGCAAGGTGGAGCGGATCCACGCCTTCCCGAACTGCTGGGACGGCAAGAACATCGACAGCACCAACCACCGCACGCACATCGTGTTCGCGGACCAGCAGGGCAAGTGCCCGAAGGGTTTCCAGAACGTGCCCCAGCTGGTGATCAAGCTGGTCTACAACATCCCGCGGGACATCCAGGTCAAGGGCCAGTACAAGGTGGACGCCTTCGAGCAGGAGAAGCACAACCCCCGCTCGGACCACGACGACTTCGCCAACGTCATGGGCCAGCGCCTGATGAACCAGGTCGTCAACTGCATCAACACCGGCAAGCGCTGCAACCAGTGACAGCTCAGGACGGCCGGGTCCAGGTGACGGTGTCCGTCAGCACCCGGCCGTCCTGCACGCTGGTGGCCCGGACCACGTTGGGTCCCGGCCACAGGGCGACACCCGTCCAGACGGCGATGTGGCCGCTCGGCACCCGGGTGCCGAGCGGGACGCCGTTGACCGAGAGGCTCACCGGCGCGGTGCCGGCGTAGACCTTGACGTCGGTCGT
>NZ_MUMI01000174.1 GCF_002155975.1 Amycolatopsis kentuckyensis
GAGCGCGGCGACCGGGCCCTCCGGCTGAGCCTGAGCCGGGCCCTCGCCGCGCTCGGCGACGCGGCCGAACCCGCCCTGGCGGCGGGACTCGCGAGCGCCGACCCGGGCGTGCGCGCGCACGCCCGGGCCACGCAAGTGCTGGTGCACGACCCGGACGCCGGGTTCGACCTGGCCGTCGACGAGGCGAAGCGGGTCGTCGCGCTCGGGCCGGACGCGGCGTGCTGATCGGGGAGGTGGCCCGCCGGTCCGGGGTGAGCACGCGGATGCTGCGGCACTACGACACCCTCGGGCTGGTGCGGCCGACCGGCCGCACCGTGGGCGGCTACCGCGAGTACTCCGAAGCGGACATCCGCCGGATCTTCCACGTCGAAGGCCTGCGCACGCTGGGGATGTCGCTGCGCCAGATCGGCCGCGCGCTGGCCGATCCCGGCTTCACCCCGGCCGAGCTGGTCGGCGACCTCATCCGGCGGACCGAGGAAAGGCTGGCGCGGGAACGGGAACTCCTTGACCGGCTCCGGGCGATCGACGCCTCGGACCCCGCGGGCTGGGACGGCGTCCTGCACGTCGTCGGGCTGCTGCACGGGCTCGGGTCCCCCAGCCCGGCCCGCCGGCAGCAGGCCGCCCTGGCCCCGGTCGAGGACGTCCCGCTGCTGGCCAGGGCGGTCCTCGCCGAGACGGATCCCAACGTCGCCGGAGCCCTGCGCTGGGCGCTGGCCCGCGCGGGCGCCGACGGCGTGGCCGCCGTGGCCACCGGCCTGCGGTCGGAGGACGTCACCATCCGGCGGCGCGCGGTCCTGGCCATCGCCGAGCTCCCCGGCGACGAAGCGACCGAGGTACTCGCCGGCGCCCTCAAGGACCCGGACCCGGAAGTGCGCCGCCACGCCGCGCTGGCCTCCGGCAGCCGCGGCACGACCACCGCGGTGCCGCTGCTCGTCGAAATGGTGGTCGAGGGCACCAGCGACGTCGAAGCGGCGGAAGTCCTGGGCACGCTGGCCGAAGACCCCGGGCAGGGGGCGAGGATCCTCGACGCGCTGACCGGGGAGCTCGCCGCGGGCCCGGCGGTGCGGCTCCGCGTGACCCAGGCTCTGGCGGAACTGCCGGGCCCTCTCGCCGACGACGTCCTGCGGCAGCTGGCGGGTGATGAGGACCGGGCGGTCGCCCTGCTCGCCACAGCCGTCAGAGTTCCCTGATGTGCAGCAGCGACCGGACGTTCAGCTGACGCCGGACCTGGTTGCGGCGCAACGCGTCCACCACGGTCGCCACGCCGAGCCAGGTGGCCTCGGCGTCCTGGGTGAGGAGGTGGGCGCCGTGGGCCTGACCGCCGGTTTCGATCCAGTCGTCGACGAACAGCACGCGATCGCCCCCGTCGACCAGGTGCTTGCGGAAGCCGAGGCTGAGGTGGCGGTCGTGGTAGTCGGGTGGGGTGGTCCGCCGCAGCCAGGCGTCGCTGTCACCGGACGCCGCGCGGTTCTTGCGGACTTCGACGAATCCGACCTGGAGGTGCAGGGCGACCAGCGGCCCCAGGAGGCAGCCGCGGGACTCCGGCCCCAGGACGACCGTGGGCTGCCGGTCGGCGAACAGCCCGGCCAGCGCGGGGCCCAGGCCCGCGAGCAGGTCCGGCCGGCGCCACCACCCCGTCACGTCGGCGTAGTAGCTCTCGTCCGTGCGATCGCCGCGCCAGGTGAAGGCACGGCGGAGCCCGGCCTTCACCTCTTCCACCAGCACGTCTCCGGACACCTGCCGATGGTCGCGCCCCGTGGCCGCCACCGGCAACCGGATTTCCTCCCGGCCCGGGCGGCACCCTGGACGGCCGCGTCTGCGGCCTACCCCGGCAGGCGCTCCGGCAGCCCCAGCCGCGGGAACCGGCCGGCGTCGAACGTGGTGATCTCGGTGATCGCCCCGCCGCTGACGCGCAGGACGTCGATCGTCAGCGGCAGGTACGCACCCAGCCCTTCCTGCCAGAGGTAGAACGCGACCGCCCGCTGCCGGTTCACCGACGTCGGGATCCCGCGCAGGCCCTTCAGCTCCTCGAAGCCGCCCTCGACCCAGTCCCGCACGACCGCGTCGCGGCCGACCTGCAGGCCCGATGTCGGCGGCATCGAACAGCGGACGTCCTCGCGCAGCAGGGCCGCGATCCCGTCGACGTCGATGGCCACGCTGGCCTCGGTGTAGCGGCGCACCAGCGCACGTGTCCCGGCGTCCTCCTCGCCGCCGGCCCAGTCCTGGCGCTCGGCGGGCAGGTGCTCCCGCATGCCGGCGCGGGCCCGCTGCAGCGCGCTGTTCACGGAGTTGACCGAATCCCCGAGCAGCTCCGCGACCTCCTTCGCGGGCCGGCCGAGCACGTCCCGCAGGATCAGCACCGCCCGCGGCCGCGGCGCCAGGTGCTGGACCGCCACCAGGTACGCGAGCTCGATCGTCTCCCGCGCGAGGGCGACGGCCTCGGGCTCGTCCGCGCCGCCCGCGGGCAGCTCGTCGAGCAGCCGGTCGGGGTAGGGCTGCAGCCACGGCACCTCACCCCCGGTCGCCGGCTCGGGGCGGCACCGGGCCAGCAGGTCCAGGCAGGCGTTGGTGGCGATCCGGTACAGCCACGCCCGGAGCGTCGACCGCCCCGCGAAGGTCTCGCGCCGCCGCCAGGCACGCAGGAACGTCTCCTGCACGGTGTCCTCGGCGTCCTCGAACGACCCGAGCATCCGGTAGCAGTGCACGTGCAGCTCCCGCCGGTGCCGTTCGGCCAGCCCCGAGAACGCCGGCTCCTCCAACCGCGTGTCCGCACTCATCCCGTCATCCTTCCGCCTCGTCGTGGCTGTCGCAGGTATGACGGTTCCGAGCGCGACAACTCATCACCGAGCCGGTCAGTAGCTGAACGTCGTCGCCGGCTCGTCGCCGATCCACTTCCACAGCGGGATGGTGCCGTTCAGCTCCGCGGCGTCGACGAGGTTGCCGGCGTCGAGGTGCTTCGCGTCGAAGCAGATCGGGCACACGTAGTACCGGCCGCCCGCTGCCTCGTAGCGCTTGACCAGGTCGGCCAGCGGCGGGCAGCCGTCGCACGCGGCGCCCACGGCGGTGCCCGCCAGCGAGAGCCGGACGGCCTCCTTGGTCAGGAACATCAGCGTCTCGCGCCCGGTCTCGGCGGCTCCCACCGCGACCAGGAACGCGACGGTCACCTTCTCCGCGTCCTCGAGGCCCGTCGACAGGCTGATGACGGCTTTGTTCGACATGGTTGTGGCTCCCTTCGTCCGGACCCAGGACGTTAGGAGCGGACGACAGCCGTGTCGTCGGGTGTTTTCCCGACCTATCGGGCAGCCTTGGCTCGATAAGTCGACTTTTTCGCCTGGTTCCCGCACACGTCCATCGAGCACCACCGCCGCGTCCCCGGCCGGGACGTGTCCAGGAACAGCGCCCCGCAGCGGGCCCCCTCGCACCGCCGGACCCGCGCGAACTCCGGCGACGTCACCAGCTCCACCGCGTCCCGGGCCAGCAACGCCAGCATCGCCGACGGGGGATCCGCGGCCTGCCACCGCAATTCTCCCGACGGCGTCAACGCGGGCGCGGGCACCGGCAGCGCCGCGACGCGGTTCAGCCGCTGCCGCGTCGACGGGCGCACCGAAGCCGTCAGCAGCTCGTGGATCGCCTCGCGGACCGCACGCGCTTCGGCGGCCGACTCCGGCCGGACCGGGGTGGCGAACGGGCCGAACCGGTCGATCCACGCTCCCCACGCCGCCGCGTCCGGCAGCTCCTCCGTCTCCGACGGCGTCCCCCGGTACCGCAGCGTCCGGATGAAGTCGAGGCACGGGCGGCCCGCTCCCGCGCGGAATCTGTCCGTCATACGGGTCACAGTACGCCGGAACCGGTTTGACTGGTACCTTCGGGGAACCGATCAAACCGGTTCCACTTCTGGGGGCGCACATGACCGAGACCGAGCAGAAGGCCCCGCCCGGCTGGCTCGTGCTGCTCCTGGCCGTCTCCTGTGGACTGACCGTCGCCAATCTCTACTACGCGCAGCCGTTGCTCGCCGAGCTGCGGCAGACGTTCGGCGTCGGGGAGGCGGCCGCGGGTGGCGTGGTCACCGCCACCCAGATCGGGTACGCGGCCGGGATGCTGCTGCTCGTCCCGCTCGGCGACCGGCTCGAGAACCGCGGCCTCGTCGCGACGCTGCTCGCCGTCGCCTGCGCCGGCCTGGTCGTCACCGGGATCGCGCCGGGGTTCGCCGTGCTGCTCATCGCCTCGCTGGCCGTCGGGGCGGCGTCGGTCGTGGTGCAGATCCTCATCCCGTTCGCCGCCGACCTCTCCCCCGACGCCATCCGCGGCCGGATCGTCGGGCGGGTCGTCAGCGGGCTGCTCTTCGGGATCCTGCTCTCCCGCGTCGTGGCCAGCCTGCTCGCCGAGGTGACCAGCTGGCGCGTCGTGTTCCTGATCTCGGCCGGGGCGATGGCGGCGCTGGCCGTCGTGCTGCGCTTCATCCTGCCGCGCCGGGCACCCAAGACCGACGTCCGCTACGGCGAGCTGCTCCGTTCGACCTTCGCCATGGCGCGGAAGCACCCGGCGCTGCGTCACCGCGCCCTCTACCAGTCGGCGATGTTCGGGGCGTTCAGCGCGTTCTGGACGACCATCGCGTTCGTCCTCACCGCACCGCCCTTCAACTACTCCCAGCTCGGCGTGGGCCTCTTCGCCCTGGCGGGCGCGGCCGGCGCCGCGGTGGCCCCGCTGGCCGGGCGGTGGTCGGACCACGGCCACGGCCGGCGGCTCACCGCGGGCGCCTTCGTCCTCTGCGCGGCCGCTTTCGCGCTGGCCGGCTTCGGCGCGCACAACGTCATCCTGCTGGCGATCGCCGCGATCGCCATCGACACGGCGGTCCAGGCCACGCTGGTGACCGGCCAGCACGTGATCTACCAGCTCGACCCCGCCGCCCGCGCCCGCGTCAACAGCGTGTACCTGGGCACGTTCTTCATCGGCGGCGCGATCGGCTCCCAGGCGGGTTCGATCGCCTACCACCTGGGCGGCTGGACGGCGGTCGTCGTGTTCGCCGGCGTGCTGCCACTGCTCGGCCTGGCGGGGATGACCCGCACCCGGGTCTAGGACCGGTGCGGCCGGAAGCAGTGCCGCCGCCCCCTCAGGCGAAGGTCGTCCGGTTCGCCGCCACCCATTGGGCGTACGTCGTTCCCGGCCGGCCCACCAGTTCCTCGACGACGCCGGTCGGCACCTGCGGGTGCCGCAGGGTTTCCGCGAAGCCTTCGAGCAGCCAGCCGACGGCCTCTTCCGGGACGCCGTAACCGATCCACTGCGCGCGCTGCTCCGCCGGGGTCAGTTCGCGGAACCGGATTTCCTTGCCCAGCACCGCCGCCAGGGTCTCGACCTGCCCGCGCGGGCTGATCGCCTCCGGTCCACTGAGGACATACGTGGCACCGGCGTGCCCTCCGGTCGTCAGCACCCGGGCGGCCACCGCCGCGATGTCACCGAGGTCGATAGGGGTCTGCGTCGCGTCGCCGAAGGCCATCGCGACCTCGCCCGCCCGAACCATCGGCGCCCAGTCGAGCGTGTTGTTCATGAACACGCCGGGCCGCAGGAAGGTCCAGGCGAACCCGGCCTCCCGCACGGCCGCCTCGACGGCGGCGTACTCGTGGCCGCTGGACCCCTCGTGCTCGTCGCCGACGCTGCTGCCCGACAACGCGACGACCCGCTCGACGCCGGCGTCGGAAGCCAGCTCGCAGAACCGCCGGACGGTCCGGGCCATCGGGGCGAGGTACACCGCCGAGACACCCTTGAGCGCCACCGGAAGCGTCGACGGCCGCGCCAGCGACCCGACGACCACCTCCGCCCCGGCCGGCAGCTGCGCGCGTTCGGGGTCGACGGTCAGCGCCCGCACGGGCACCCCCGCCGCGACGAGTTCGTCGACCACCAGCCGGCCGACGCTGCCGGTCGCCCCGGTCACCAGGATCGTCATGCGCATCCTCCTCCTTCTCGTATGGCGTACGAGATAGTACGGCATACGGGAACTCGAGTGCACCTGGAAAACGATTCAGGAAGTGATGGTCGGCAGTTCCGGCGCCGCGACGTCGTAGACCTTGCCGTCCTGAGTCAGCAGCGCCGCCAGGACCTTCGCCTTCCGGTCCGTCTGCTCCGCGGTCCCCCAGCGGACGATCTTCCCGTTGGCCAGCGTGAACTCCACGCTCGCGGGCGTCTTCGCCGTCGCTGTCGTGACCTGCTTCAGCAGCTGCTCCGGGATCACCCCGAGCACCGCCGTGACCGCGCGGGTCACCGGGTCGTCCGCCGACACCTTCGGCAGCTTCAGCTCCGGCAGGCCCGGCGGCCGCGCCGAGACCGTCTTGAACACCACGCCGCCGCCGTCGACCAGGTGAACCCCGTCGCCGCCCGGGCCGCTGTCGAAGAACGCGATCGCCGTGCGCTCGGTCACCGTGATCTCGACCGTGTTGGGCCAGGACCGCGACACCTCGACCGTCGCAATGCCCGGCATCGCCGCCACGCGGTCGCGGATCTCGTCCGTGCTCAGCCGCAGCATCGGCTTGTCCGCCGGAACCGCCGCCACCGTGCGGATCTGGTCGGCCGGCACCGTGCGCGACCCGCTGACGGAGACGTCCTGCACGCCGAGCATCGAGCTGAAGAACAGCAGGTAGACCAGCGCCACCACGGTGAGCACGGACAGCAGCGCGACCCACCGGCGGCGGATCTCCACCTGCCGGTTGGGCCGGTTGCGGGCGCTGGGGGCGGGCCGCGCGGCGCGGGTCCGGCGGCGCTCCTCCTCGGAGCGCCGCCCCCGGCGTTGCCGGGCCAGGGCAGCGCGATCCGGCACGGCCTCTTCCGAGGAGGCGGACGGACGGCGGCGTTCCCTGGTCGGACTCATGGCCTCAGCGCTTGTCCAGCTCGGCGAGGATCTCCGGACCCAGCTGCGTCACGTCCCCGGCGCCCATGGTGACCACGAGGTCGCCGGGCTTGGCCAGCCCGGCCACCAGCGGCGCGGCGACGTCGAACGCCGGCTCGTAGTGCACCGACGCCGTCACCTGGTCCGCGATCAGCGCCCCGGTGACGCCCGGCTCGGGCTCTTCGCGCGCGCCGTAGACGTCCAGCACGACCACCTCGTCGGCCAGCGACAACGCGGCCGCGAACTCCGCCGAGAACGTCTTGGTCCGCGAGTACAGGTGCGGCTGGAACACGACGATCACCCGGCCGGACCCGGCCGCCGTCCGCACCGCGTGCAGCTGCGCGGCCACCTCGGTCGGGTGGTGGGCGTAGTCGTCGTAGACGCGGACGTCGCCGGCCCGGCCCTTGAACTCGAACCGCCGCCGGACCCCGCCGAACGCCGCGAGCCCGGCCACCAGGCCGTCGACCGGCGCGCCCAGCTCGACCCCGGCCAGCAGCGCCGCGACCGCGTTCAGCGCCATGTGCTCGCCCGGCACGGCGACCCGCACCGACAGCTCCGAGCCGTCGAGCAGGAGCCGCACGACGCCGCCGTCCGGCGCCGGGGCGTAGTCCAGGACCCGCGCGTCGGTGGCCGTGCGGCCGTAACGGCGGACCCGGACGCCCAGGTCGGCCGCCTGCCGGCCCAGTTCGTCCGCCGCCGCGTCGTCGGCGCAGACGATGAGCAGCCCGCCCGGCACGATCCGGCTCACGAACTCGGTGAACACCTTGGTGTAGGCCTCGGCCGTGCCGTGGTGGTCCAGGTGGTCCGGCTCGACGTTCGTCACGACCGCGACCGACGGCGAGTAGGTCAGGAACGAGCCGTCGCTCTCGTCGGCCTCGGCGACGAACACGCCGCCCTCGCCGTGGTGGGCGTTGGCGCCGGACTCGTTGAGGTCGCCGCCGATGGCGAACGACGGGTCGAGCCGGCAGTGCTGCAGCGCCACCGTGAGCATCGACGTCGTCGACGTCTTTCCGTGCGTGCCGGCGATGCAGGCGACGCGGTGGCCCTCCATCAGCCCGGCCAGCGCCTGCGCCCGGTGCAGCACCGGGATCCCGGCTTCGCGAGCCGCCACCAGCTCCGGGTTGGTCTCCTTGATCGCCGTCGAAACGACCACCGCGGACGGCGGCTCGGCCAGCTCGGAGACGTTCGAGGCCGCCTGGCCGACAAACAGCTCGGCACCCTGGGCCCGCAGCGACAGCAGCGCGCGCGACTCCTTGGCGTCCGAGCCCGACACGAAAGCGCCCCGGGCCAGCAGGATCCGCGCGATGCCGGACATGCCGGCCCCGCCGATCCCGATCAGGTGCGCCCGGCGCAGTTCTTCAGGCAACTCAGGCACCGGCGGCCTCCAGAACGATGCGGGCGAGGGTTTCGTCGGCTTCGCGGTGGCCCATGCCGACCGCCGCCGCGCCCATCTTCGCGACGCGGTCGGCGTCGGTGACCAGCGGGACGACGAGTTCGGCGACCTTGGCGGAGCTGAGGTCGCCGTCGGCGACCATCAGCGCGGCGCCGGCGTCGACCGCGGGCCGGGCGTTGGTGGCCTGCTCGCCGTTGCCGATCGGCAGCGGGACGAACACCGCGGGCAGCCCGACCGAGGTCACCTCGGCGACGGTCATCGCGCCCGAGCGGCAGATCGCGACGTCGGCCGCGGCGTAGGCCAGGTCCATCCGCTCCAGGTACGGCACCGGCACGTACGCCGGCCTGCCCGGGAACTCCTGCACGACCAGCGTGTTCTTCGGACCGTGCGCGTGCAGCACGCCGACCCCGGCGTCGGCCAGGTCCTTCGCCGCGCCGGACACGGCAGCGTTGATCGACTGCGCGCCCTGGGAACCGCCGAAGACCAGCAGCGTCGGCGCGTCCGGGTCCAGGCCGAAGAACTCGCGCGCCTCGGCCCGCAGCGCGGCCCGGTCCAGCGTCGTGATCGACCGCCGCAGCGGGATCCCGACGACCTCGGCGTTCGGCAGCGTCGTCCCCGGCACGGCGACGGCGACGCGCTTGGCGAACCGCGCGCCGACCTTGTTCGCCAGGCCGGCCGACTTGTTGGCCTCGTGCACGACGATCGGGACGCGTCCGCGCGCGGCCAGGTAGGCGGGCAGGGCGACGTACCCGCCGAAGCCGACGACGACGTCCGCGCCGACGCGCTCCAGCACTTCGCGGGTCTTGCGGACCGAGTCGCGGACCTTCAGCGGCAGCTTGACCAGTTCCGGGGTCGGCTTGCGGGGCAGCGGCACCGGCGGGATCAGCTCGAGGGGGTAGCCGCGGGCCGGGACGAGCTTGTTCTCCAGGCCGCGCTCGGTGCCGAGCGCGACGACCGTCGCGTCCGGTCGCAGCCGCATGACGGCGTCGGCCAGGGCGAGGGCGGGTTCGATGTGTCCTGCGGTGCCACCTCCGGCGACCACGACCACGGGCCCCTTGCCCGCGGCGGCTCGCTCGGTTCCCTTGACGGGCTTACTCACCTATGACCTCTCCGGTTCGCGGTACTCCGGGTACCACGGCTCGCTGTTGTCCGCGCGGCCCCGCCGCGAGACGTGCTCGTGCGGGCCGCGCTCGTCCGTGCCGCGCTGCGCCGCACCGGTTCGCGGACCGACCTGCGTCGTTCCTGTGCCGGGGCGGGCCGGGCCGCACGGGGCGCCGGCCGGGCCGCCTTCGCCCCACTCCGCCCCGCCGCCTTGCGCGTGGCGGGCGGGCGGTACGGGTCGGGCGCGGGCAGCCGCAGCAGACGCCCGAATTTACCCGGCCCCTGTGTGCGCAGCGCGGCCACCGCCTCCGGTTCGTGCCGGGCGGCGTTCGCGAGCACGCCCATGATGAGCATGGTGATCACCAGGGACGTGCCGCCGTAGGAGATGAGCGGCAGCGTGACGCCGGTGACCGGCAGCAGGCCGACGACGTAGCCGATGTTGATGCCGGCCTGGGCCACCAGGAACACCGTCAGCGTGCCGGAGACGATCCGGATCCACGGGTCGATGTTGCGGGTGGCGATCCGCAGGCCCACGATCGCGACCCCGCCGAACAGCGCGAGCACGACGACACAGCCGATCAGCCCGAGCTCCTCGCCGATCAGCGCGAAGATGAAGTCGTTCTGCACGTTCGGCAGGTAGTTCCAGCTGGCCGCGCCCTGGCCGAGCCCCTTGCCGAGGACGCCGCCGTCGGCAAGCGCCAGCTTGGCCTGGTTGGCCTGGAAGCCCCCGGCGCTGGTGTCGGCGTCCGGCGACAGGAACGACATGACCCGGTCGAGCCGGTAGGGCGCGATGATCGCGAGCACGAGCACGCCGGCCAGGCCGCCGGCGAGGATGACGCCGAAGAGCCGTTTCGGAGCGCCGGCGAACCACAGCAGCGCGAGCAGGACGACGGCGAGGGTGACCGTGCCACCGAGGTCGGGCTGCAGCATGACCAGGGCGAACATCAGCAGCGCGATCGGCACCACCGGCACCAGCAGGTGCCGCCACTGGTGGATCACGTTGTACTTGATCACCAGGATGTGGGCGCCCCAGAAGGCCAGCGCGACCTTCGCGGCCTCGACCGGCTGGAAGGTGAACTCGCCGAGCTTGAACCAGCCCTGCGAACCGTTGACCTCCGAGCCGAGCGGCGTCAGCACGAGCACGAGCAGGCCGAGGCAGATCACCGTCGCGGTGGCCGACATCCGCCGGATCCGCTCCAGCTTGACCCGCAGGCCCAGCCAGAAGACCACCGAGCCGAGGGCGACGAAGACCAGGTGCTTGACGAACAGCGAGTAGACACCGCTGCCGGTCTTGGGGTTGTAGGAGGTGACCGACGACGCCGACAGCACCATGACGGCGCCGATGACGGTGAGCACACCGGTGAGGGCGAGCACGAGGTGGAACGACGCCAGCGGCCGCGAGAGCCACGCGGTCAGCGCGGTCCGGAAGGCGACGAAGCCGCTCTCCTTGCGCTCCCGGCGCGGCCGCTTGGGCGGCGGTGCGGGCTTCGGTTCAGCTGTCGTCACTCGGCTCCCCCGCTGCGTCGTCGCGGAGGACATGCACGGCCGCAGTGAACGCGTCGCCGCGCTCGCCGTAGCTCGAGAACATGTCCAACGACGCCGCGGCGGGTGCCAGGAGCACCACGTCACCGGGTCGGGCCATCGCGCTGGCCGCACTCACCGCCGCAGTCATGGGTTCATCGTCACCCGGACGGAGGCTGTTCACCGGGACATCCGGCGCGTGTCGCGCAACCGCGGCGGCGATCACGGGTGAATCGACGCCGAGGAGCACGACGCCGCGCAGGCGGCCGGCGATGCTGCTCACCAGCTCGTCGACCGAGGCGCCCTTGAGCTGGCCCCCGGCGATCCACACGATGCTCGCGTGGGCGCGCAGGGACCCGGCGGCCGCGTGCGGGTTGGTCGCCTTCGAGTCGTTGACGTACCGCACCCCGGCCACTTCGGCGACCTCGACGGCCCGGTGCGGGGCCGGCTGGTACTCGCGCAGGCCCTTCAGCACGGCGTCGGCCGAGACGCCGTGGGCGCGGGCCAGCGCGGCCGCGGCCAGGGCGTTCGCGACGTTGTGCGGGCCCGCCGGGCGGACGTCCGACAGGGTGGCGAGCTCCTCGGCGCTGTTCGCCGGGTCGGCGACGAAGGCGCGGTCGACCAGCAGGTCTTCGACCACGCCCAGCTCGCCGGCGCGCGGGGTGTCGAGCTGGAAGCCGACGCGGCGGGCGCTCTCGGGCGCGTGCTCGGCGGCGATCCGGGTGGACCAGTCGTCGTCGGCGTTGTGCACCGCGACCTTGGCCCGGGCGTAGACCCGGCCCTTGGCGGCCGCGTACTCGTCCATCGAGCCGTGCCAGTCGATGTGGTCCTCGGCCAGGTTCAGTACGACGGCGGCGTCCGGGGCCAGCGTCGAGGACCAGTGCAGCTGGAAGCTCGACAGCTCGACGGCCAGCACGTCGTACCCGGCCCGCACCGCGTCGAGCGCCGCGTACCCGATGTTCCCGCAGGCCACGGCGTTCGCGCCGGCCGCCTTGAGGATCGACTCGAGCATGCCGGCGGTGGTCGTCTTGCCGTTGGTGCCGGTCACCACCAGCCAGCACGGCGGGTGCTCGCGCAGCTGCCCGACCCGCCAGGCCAGTTCGACGTCGCCGATGACCTCGATCCCGGCCTCGGCCGCGGCCACCAGCAGCGGCGACGTCGGCCGCCAGCCGGGGCTGGTGACCACGAGGACGACGTCGGAGGGCGGCTCGGTCAGGCCCGGCACCAGCTCGGCGCCGAGGCCCTCGAGCTCGGCCAAGCGCTCGGCGTTGCCGTCGGTGACGGTGACGCGCGCACCCAGCTCGACCAGCACCGGCACCACGGACTTGCCCGTGACCCCGGCCCCGGCGACCAGAACGTGACGACCGGCGACGTCCACGTCAGCCCCCGAGGCCCAGCTGCTCGCTGTAGAACAGGCCGAGCCCGAACATGCAGCAGATCGCCGAGAGCAGCCAGAACCGGATGATCACCGTGGTTTCGGCCCAGCCGGCGAGCTCGAAGTGGTGGTGGAACGGCGCCATCCGGAACAGCCGGCGCCGGGTCGTCCGGAACACCGCGATCTGCGCGACCACCGAGATCATCTCGACCATGAACAGGCCGCCGATGACGATGGCGAGCAGCTCGGTGCGGGTGGTCATGGACAGGCCGGCGACCAGGCCGCCGAGGGCCAGCGAGCCGGTGTCACCCATGAAGATCTTCGCCGGGGCCGCGTTCCACCAGAGGAACCCGACGCAGGCACCGGTCGCCGCGGCGGCGACCACGGCCAGGTCCAGCGGGTCGCGGACGTCGTAGCAGGCCGCGGCCGGCGCGTTGGCGCAGGACAGCCGCTCCTGCCAGAACGAGATCACGACGTAGGTGGCCAGCACCATCGCCGCCGCGCCACCGGCCAGGCCGTCGAGGCCGTCGGTGAAGTTCACCGCGTTCGACCAGCCGGAGATCACGACGTAGCAGAAGATCACGAAGATCACCGACGGGAAGGTGATCAGCGCGAGGTCACGGACGTAGGAGAGGCTCTCCGACGCCGGCGTGATGCCGTGCTGGTTCGGGAAGTTCAGCGCCAGCACCGCGAACGCGATGGTGACGACGAGCTGCCCGACCAGCTTCGCGGTCTTGTTCAGCCCCAGGTTCCGCTGCTTGCGGATCTTGATGAAGTCGTCGAGGAACCCGACGATCCCCAGGCCCACCGCGAGCATCAGCACCAGCAGGCCGGACGCCGTCGGCGCCCCGCTGCGGGAGTTGAACATCCAGTTGATCAGGTGCGCGGCGAAGTACCCGACGACCATCGCGATGATGATCGCGACACCGCCCATGGTCGGGGTACCGCGCTTGGACTTGTGTCCCTGGGGGCCTTCCTCACGGATCTCCTGGCCGAAGCCCTGCCGGGAGAAGACCCGGATCAGGTAGGGCGTCAGCATGATGGAGACCAGCAGGCCCGCCGCGGCCGCGATCAGGATGCTGATCACGCGTCACCACCGTTCGAGCGATTCTCGGAGTTGTCGGTTTCCCGGGGTTCGAGCAGAGCTTCGGCGACCCGCCAGAGGCCGGCGGCCTTGGAGGCCTTGACCAGCACCACGTCCCCGGGGCGGAGCTGATCATGCAGCAGGGCGGCGGCGGCCTCGACGTCGGGTACCAAAGTGGATTCCTCGCCCCAGGAGCCTTCCTGGTGCGCGCCCTGGTGCATGGCCGCCGCCTCGGGGCCGATCACGACGAGCTTGGCGATGTTGAGCCGGACGACGAGCCTGCCGATTTCGTCGTGGGCGTTGACCGAGTCCGCGCCGAGCTCGCCCATCACGCCGAGCACGGCCCAGGACCGGCGGCCGGTCTCCCGCGTCATCGCCGCGAGGGCCTTCAGGCCGGCCCGCATCGACTCGGGGTTGGCGTTGAACGAGTCGTTGAGGATCGTGACGCCGTCGGGCCGGGTGACGACCTCCATGCGCCGCGCGGACCGCCGTTCGAGGGCGGAGAGCCGTGTGGCGATCTCGTCCGGCGTCGCGCCCAGCTCCAGCGCGACCGCCGCGGCGGACAGCGCGTTGCCGACGTGGTGCTCGCCGTGCAGCGGCAGCTTGACGTCGGCCGCGCCGGCCGGGGTGATCAGCCGGAAGGACGCGCGGGCCTCGTCGTCGAGGGTGATGTT
>NZ_MUMI01000175.1 GCF_002155975.1 Amycolatopsis kentuckyensis
CCTGCGCTACTCGCCGTCGGCGGTCGTCCTGCACGGGCGGACCACCGAAAAGTGGAACCTCGGGCACCACACGATCTTCTTCGGCAACGCCTGGGAGCGGACGTTCGCCGAGATCATCCGCGAGGGCAAGCTGATGAGCGACCCGTCGCTGCTGGTCACCCGCCCGACGGCGACCGATCCGGGGCTGGCCGGGCGCGGCGGCGAGATCGTCTCGGTGCTCGCGCCCGCGCCGAACCTGCGCCGCGGCCCGATCGACTGGGACCGCGTCCGCGGGCCGTACCGCGAAGAACTGCTGCGGACGCTGGAGGCGCGCGGGCTGACCGGTTTCGGCAGCGAGTTCACGGTCGACGAGACGATCACCCCGGCGGACTGGGCGGCGCGCGGGCTCACCGCCGGGACGCCGTTCTCGCTCGCGCACACGTTCACCCAGACGGGTCCGTTCCGGCCGGCGAACCTGGTCCGCGCGGCGGGCAACGTCGTGCTGGCCGGCTGCGGCACCACCCCCGGCGTCGGCATCCCGCCGGTGCTCATCTCCGGACGACTGGCGGCGGAAAGGATCACCGGCCGGTGAACGAACTCGACGCGGCGGGCATCTCTTCGCCGGACCTGCGGGCCGCGTACACCGAGTGCCGCCGCATCAACGCCCACTACGGACGCACGTTCTTCCTCGCGACCCGGCTGCTCCCGGCCCGGGCCCGGCCCGCCGCGCACACGCTGTACGGGTTCGCGCGGATGGCGGACGAACTGGTCGACAACCCGGCACCGGGCACCGACCCGGCGGCCTCCCTGGACGCTGTCGGCGAGATGGTCGACGTCGTCTTCGAGGGCGGCACCCCGGACGACCCGGTGCTCGTGGCCCTGGCCGACACCGTGCGGCGCTACGACCTCTCGCGTGAGCTGTTCGACAGTTTCCTGAAATCCATGCGAGCGGACCTGAAGCCGGTCGAATACCGGACGTTCGCCGAGCTGGGCGACTACATGTACGGCTCGGCCGCGGTGATCGGGCTGCAGATGCTGCCGGTGTTCGGCACGGTCGGCGCCGTGGCCGACGCCGTCCCGGGCGCGATCGCGCTGGGCGAGGCGTTCCAGCTGACGAACTTCCTGCGCGACGTCGGCGAGGACCTGGACCGGGGACGGCTTTACCTGCCCACTTCGGAACTCGCGGCGTTCGGCGTTTCGCGGGCGTTGCTCGAGGAGCGGCGGCACGATCCGCGGATCCGGGCGGCGCTGGCGTACTTCGTCGCGCGGACGCGGGCGGTGTACCGGCGGGCCGAGGCCGGCGTGGCGTTGCTGCGGCCGGAATCGCGGCCGTGCGTGCGGACGGCGTTGACGCTCTACGAGGGGATCCTCGACGAGATCGTGGCCCTGGACTACGACATCCTGACGCGGCGGGCCGTCGTGCCGAAGTCGCGGAGGCTGGTGGTGGCACTACCACCCTTGGCCACGGTCTGGGCGCGCGAGACGCTCCGCGGCGGTCGTAGGCTGCGATCATGACCGAACGACGCATCCGGATCGGCCTGCAGCTCCAGCCGCAGCACGCCGACTACGACAGCATCCGGCGCACCGCGTCGGCCGCCGAAGACCTCGGGGCCGACATCGTCTTCAACTGGGACCACTTCTACCCGCTCTACGGCGACCCCGACGGCATGCACTTCGAGTGCTGGACCATGCTCGGCGCGTGGGCGGAGTCGACGTCCCGGGTGGAGATCGGCGCGCTCGTCACCTGCAACAGCTACCGCAACCCCGAGCTGCTCGCCGACATGGCCCGCACGGTCGACCACATCTCCGGCGGCCGGCTCATCCTCGGCATCGGCTCCGGCTGGTTCGAGAAGGACTACGACGAGTACGGCTACGAGTTCGGCACCGCGGGCGGCCGGCTCGACGACCTCGCGGAGTCGCTCCCGCGCATCGAGTCGCGCCTGGCCAAGCTGAACCCGGCGCCGACCCGCAAGATCCCGGTCCTGATCGGCGGCGGCGGCGAGAAGAAGACGCTCAAGCTGGTCGCCAAGCACGGCGACATCTGGCACGGCTTCGGCGACCCGGAGGTCGTCGGCCGCAAGGTCAAGATCCTCGACCAGCACTGCGCGGACGTCGGCCGCGACCCGGCCGAGATCGAGCGTTCGTGCGGCGTCCAGGGCGAGCCGGACGAGCTGGGCCCGAAGCTCCTGGAGCTGGGCGTCACGACGTTCACCGTCGGCGTGGGCGGCCCGGACTACGACCTCGACGCGCTGAAGTCCTGGATCGCCTGGCGCGACAAGACCCAGGGCTGAGCTTCACCCGCGCGCCCGGTGCGCGGCGACGCGTTCGCGCGTCGCGCACCGGGGCGAGCAATACCTCCGCGGGCTGCCGCCGCCCGTGTGCGCGAACGGCTTCCCGCACGTCGGTGACGCGCACAACCCGCCTGGCGGCCCCTGGCGCTCGGCCAGCAGGTTCGCCAGCCCCAGGGCCGATGACGTCACCAGCCACGCGCCCCACGGCCCGTCGTCGGCCGCGTCCGCGTGCAGGTGCCAGCCGTAGCCCTCTTCGTGGTCCGTCAGGCGCGGTGGGCCTGCGTACGCAGCGAAGAGCCGGTTGAGCACCGAAGCCGCCGAAGCGACGTCACGGGCCGCGAACACTTCGCGCAGCTCCAGGGCCGCCGTGCGCAGCTCTCCGATGTCCGAGGGGGACAGGGAGACGTCCGGCTCGCCGTGATCGCGCAGGACGCGAACCACCGAAGCCGGGTCGGGAGCCGGAACCAGCAGGACACCCAGCAGGTCGACCGCGCGCTGCACGGAATCCCGGTGCGGAAAAGCCATGTCTCATTGTAACGTCTTGCCGATGATAAGACGTTACCTCGGCGGTGCGACGCTCGCCCGGACCGGTGATGAGCTGTCCGGGCCCGCGTTGTTGCTGCTCGGGATGACCGCGGGTCCGCACGCCGGCGCGGCGTTGCTCGCCGGGCTGACCGCGGCCGCCGCCGCGGGTGGGCCCGTGTTCGGCGCCCTGCTGGACCGCAGCGCGATCCCGGGGCGGCTGCTCGCCCTCGCGCTCGGCGGCTACGCCGGCGGGATTGCCCTGGTCAGCGCCACCTTCGGGCACTTACCGCTCGAAGCCGTCGTCGGGGTGGCGGTGGTCGCCGGGCTGCTCAACCCCGCCATCGCCGGCGGCTGGACCGCGCAGCTGCCCGCCGTCGCCGGGTCCGCGCTGCCGCAGGCCAGCCGCCTCGATGCCATGACGTTCACCGCCGCCGCCCTCGCCGGGCCCGGGCTCGCCGGGCTCCTCGGCGGCTCCGCCGGGCTCGTGGTCGCGGTCGGCCTGGTCGCCGCGGCGATTCCCGTCGCCTGGTTCCTCCCGAAACGGACACCGAAGAAGTCGCGCCTCAAGGACGGCTTCCGGGTTCTGGTCCGCAACGCCCCGCTGCGGCGGGCGACCGTCGCTTCGACGATCTCCTGCATGGGGATCGGCATGGTCACCGTGTGTTATCCCCTGCTGGGCGCGGCGCACCTGCGCGGCCCGGCGGACGGCGCCCTGCTGCTGACCGTCCTCGCGGTGGCGTCACTGCTGGCCAACGCCGTCTTCGCGAAGAAGCCGCTGCCGTGGGCGCCCGACCGGACCGTCTGGCTGAGCACGCTCCTCCTGGCGGCGAGCTGCCTCCTGGCCGCCGGCGGGCACGGCGTCGTCGTCGCGGCCGTCCTGGCCGGATTCGCCGAAGGTCCGCAGCTCACGGCGTTGTTCGCGATCCGTCACCGCGAGGCGCCGGAGCACGTCCGGGCGCAGGTGTTCACGACGGCGGCGAGCGTGAAGATCACCGGGCTGGCCGCGGGCGCGGCACTGGCCGGTCCGCTGGCCGCGTGGTCGCTCCCGGCGTGCCTGCTGACCGCGGCCGCCGTTCAGCTCGCCGCGGCCGCCACCTGTTTCCGCAGGTCAGAACGCCATGGCCTGAGCGCGCCGCTTGACCTCGGTGCCGTGGCTGGTCCGCAGGGCGTTGATGGGCGTGCTCCCGGGCAGCGTGTCGTCCGTGGTGAACAGCCACCGCAGCATCTCGGTCCGGGAGAAGCCCGAGTCGGCGAGCACGGTGATCGTCCCGGTCAATCCCTTGACGACGCCGTCCTTGACGAAGAAATCGCTGGGCACGCACAGTTCACCGCCGCGCTTGAGCGCGATCAGCTGCCCGTCGCGCAGCATCTGCCGGACCTTGTTGGTCGACGTCCCGAGCACGGTCGCCACCTCCGTCAACGGGAGGACCGCGATGGCGGTGTCGAGGATGTCTTCGGCGACAGGAATCCCACTCACAGGTGACACTGTGCCACATTCCGTCCCCTCACCCGCTAGTGCGCACGGGTGACCCGCCAGGTCTCCTCCACGAGGCGTGCGCGGTTCCGTACGATCCATACTCGTGACACGCACCCAACCCAGCCTGGTCGGCACGCTCTTGGAGCGGCGCTACCGGGTGGACCGGCTGCTCGCCCACGGCGGAATGTCTTCCGTCTATCGGGGGACGGACACCCGGCTGGACCGTCCGGTCGCGATCAAGATCATGGACCCGCGCTTCGCCGACGACCGGTCGTTCGTGGACCGGTTCGTGCGCGAGGCGCAGTCCGCGGCGCAGCTGCACCACCCGCACGTCGTGGCGGTGCACGACCAGGGCTTCGACCTGCCGCAGGGTGCGGAGTCGGGACTGGCGTTCCTGGTGATGGAGCTGGTCGACGGCGGGACGCTGCGCGACCTGCTGGACGACGAGGGCCCGCTGGACGTCGCGGTGGCGCTGAGCGTCGCCGAGCCCGTGCTGTCGGCGCTGGCCGCCGCGCACCGGGCCGGGCTGGTGCACCGGGACGTGAAGCCGGAGAACGTGCTGATCGGCCGGGTCGGGCAGCACACCGGCGGGGCGGTGAAGGTCGCGGACTTCGGCCTGGTGCGGGCCGTGGCGAGCGCGGGCACGACCTCCTCGAGCGTCATCCTCGGCACGGTCGCCTACCTCGCCCCCGAGCAGGTCGAGACCGGCGCGGCGTCTTCGCGCGGCGACGTCTACTCGGCCGGGATCCTGCTCTACGAAATGCTGACCGGCCGGGTGCCCTACACCGGGGACACGGCCATCTCGGTGGCCTACCGGCACGTGAACGACGACGTGCCGCCCCCGAGCGAGCTGCGCCCGGACCTGCCGCCGGCGCTCGACGACCTGGTCGTCCGGGCGACGCGGCGGGACCCGCGGCTGCGGCCGGCCGACGCCGGGGAGTTCCTCACCGAGCTGACCGCGGTGCGCGCCCAGCTGGGGCTGCTGCCGGTGACCGTGCCGATCCCGGTGTCCCACGGCCAGGGCGACCTCGCCGACACCGAGCGCACGCTGCCGCGGATCCCGCAGGTGCCGGACACCGAGAAGACGATGCCGGTGCACCGCCCGAACGCGACGCAGGCGCTGAGCCACGCCGCCGGGCCGGCGACCACCCGGGTGCCGCCCGTGCCGCCGGCCCCGCCGCGGCGGCGGAGCCGGCCCGAGCCGGAGAAGCCGCCGCAGGACAACCGCAAGCGGATCCTCGTGATCGCGGCCGCGGTGCTGCTGCTC
>NZ_MUMI01000176.1 GCF_002155975.1 Amycolatopsis kentuckyensis
GCGTCGGCGCCGACGCGTAACCCGTGTGGTAGCCCGTGCTCTGGAACGTGTCCGCGGAATAGAACAACAAGTACCGAGACGCGGTCTTCACCACCGAAGGCGCTTCAACGACCGACATCTCGGCCGTCAGGTCGGCCCGCAGCAGCTCGGTGCGCGGACCGGCGAGGGTGCGGCCATCCGCCTGCAGCTTCTGCACCCAGATCGCCGACGGTGGTCCGGTCGCGGCGCCGTCACTCTTGTAGAGCAGATAGCGTGACCCGTCCGTGTCGACGAACGTCTGCGGGTCGATGTCTCCGTGGTCACCGGGCTCGCACACGAGCGGCCGGTCACCCACCGGTGTGTACGGTCCTTCTGCCTTCTTCGCCGTCGCCGCGCCGAGGCACATCTCGCCACCGGCCGTCTGCGCGGCCGCGAAGTAGAGGACGAACGTGCCGTCCGGCAGCTGGGTGACGTCCGGGGCCCAGAACCCGCCGTCCGGTTTCGCCCACGCGGGCACGGCTCCGAGCGCGTCACCGGCGACGTGCCAAGGCCCGTCCACCGCGGCCGCGCTGGCCGTCCGGATCCGCGTGCCGGTCGCAAACGCGAAGTACCCCCACGCCGTCTTGACGACGTCCGGATCCGGGAAGTCCTGGTTGATCAGCAGCCGCGGCGCGCCGACGGCCGCCGCTTCCGGCGCCACCGCGAACGCGGCCGCGATGGCGACGACCGGAACGAGCAGAAGATCCTTGAAACGCATAGGCGATTTTGCCGACACCACAGGGATTGCGGCAACGTCAGGCGGACGCCGTCACCGGGAAGCGTGGACTTGCCCGCGTGCCCGGATCGGGTGGATTCGTTCGCACCACGCGGGGTAGCCGCCGACTCATGCACGCAACGAGCGGCCGCGGGGCTTACCGCGCCGGGCATCCCGTCGGCGAGGCCGAGGGCGCGGCGGCCCGGCAGGAAAAGCCCTTGGGCGCCCCGGGAAAACCGCTCGACCGCCGCTCGCCGTTCTTCGCCGGGCTGCTCGCCGCGGCCGGCGTGGTCGTCACGGTCGCGGTCGTCGAACTCCTCCTCGCGGCTTCGGACGTGCTGCTCCTGATCGGCATCGCGTTCTTCCTCGCCGTCGGACTCGAGCCGGTGACCGCCCGCCTCGCCCGCCGGATGCCCCGCGCGCTCGCCACCGGCGTGGTCGTCGTGACCGGCCTGGCCGTCCTCGGCGGCGCCGTCGCCGCGGCCGCCGTCCCCCTCGCCGACCAGGCGGCGCAGTTGCAGAACGGCGCTCCGCGGTACCTGACCCTGCTGCGCGACCACGGCACGCTGCTCGGCCTGGCCAACGAAACCTTCGGCCTGGAAGCGGCCGTCCGGTCCGTCCGGCTGTCCGACGTCGCGAAATCCCTCGCGGCGCTGTTCGGCGACGTCGTGATCGTCGTGGTGCTCGCCACCTACTTCGTCGCCGACTTCCCCCGGATCCGCGCCGCGCTCTACCGGCTGGCCCCGCGGTCCCGGCGGCCACGGGTGATCCTGATCGGCGACGCGGTCTTCCGGAAGGTGGGCGCCTACCTCGTCGGCAACGTCGTCGTGTCGCTGATCGCCGGAGCCGCCACCTTCGCCTGGCTGTGGGCGTTCGGCGTGCCCTACCCGCTCGTGCTCGCCGTGCTCGTCGCCGTGCTCGACCTGGTTCCGGTCGCGGGTTCGGTGGCGGCCGGTGCCGGCACCACCCTCGTCGCGCTCACGGTGTCGGTGCCGGTCGGGCTCACGACCCTCGGCTTCTTCGTCGGCTACCGGCTGGTGGAGGACTACGTGCTGCTGCCGAAGATCGTCGGCCGCGCCGTCCGGATCCCCGCGCTCGTCACCGTCGTCGCGGTGCTGCTCGGATTCGAACTGCTCGGCGTCGTCGGCGCGTTCGTCGCGGTGCCGGTCGCGGCCGCGGTCCTGCTCGTCGTGCGGGAAGTGACCCTGCACCGGCTCGACCGGACGTGACGAAACCGCCGCGCGGGGCGCACCCGCGCGGCGGTCGACCGGGAGGTCAGTTGCCCTGGGCGGTCCCGCCGTCGGCGATCTCACCGGCCGCGCAGTTGTCCGGGTTCTGGCCCTCGGCCTCGTGCTCGCCCGGGGACAGCACCGGGACGCCGATGCCGTTGGCGGTGTCGTGGATCGGCACCTGGACGCCGAGGACGTTGATGTCGTTGTCGCACACGCCGCCGACGACGTTCAGGTTGTGCACGGCGTCGAGGTTCTGCACGTTGCCGACGAGCCCGAACTGGTCGGTGGAGTCGACCGGGTGGCCGGCGACGCTGACGTTGGCCGCGGACGCGGATCCGCCGAGCACCGCCATCCCGGCGGCGAGAGTGGTGGCGACGAAGCCGAGTTGCTTGATCACGAGAAAAATACTCCTTCTGCGAACCCGCCGGAGGGCTCCGGCGGGGGATCGGGGAAAGGGAACGGGCCCGGCTTCGGTTCGCCGGGCCCGGGAAAGTCCGTTAGGGTGCGGTCAGGCCGGGCGGGACCGGCGCACTTCTCCAGCGTCGCGGCCGGTCCCACCCGGGTCGGCGCCGTCCGGCGTCGCGGCGTGCCCGGAACGCGGAACCGGAGTGTGCAGCTCGCTCCGTGTTCCGGGCGCGCGGTGCGGCGTCGGCGCTGGCGACCGTTTCCCGTGCCCGGAGCCGGCTTCCGCACGCACGGGCGGCTCCGGGCACGGAAACTCAGTGACCCTGGCTCGTGCCGCCGTCGGACAGAGCGCTCGACGCGCAGTTGTAGGGCGACTCACCGCTGGCCTCGTGCGAGCCCGGCGACAGGATCGGCACGCCGATGCCGTTGAGCGAGTCGTGCACCGGCACCTGGACGCCGAGGACGTTGATGTCGTTGCCGCACACGCCGAGCGTGCCGTTGACGTTGTGGAGCACGTCGGTGTTGTTCAGGTTCACCAGGCCGACCTGGCCGGTGTAGTCGTAGCCGCCGTAGTGGTGGCCGTGGGGGTGCCCGTGGTGGTGGTGCCCCTCCGGGGTGTCGGCCGCGGCGATGCCGCCGGCCAGGAACGCGCCGGCCGCCGCGGTGGCCGTGACGAACCCGATCTTCTTCAGCATTGGGGTGCTCCTCGATGAACGATATTCGGAGAACGGGACGGCAGTGAAGGTGTGTTCTCCGTCCCGTGTGGAGGAAACGTACTGATGGCGGGACGCCGTTTCCACTTCGTGCCACCATCGTGTGGGTACCGCGAGCCGCTGACCACGCCGCATGTGGTCCGATCGGGTTAGTTGTTTGCTGCCAGGCACTTCTTGATCATTGTCCACGGAGATCGCTTGCGGAGCAAGGAATGTTTCCGCGCACGCCAAAGAGCCCTGCGCCGGGCAGGCGCAGAGCTCTTCGCGAGGATTTCCTATTCGGGCCAGGCCTCGGCTTCGGCCGTGAGCGCGGTGGTCACGTCGATTTCGCCCGACCGCACCCGCCACGCGAGCGAGTCCGGCCGAGGTTGCAGAAGGTGCCATCCCACGACGTCTTCGTCGCGGTAGCAAGGGTTTTCGTCGTCGCCGATGCCCAGCGCGGCGAAGTACTGGCGGGCGGGCCAGGTTTCGGGAACCCAGGCACGGGCCCAGCGCACGACGATCCGCGCGAGGTCGTTGCGGCCGTCCGCCGGGTGGATCAGGCGGTCGCCGGTGGTGCAGATCAGGCGCGGTGTGTAGGTCGCGCCGAGTGGCGCGACGGCGAGTTCAGTGTTCATTCCTCCCCCGGTCCACGGCAGTGGACGGTGTTGCCCGGCTCGGATGCGCTGCTGCGCTTGAGAAGGGGAAGGACGGCCGGAGGCGGACGAGCGCACGCGGCGCGTCCCTGCACGGCTCCGTCTTGAACCGGGAGCCATCTTACAAAAGCGGGAAATGCGCCGGAAACCGGGTCCCGCCGCTGTCGCCCGTTTCCGTGACAGCGCGACTGGATGTGACCGGTGGGGGTACGCCCCGGAAGACCGATTGCCGGAACGGAAGGAAGAACCGGGATGAACCACAAGGCAGGAAAGCTGTGCTGCGCGGGTATCGCGGCGGCGGCGTTCGCGCTGACGGCAGCGGTACCGGCTTCGGCGGCACCGGAGCTCGCGGCACCGGCATGGCACCAGCGGACGGACGACGACGGGACGAACGGCGACAACACCCGCGACGACAACGACGACAACGGCCTGTGGGGTCTGCTCGGCTTGGCCGGCCTGCTGGGTTTGGCGGGCTTGGTGCGACGCGGGCCCAAGCCGGGAGCGATGGCGGGATATCCGGTCGCGGAGGCGACCCCGCCGGCGAACGCGTACCCGCCGGCCGAGCCGCGGCGGAGCCCGCCGGGCGTCTGAGGGGTGGTTGTGCCGTAGCGCCGGTCCCCACCGGGCGCGTGAGGGGTGGTTGTGCCGTAGCGCCGGTCCCCACCGGGCGCGTGAGGGGTTCTTACGCCGCAGGGCTGGTCCTCACCGGGCATCTGCGGCGTGCTTGCGCCGCAGGACCGGTCCCCACTGGGCACCTCAGGCGCGCATGGGCCGCCGCCACAAGGCACCTGCGGCGTGCTTGCGCCGTAGCACCGGTCCCCACCCGGGACCTCAGGCGTGCTTGCGCCGCAGAGCCAGTCCCCACCGGGCACCCGAGGCGTGCATGGGCCGCAGGTGTGGTTCCCACCAGGCACCTCAGGCGTGCATGTGCCGCAGGTCCGGAACCCGTCGAGCGCCTGCGCGCCGGCCGGAGCGCCACCGGAACCCCATGCCCGGCGGCCACCGCCCGGCGTCCGGGCATCGCGGGGACCGCGCCCCCGGTTCCCGGCGGATGCCCGAGTGACCCTGGTGCCCCGCACCGCCATTCCCTCCTCTTCGCACAGAACGTCCCGGCGCCGTCGGCGTCGGGACGTTCTGCGTTTCCTTCTCTCCGAATGGCGCCCAGTTGTCAGGTCTCGGCACCGAGGAGGCCACAGTAACGACCGGAAAAACCGGCCCTGCAACCGCCACCCAGATTAGCGAGACGCTCGCCGGGCAAGAAGTATTTTCGCACCGTACCCTACTTAAGAGTGGCTTTCCCGCCGCCAGCCAAACGGGCATGATTACCCATTCTTTCGTTCCTTAAACGTCACGATCGAGTGAAAGTCGCGCGTCACCCGGAACTGGCACCGATCGCACCGTCGGTAAAGAAAACCCCGCCGATTCAGCCGTATATCGTAACGGTCCGACACGGCCGGGTGGTGGCATCACACAACGTAGCCGATGCGGAAAACCGCTGAACAGCCACTTCACGCGATGTCGGTGTTTGTTCCGGAGAACTCGCGAGGCCGTACACCGTGTGAAATCAACCGACGCCGACGACTCCCGGACATCCACTCGCGTTATCGCCGATCGGCGCCCACCATGATCGCAGTCGGCATCGCACAATCCGGAGGAGTACGACATGAAAAGTGCACTGACCCGAGCGCTCACGGTGTTCGTCACCGCGGCTGCGGTGACCTTGACGGGGGTGGGTGTGGCGACGGCGGGCGGGCCCGGTGGCAGCGGATCGTCGAGCACCACGAGCGCCGCGGCGGAGGTCCAGGGCCTGCGCGACCAGCTGGCGTCGCGGGCGGACAACGGGGACGTGCCCGGCACGCAGGCCACCCTCGGCCGCCTCGACCCGCTGCTGTCGGATCTGGCCCAGGGCAAGCGCTACACCGTCCAGGCCGCGGCCAAGGACAGCGCGGCCACCGCGCAGAAGGACAACGCCGAAGCGCGCAAGGGCGTCGACGAACTCGCCGCCCAGCTGGCGTCCCGGCAGTCGCTGCCGCCGGTGTCGGCGCTGCTCAACGCGCTGCTGCAGCGAGTCCTGATCAGCCTTTCCGCGCTGGTGAACGACCTTCTCGGCGGGCTGCCCGTCCCGGTCGGCTAGACCGGCCGGTACCCCGGACGGACAAGCCGGCGAAAGCCCGGCGCGGTTCCCCTCCCGCGCCGGGCTTTCGTCGTCCGCACGAAGAAGCCCGGTGCGGCGGACCGCACCGGGCTTTCGCTGTCCCCTCGGCTATTCGTACACGACGTAGGCGGGCGTCGGGCTCAGCGCCAGGACGTCCGCCGGGGTCATCAGGTCCGCTCCGCGGCGGGTGTCCTCCTCGAAGAACAGCTTGAAGCCCGGCCGCACGTGGGCGGGCATGGTCGTCATCAGCGTCTTCCAGGTCGCCTTCTTCGCGGCGGCCGAGCCGATGCCGTCGACGACCTTGACGACCGAAACCCCCTTGTGCGGCTTCAGGAGCTGTTCGTCACGCACGACCGACGCGGCGACCTGGTGGTAGACCATCACCTTGGCGGGCAGGCGGTGCGCGTCGGCCAGCCCGCCGAGGTAGCCGGCCACGCCGTCGAGTTCGGCGCCGTTCGTGCGGCCGAACTTCTTGCCGGGGATGACGCCCGGTTCGACGGCCCACTCGGGGTCGAGCGCGACGCCGACATCCGGCTCGGTCAGCCAGCGCTCGTAGGCCTGCACCTCGGGCAGGAAGTCGGCGCGGCCGGGCTGGATGTTCAGCAGCAGCAGGCCGTTCAGCGCCCGCGCGGCGTCGAGGTAGTCGCGCACGGTCGAGTCCTCGCAGCGGCTGCGGTACATGCCGTCCTCGCCCGGCGAGCGGTGCACGGTGGTGGCGATCAGCTCGACGACCGGCGTCACCGGACGTCCCGGCGGGAACGCCTCGATCTGGCGGCGCAGCGCGCGGCTCGCTTCGGTGAGATCACCGGTCATCCGGCCGAGCGCCTTCGCGCCCGGGGCTCCGCAAAAGCCCACGAGCAAGCCCTTTTCGAGCGGACTCGGCGGTGGTGGCGGCGGTGGGGCCGCGACGGCCGCCGGGGCCGGCACGGCCAGCGCCCTCCCCCGCTGCAGCGCACCGCACGCGCTCGTGGCCATGCCCGCGAGGGCGGCGGTGAGGACCAGGCGTCGATCGAAGGTTCGTTCGGCGGCGACCGCCTTTTTCGGGACCATCGCGGGAAATTACCCGCTGTCGATCTTCGCCAAACCCGTTTCCCGACGATCACCGAATCGTGCCGGAGCTGGTTTCGAGCTGATGGCCTCGGCCTGCGGAAACACGGGTTTTCGCGCGGTGGAAAGCATTTCCGCGCTCACCCGACCCGGTGGCCCGGCCCGCACCCGCGGCGGCCCGGACGCACACTTCCGGCATGCGTTGCCTTTTCCGGTTCGGGTTCACCGCCGTCCTCGCGCTGGCGGCTTGTGGCGGCCCCGCACCCGTCGCGCCTCCGCCCGCACCGCCGCGTCCGGCGCCCGCCGCCGCGCCGGCGCGCATCACCCCCGCCGTCGCCCGGCAGGTGGGCGCCGACGAGCTGGGCCGGGTGCCGGTGCTGATGTACCACCGCATCGTCGCGCAGCCGAAGTCGGTCTACGAGCGCACACCCGCCGACTTCACGGCGGAGCTCGAGCGGCTCGCGGCCGAGGACTACGTCCCGGTCACGACGGCGGAGCTCGTGTCCCGCCGGCTCGACCTCCCGGCGGGCGCGCACCCGGTGGTCCTGACGTTCGACGACGGCGACCCGAGCGTGTTCCGCCTGAGCCCGCAGGGCGGGCCGGAGCCGGGCACGGCGATCAGGATCCTCCTGGACGTCGCGGCGGCGCACCCGCGTTTCCGCCCGGTGGCGAGCTTGTACGTCAACGAGCACCCGTTCGGCGGCGACGCGGACGGCAGCGCGCTGCGCTGGCTGGCCGACCACGGCTTCGAGATCGGCAACCACACGCGCCGCCACACGAACCTGCGCACGGCAACGGAAGGCGCGGCGACGGCGGCCATCGCCGAGGAGGACGCGCTGATCCGCCAGGCGGTGCCGGGCTACCAGCCGAAGACGCTGGCCCTGCCGTACGGCAGCCGCCCGCACCGGCCGGACCTGGCGGTCCGGGGCCCGGGCTATGCGTACGGCGGCGCGCTGCTGGTGGGGGCCGGGCCGGCGCCGTCACCGTGTTCGGGCAAGTTCGATCCGGTGGCGATCCCACGGATCCGGTCGCAGTCGGCGGGCAAGGAGGCGGAGTACGGATCGGCGCACTGGCTCGACGAGCTGGGCGCGCCCGCGGGACACCGCTACACGTCGGACGGCGACCCGTCGACGGTGTCGTACCCGCGGTCCGAGGGCGCGGTGGCGCCGGAGTGTGCGAGCGTGGCCCTTGCCTACTGAACGCCACCCGATGGCCCGCGTGGACTGGCTGCCCCAGCCGCGCCGCCGCCCGCCGCAGTCGCCGGGGGCCCCGGCGCCGAGGTCGCCCCGCATCCCGGCACCGGCGGCCCGGACGGTGCCGGCGGCCTCGGTCGAGGAGAGTTCGGCCGCCGCATCTCAGGTGGCGTCGAGTTTCCCGGCGGCACCGGCCCGCGGCGCTCAGACAGCCGCGGCACCCGTTACCCAGCCCCAACCGACCCGCGAGGCTCAGGCAACCGCGGCACCGGCGACCCGGCCCGCACCGACCCGCGAGGCTCAGGCAACCGCAGCGCCGGCGACCCAGCCCGCACCGAGCCGCCCGGCAGCACCGACCGGCCAGACTCAGGCCACCGCAGCCCCCGCGACCCAGCCCGCACCGACCCGCCCGGCAACACCGGGGCCC
>NZ_MUMI01000177.1 GCF_002155975.1 Amycolatopsis kentuckyensis
GCCGCCCCGGCACCTTCACGCCATTTCGGCTGCGGCAGAGGTTTGTCGCGGAATACCGGAATTCCCCAACGCCGTTTTCGAAATCAGGACGAGCCCATTTCGATCACCGCCCGCGCGCACTTCGCGACCACCACCGGATCCACTTTGACCACCCGGCGGTCGTAGGTGAGCAGCCCGTTGACCTCGTTTTCGACATCCGTCGTCTGGGTGTAGACGGCGCCGGACAGACCCCGCTCCGCCACGACCCGTTCGAGGGCGGCGCTCACCTCGGCGTAGCGCTCGGTGAGCCGCTCCCGGGTCGGCGTCATCTCGTACGCGTTCGGCGGGCCGGGCCAGCGGTGGTCGTCCAGAACCAGACCGAGGCCGCCGTACTCGCCGTCGACGATCACGCGGCCGTCGTGCACCGACGGCGTACCCGGGCCCACGTACGTGTGGTCGTCGTAGACGTCACCCGCGCCGCTGTCCGGCCGGGAGAAACAGCAGTTCACGCCACTGTTCGCGATCACCAGCCGCGTCGGGTCGAGGGCTTTGACCGATTTCGCGACACGGGCGGTGTCGAACTCGCCCCAACCCTCGTTGAAGGGGACCCAGCCGACGATCGACGGGATCGCGCGCAGCTGCGTCACCATTTCGGCCAGCTCCGCCTCGAACCGCTCGCGGGCCCGCGGGATCGGGTCCGGCGCGATCCCGGGCGGGCCGTCGAACGACACGGTCAGCGACGGCATGTCCTGCCAGACGACCAAGCCCAGCGTGTCGGCCCAGAAGTACCAGCGGGCCGGCTCGACCTTGACGTGCTTGCGGACGAAGTTGAAGCCCAGCTCCTTCGTCTTCTCGAGGTCGAACCGCAGGGCTTCGTCGGTGGGCGCGGTCGAGATGCCGTCCGGCCAGTAGCCCTGGTCGAGCGGTCCGTGCAAAAAAGTGACCCGGCCGTTGAGGGCGATCCGCGGACGGCCCTCCGGGTCCGGGACCAGGCCGATCGTCCGCAGGCCGGCGTAGCTGCCGACCTCGTCCGAAATCGAACCACGCTCGTCGAGCAGCCGGACACGCAGCGAGTAGAGGTGCGGGTCGTCGGGGGTCCAGAGGCGCGGCGCAGGGACGTCCACGCGCACCGACGTCCCGGCCGCGCCCGACGCCCGCGCGACCTCGACGTCGTTCGCCGAAATGACGACAACGACCTCCGCGCCACCGGTGACCTGCGGGAACACCGTCACACCGGTCAGGTCCGGGGTCAGGTCGAGGCGTTCGATCCGGGCCTCGGGGACCGGCTCCAGCCACACCGTTTGCCAGATTCCGGACGACGGCGTGTAGCAGATCCCGCCGGGCGCGTTGCGTTGTTTCCCGACGGGGAAGGGCTCGATGTCGGTGCGGTCCTCGGCGCGGACGGTCAGCTCCTGCGGCCCCGAAGCGCGCAGGACGTCGGTGATGTCCGCACTGAACGCCGTGTAGCCGCCTTCGTGGGTGGCGACGAGCTGGTTGTTGACCCAGACCTTCGCCGTCTGGTCGACCGCGCCGAAGTGCAGGAGGACCCGGGAGCCGCGCCAGTCGCCGGGGACTTCGAAGAGACGCCGGTACCAGAGGACTTCGTCGCGTCGTCGAATTCCGGACAACGCCGATTCCGGCGGGAACGGGACCAGGATGCGCTCGGCGTAGCCGGACGGCCGTGGTTCGTCCGGCGACGACGGCCAGCCCGCGTACTCCCAGACGCCGTTGAGGTTGAGCCAGCGAGGCCGCGTCAGCTGGGGCCGCGGGTACTCGGGCAGGGCGTTGTCCGGAGCGACGTCGCCGCTCCACGGGGTCGGCAGGGGCGGGTCGAGCCGGCGCCAGCCGGGGTCCTCGGGAGAAGTCATCCCGGTCGATGGTGGCAGAGATCCGCGCACCGGCCAGTGATCGGGATCACATGTGAACACTTCGCGAGCACGGGCGCGTCGCGGCCTTCTGACTCGCGAGTAACCTCTGCCCATGCGAGTGCTGATGCTGTCCTGGGAGTACCCGCCCGTGGCCATCGGGGGCCTGGCCCGGCACGTCCACGCGCTCGCCACCCACCTCGCCCGTCAAGGCCACGACGTCGTGGTGCTCTGCCGGCACGCCGCCGGCACCGACGCCGGGACGCACCCGCGCACCGACCGCGTCGTCGAGGGCGTGCGGATCATCCGGGTCGCCGAGGACCCGATGCACGTGACCTTCGAACGGGACCTCGTCGCCTGGACGCTGGCCATGGGGCACGCCATGATCCGCGCCGCGCAGGACCTGCTGCGCACTTGGCAGCCCGACGTCGTCCACGCGCACGACTGGCTGGTCGCCCACCCGGCCATCGCGATCGCCGAGGCCGCGCGCGTGCCGCTGGTCGGCACCATCCACGCGACCGAGGCCGGGCGGCACTCCGGCTGGCTGTCGCACCCGCTGAACCAGCAGGTCCACTCGGTCGAGTGGTGGCTGGCGAACCGCGCCGACGCGCTGATCACCTGCTCCCAGGCGATGCGCCGCGAGGTCGCGCACCTCTTCGAGGTCGAGGCCGAGGACGTCACGGTGATCCACAACGGCATCGAGGAGCGCGGCTGGCAGGTGCCCGCGGACGAGATCGCCCATGCCCGCGAGGTCTACAGCCCGGCCGGGGCGCCGCTGTTGCTCTATTTCGGACGACTCGAGTGGGAGAAGGGCGTGCAGGACCTGCTGGCCGCGCTCCCCCGCATCCGGCGCCGCCACCCGGGCACCCGCGTGGTCGTTGCCGGAAAAGGACGACACTTCGACGAGCTGGTCGAACAGTCGCGGAAGCTGCGGGTGCGGCGCGCGGTCGACTTCGTCGGGCACCTCTCCGACCGCGACCTCCGCGCGGCGCTGGCCGCGGCCGACGCCGTGGTGCTGCCCAGCCGGTACGAGCCGTTCGGCATCGTCGCCCTGGAGGCCGCGGCGGCGAAGGCGCCGCTGGTGGCGTCGACCGCCGGCGGGCTCGGCGAGGTCGTCGTGCACGGCGAGACCGGGCTGGCGTTCAGCCCCGGGGACGTCGGCGCGCTGGCCGCCGCGGTGACGACCGTGCTCTCCGACGCCGACGCCGCGGCCGAGCGGGCGCGGGCCGCGCAGTCCCGGCTGGCCGCGGACTTCGACTGGGGCCGGATCGCCGAAGCGACCGCCGAGGTCTACCGGCGGACGAAGCCGGGCGAACCGGTCGAGCTGCCCCGGCCCAAGATCGCCACCGGCAACGCCTTCGAACCGGTCCCGGCCGAGATCCCGGAAATCTAGGTGATCACCGGGTTCCGGTCAGCAGCCGGACCCGGACCTGTTCCCGCAGCGGGCCGTGCGGGGCGACGGCCGCCCGGATGCGGTCGGTGAACGCCGGCCTCGCGTCGGGGCCGGGCAGCTGCTCGGGGCTCATGGCCGAAAAAACGCCACCGGCGATTTCCTCGACGCTCAGCGGCGCGGAGTACTCGACGACCGCCGAGCTCACGGCATACCCGGCGGCCGCGAGGGCCTTCGCGTACCGCTCCTGGCTCGCGTCGTCCGTGCCACAGGTCCGGTGCAGCGGGGTGCCGAGGTAGGCGGAGACGACTTCCCGCAGCGCGGCCGACCACGCCGTGTCCTGCAACCACAGCGGCTCGCCGTTGGTCACCACCGCGACCCCGCCGCCGGGACGCAGCAGCGGGCGGACCGCCGCGAACAGCCGCTCGTGGTCCATCCAGTGCAACGCCTGCGCCACCGTGACCGCGGCCAAGCGCCCCGGCCCGAGGGCGGGCAACAGCGCGGCGACGTCGGAATCCGCGCCGAGCAGCCAGCTGACATTCGGGTCCGCCGTCGCCTGCCGGGCCTGGGCCAGCATCGCCGGCTCCGGGTCCATGCCCAGCACCGCCCGGACGCGGGGCGCCAGCGCCCGGGTGAGCTGGCCGGTGCCGCAGCCGAGGTCGAGGACGACGTCGTCGCGGGTCAACGCGAACGCCGTGGCCAGCCCTTCCGCGACCTCGGGCGGATAGCCGCGGCGGAACCGCTGGTAGTACTCGCTCACTTCGCCGCCGAACGCCGAGGTCGTCATGTCCCGAGCATGGCCACGGCCCGGCCGGCTCGGACGTCGTTCCGCGGAGAGCGGACTCAGAAGACCGGCAACAGCACGCCGTGCTCCGACTCCGGTCGGGGGCCGAAGATGCGGCGGTCGGCTTCGGCGATCGGGACGTCGTTGATGCTCGCTTCGCGGCGACGCATCAGGCCTTCGTCGCTGAACTCCCAGAGCTCGTTGCCGTAGCTGCGGAACCACTGCCCCTCGTTGGTCCGGGACTCGTACTGGAACCGGACGCCGATGCGGTTGCCGCGAAAGCCCCACAGCTCCTTGCGCAGGGCGTAGTCCAGCTCGCGCGCCCATTTCGCGGTGAGGAACTCGACGATCCGGGCGCGGCCGACGACGTATTGGTCGCGATTGCGCCAGACCGAATCCTCGGTGTACGCGAGCGAGACGCGCTCCGGGTCGCGGGTGTTCCAGGCGTCTTCGGCGGCCTGGACCTTCTGGCGGGCGGTGTCCTCGTCGAAGGGCGGGAACGGCGGGCGCGGGGTCATGGGAGCTCCTTCCGGACGGGGAGAACGTGCGTTCTCCACTGCTCACGCTAGAGTAGAGAACGATCATTCTCAGCGCCAGGGGCAGGTGACATGGATTCCACGGAGGCGACCGACCGGCTGCTGGAGGCCGCCGAGGACCTCTTCTACGCCCACGGCGTGCAAGCGGTCGGGATGGACGCCGTCCGCGAACGCTCGGGCGTCTCGCTCAAACGGCTCTACCAGTGCTTCCCGGCGAAGAACGACCTGGTCGAGGCGTACCTGCTTCGCCGCGACGAACGCTGGCGCCGCTCGTTGCGCGATTTCGTCCACGCCCGCGGCGACGACCCCTTGGCCGTGTTCGCCTGGCTGAAGAACTGGTTCGCCGAGCCGGGCTTCCGCGGCTGTGCGTTCATCAACTCCTTCGGCGAGTTCGGCGAGCCCACCCCGGGGATCGCCGCCGCGATTCGCAAGCACAAAGACGAGGTTCGGGCCTACCTGCGTGGTCTCGTTCCCGACCGGAGCCTCGCCGACCAGCTGTTTTCGCTCATGGAGGGCGCGACCGTGCTCGCCGCCATCACCGGGGACCCGCGCGAGGCGGACACGGCGGGCGAAGCCGCAAAAGTCCTGCTGAGAGCACTCGTGTGAGTGACAACTCTGCGTAACGAGCCGCCGCCAGGGGCCGACTAAGGGCCACCAGCAGCGACTACGCAGAGGAGCCGGTCCCATGAAGATCTTCGTCGCGGCGGCCGCGGACCAGGCCGTACCCGATTGGCGTGTTCTCGGCCACGGGCTGATCGCCGGGCTCATCGCGGCCGTCGCAGTGACCCTCGTCCTAGCGAGGCTCGCCTTCAGGAAGAACAACCTCGACCTGCCCGGCGGCGCCCAGTGGAAGTTCGCTGACAGCTGGGCCAGCAACCTCACGGCGTTGACCGCCGCGTTCGCCGCGCTGCTGGCCGCCTTCTCCGGCAAGCTCGACACGGCGATCGCGCCGGGAGCATCGGCGGCCTTCGCGGTCGCCTCGGCGCTCTACTTGGCCATCGCCGCCTGCGCTCCGATCGCGTACACCGTGGGGCAGGTCGCGAAGCCGAAGGACAAGTCGACCGACCTCAAAGGGAGCCCGGCCGGGCTCGCCGGCGCCGCGTTCCTGACGCTGTGGTCGGTGTTTTCGTCACTCGGCTCGGTCGTCTTCGTCCTGCGGTACGGCGGGCTCGGCGTCATCCGGAACTACCAGGCGCTGGCCACGGTCCTTCTGGTGGCGATGGCGCTGCTGGTCGCGGCTTATGCCGTCCGGACGATCCGGTGGCTGGTCACCATTCCGACCACGACCACCGCACTGCCCGGCATCACCGGGTTCACCTGCTGCGAACCACCTGCGGGCGTCGTGACGCGACGGGTTTTCCTGCTGTGACGGACATGAACCGGCCCGGTGACGGGGAGCCGCCGTCACCGGGCCGGTCCGGACCCACACCATCCCAACAGTGTGGAATCCGGCTTCCCCTCGTCAGGTAGGGGAAGCCGGGGCCCTGCTACCGGGCGTCCGTGAGGTACCGCGCGTAGGCACCCGTGGTGAGGAAGCTCGGCAGCTTCTCGCCCAGCGCGGTCTCGGTGAAGATCTCGCGGGCGTCGTCGAGGCGGTTGCCCGCGCCGAGGTCGGCCCGCACCGACGCGAGTTCGTCGTCCAGGAATTCGACCGCCAGCTCGCGGGTCAGCGCCGTGCCGTCCTCGAGCTTCGTGCCGTTGCGGATCCACTGCCAGATCTGGCAGCGCGCGATCTCCGCGGTGGCCGCGTCCTCCATGAGGTTGTGGATCGCCGCCGCGCCGGTGCCGCGCAGCCACGCGTCGACGTACCGCAGCGCGACGTTGATGTTCGCGCGCACGCCCGCCTCGGTGACCTCGCCGCCCGCGCTGGCCACGTCCAGGAGGTCCTCGGCGGTGACGTGGACGTCCTCGCGGAGCTTGCCGAGCTGGTTGGGCCAGCCGCCGAGCACGCTGTCGAAGACCTCGCGGCAGACCGGGACCAGGCCAGGGTGCGCGACCCAGGAGCCGTCGAATCCGTCGCCGGCCTCGCGTTCCTTGTCCGCGCGGACCTTCTCGATCGCGGTCGCGTTGATCTCGGGATCGCGGCTCGGAATGAACGCGGCCATGCCGCCGATGGCGTGCGCGCCGCGCCGGTGGCAGGTGCGCACGAGCAGCTCGGTGTAGGCCCGCATGAACGGCACGGTCATGGTGACCTGCGCGCGGTCCGGCAGGACGAAGTCGGCGCCGTGCGCGGCGAAGTTCTTGATGAGGCTGAAGATGTAGTCCCAGCGGCCGGCGTTCAGGCCCGCGGCGTGCTCGCGCAGCTCGTAGAGGATTTCGTCCATCTCGAACGCGGCGGTGATCGTCTCGATCAGCACGGTGGCGCGGATGGTGCCGCGCGGGATGCCGAGTTCGCGCTGGGCCAGCAGGAAGACGTCGTTCCACAGGCGCGCTTCGAGGTGGTTTTCCAGCTTCGGCAGGTAGAAGTACGGGCCGACGCCGCGGGCGAGCAGCTGGCGCGCGTTGTGGAAGAAGTACAGGCCGAAGTCGACCAGGCTCGCCGACACCGGGCGGCCGTCGATGCGGATGTGCTTCTCCACCAGGTGCCAGCCGCGGGGCCGCGCGACGATCGTCGCCGGGTCTTCGCCGATCGTGTAGCGCTTGCCGGCTTCCGTCGTGAAGTCGATGTTGCGGCGGATGGCGTCGAACAGGTTGAGCTGGCCGTCGATGACGTTGTGCCAGGTCGGCGACGTCGCGTCTTCGAAGTCCGCCAGCCAGACCTTGGCGCCGGAGTTCAGCGCGTTGACCGTCATCTTGCGGTCGGTCGGGCCGGTGATCTCGACGCGGCGGTCCTCCAGGCCCGGCGCGGTCGGGGCGACGTGCCACGACTCGTCGTCACGGACCCGGCGGGTCTCCGGCAGGAAGCCGAGCGGCTTCTCCCCGGACTGCAGTTCCTCGCGCCGCACGCGGCGGGCGTCGAGCAGCTCGCGCCGGCGGCCGGCGAACGTGTTGTCCAGCTTGGCCAGGAAGTCGAGTGCCGCCGGGGTCAGGATCTCGGCGAACCGGCCCTCGACCGGCCCGGTGACCTCGATGCGGTAGTTCAGCCGATCAACCATGGGGTGCCTCCGCGAGCTGTGGGCAGGGAAGGAAAGAAGGGGGAAGGACGCGGCCTGACGACGGTGGGGGTTGCCGTCGTCAGGCCGCGGCCGGGATCAGTGGAACTGGGCTTCTTCGGTGGAGCCCTTGAGCGCGGTGGTCGAGCTCTCCGGGTTCAGCGCGGTGGCGACCTGGTCGAAGTAGCCGGTGCCGACCTCGCGCTGGTGCTTGGTCGCGGTGTAGCCGCGGCTCTCCGAAGCGAACTCGCGCTCCTGCAGGTCGACGTAGGCGGTCATGCCCTCGCGGGCGTAGCCGTGCGCCAGGTCGAACATCGAGTAGTTCAGCGCGTGGAAGCCGGCCAGCGTGATGAACTGGAACTTGTAGCCCATGTGGCCGAGCTCGCGCTGGAACTTCGCGATCGTGGCGTCGTCCAGGTGCTTCTTCCAGTTGAACGACGGCGAGCAGTTGTAGGCCAGCATCTGGTCCGGGAACTTCGCCTTGATGGCCTCGGCGTACTTGCGCGCCACCTCGAGGTCCGGCTCGGACGTCTCCATCCAGAGCAGGTCGGCGTACTGGGCGTAGGCCAGGCCGCGCTCGATGCAGGGCTCGATGCCGTTGCGGACCTCGTAGAAGCCCTCGGCGGTGCGGCCACCGGTGAGGAACTGCTGGTCGCGCTCGTCGACGTCGCTGGTCAGCAGCGTCGCGGCCTGCGCGTCGGTGCGGGCGACGATCAGCGACGGCACGTTCAGCACGTCCGCGGCGAGGCGGGCGGCGTTCAGCGTGCGCTCGTGCTGCTTGGTCGGGATGAGGACCTTGCCGCCGAGGTGACCACACTTCTTCTCGGACGCGAGCTGGTCCTCCCAGTGCACGCCCGCGGCGCCGGCCGCGATCATGCCCTTCATCAGCTCGAACGCGTTGAGCGGGCCACCGAAGCCGGCCTCGGCGTCGGCGACGATCGGGGCGTACCAGTCGATGTCGGTGTTGCCCTCGGCCCAGCTGATCTGGTCGGCGCGGCCCAGCGCGTTGTTGATGCGGCGGACCACGGCCGGCACCGAGTTGGCCGGGTAGAGGCTCTGGTCGGGGTAGGTCTGGCTCGCCAGGTTGGCGTCGGCCGCGACCTGCCAGCCGGACAGGTAGATCGCCTGCAGGCCCGCCCGGACCTGCTGAACCGCCTGGTTACCGGTCAGGGCGCCGAGCGCGTGGATGTAGTCCTCGGTGTGCAGCAGGTCCCACAGCTTCTCCGCGCCGCGGCGGGCCAGGGTGTGCTCCTCGACGACGCTGCCGCGCAGCTTGATCACGTCTTCGGCCGAGTAGGAGCGCTGCACGCCCGCCCAGCGGGGGTCGCTCGCCCACTGCGCGGCCAGCTCCGCGGCCGCCTGCTTGGCCTGTTCCGTCATCGGATCTCCCGGTGTTGCGAAGTTTGCGATTGCTCGCCTTGCTTGCCCTGACCCTGACACGCCAGCGAAAACGGGGTCCAGTTGTCCAATTTGCCAATTTGTGCGAAGGGTACGTACGCTCCTTGCAAAGGTTGCGAATCGGCTGGTTCGCAAGTGATCGAAAATCCGCGTTCTTGACCGTTCACGTAACCGTTCAGGACCGGAAACCTTCCGGGAAGGAGGGCAAGAATGGAGAAGACTTTCGCCGGCGCGCGACTGCGGCACCTCCGCGAAAGCCGCTCGATGAGCCAGGCCGATCTCGCCCGTGTGCTGGAGATCTCACCCAGTTACCTCAACCAGATCGAGCACAACTCGCGCCCGCTGACCGTGCCGGTGCTGCTGCGGATCACGCAGGCGTTCGGCGTCGACACCGAGTTCTTCGCCAACCACGACACGTCCCGGCTGGTCGCCGACGTCAAGGAAGCCCTGCTCGACGAGGTCCTCGGCATCGACGTCACGACCGGCGAGCTCAACGACCTGGCCACGAACCTCCCGGCGATCGCCCAGGCGCTGGTCAAGCTGCACCGCAGCTACCGCAACGCCGTCGAGAGCACCGCCGCGCTGACCACGGAAAACGGCCTGGGCCTGCACGGCAGTGCCGCCGCGCCGCTGCCGCACGAGGAGGTCCGCGACTTCTTCTACGAGCGCGAGAACTATGTCGCGGAACTGGACGAACGCGCGGAGAAGATGGCCGCGGACATCCCGCTGCTGCGCGGCCAGGTGCTGGGCGCGCTGAAGGAACGGCTGTCCCAGCGCTACGGCGTCGAGGTGACCAGCGAAGGCATCGACGAAGCCGCCGGCCAGCAGCACCGCTACGAGCCGGTGACCCGGGTGCTGCGGCTGGCGCCCAGCCTGCGGGTCGGGCAGCAGGCGTTCCGGATGGCTTCGCAGATCGCCCTGCTCGAGTACGACGACCTCATCACCGAGCTGGCCGATTCGTGGGCGTTCTCCGGCCCGGCCGCCCGCTCGCTCGCCCGCGTCGGCCTGGCGAACTACTTCGCCGGGGCGCTGATCCTGCCCTACGGGCCGTTCCTGGCCACGGCCGAACGGTTCCGCTACGACATCGAGCGGCTCTGCGACCACTACGGCGTCGGCTTCGAGACGGTCTGCCACCGGCTGTCCACGCTGCAGCGGCCCAAGCAGCGCGGGGTGCCGTTCTCGTTCGTGCGGGTGGACCGGGCCGGGAACATGTCGAAGCGGCAGTCGGCGGCCGGGTTCCACTTCTCCCGGGTCGGCGGGGCCTGTCCGCTGTGGAACATCTACGAGGCGTTCACCCAGCCGGGCAAGATCCTCACCCAGATCGCCACCCTGCCCGACGGCAAGAGCTACTTCTGGATCGCGCGCACGGTGTCGCGCAACATCGGCGGCTACGGCAGCCCGGGCAAGACGTTCACGGTCGGCCTCGGCTGCGAACTGCGTCACGCCGGGCGGCTGGTCTATTCGACCGGCCTCGACCTGGACGAGCCCGCCGCGGCGACGCCGATCGGGATGGGCTGCAAAGTCTGCGAACGCCCGGCGTGCTCGCAGCGCGCGTTCCCGACGATCGGCAAGCAGCTCACCGTCGACGAGAACACCAGCACCTTCGTCCCCTACCCGGCGGTGCCCAAGGGCTGATCACCCGATCACGTGCGGCGTCCACTTCGACTCGTCCGGGCCGATCAGCGTGATCCGGCTCAGCAGCTCCTGCGAGGTGATGCCCGCGGCCTGGGGCTTGTCGATCGCGACGCACGCCTTCAGCCCGTTCTTCGTCGTGCACACGGGCTTGCCGAGACCGTCCGCCTGCCCACCGGGGAGGGAGACTGTGATCGTCGCCAGCGCGCCGTTCGACGAGTACTGGAGCACCGCCCGCCACGGGACGCCGTCGGTGTCCGGGCGGCGCCACAGGTTGACGTCGGCGACGCGGAACGTCTCCGGCAGGCCGGAGATGTGCAGCGGCAAGGGCACCGCGCGGTTCGCGAACGTCACCTCCCCGGCCACCCTCAGCAAGACCTGCTGCAGGTCGGGAAGGACAAGGTAGTACGCGTTCAGCTCGGCCCAGCGGCCGTCCGCGGTCGGCCAGCGCAGGTAGCTGTTGCCCTGGTTCAGAGGGTCCTGGGCATCGGTCGTGACCCAGTAGCCGTCGCGGTCACCGACCCGGACCGGGACGCGCACCGCCCGCCCGCCCATGTCGTGCCTGCGGTCCAACGGCGGTTCCCGGTCGTACACGGCGAGCCAGATCATCGGCGCCAGGTCGCCGCGGCCGATGGCCAGCGCGTAGTCGCCGTGGCCGCCGACGCCGTACTCGATGTCCTTGACGGGCTCCGGCAGCCAGCCGAAGTTCGCCTTCGCCACCAGCGGGTTGTCGGTGGGCGCCGGCGCGACAGGCGGCGGCTTGGGCAGGACGGCCGCCGGCGCGAGCGGGGGCGTGGGCCGCAACGCCGACACCACCGTCAGTCCCCCGGCCGTCACCACCGCGGCACAGCCCACGACCAGCACCGTGGTCCGCACGCGACGACGGCGTCCGCCGATCCGGCGCGCGCGGTCGAGGTCGATCCGGGGCGGCGGGGCGGGCGTCTCGGCCAGTTCCTTCAGCTTGGTGGCCAGCTCGTGGTCGGTCATCCTCGTCCCTCCCGGATCGGTTCGCCCAGCAGCGCGCGAAGCGCGTCCACGGCCTTCGCGGTCTGGCTCTTGACGGTGCCTTCGGAACAGCCCAGCGCCCGCGCGGTCTCCGCGACCGGGAGGTCGCAGAAGTAGCGCAGGACGACGGTCGCGCGCTGACGGGCCGGCAGCCGTTCCAGCGCCGCCCGCAGGTCCAGGGCCAGTTCGACGTCCCCGCCGGGCGCGGGCGGGTCCTGGTCGGTTTCGCGCAAATCCACCCGTCGCCACCACGACGTCCGCTGTTCGGCCAGGAACGTGTTGACCAGCGTGCGGCGCACGTAGCCGTCCACGTTGTCGGCGCGGGCGGCCCGCGGCCAGTTCGCGTAGAGCCGGGTGATCGCCGACTGGACCAGGTCGTCGGCCCGGTGCCAGTCGCCGCAGAGCAAGTACGCGACCTTGCGCAGCCATCCCGCCCGCGTGGTCACGTACTCGGTGAATCCGGCGTCCATCGGCCCCCCATCTCGTTCGTCACCCCTTTGATGCGCCCGGAGGCCCGGCCGGTTGCCCGGGACGCGCGAGTCGTAGATTCACCGGGGTGCACGACATCGACACGGTGACCGCGGCGACCATCGAAAAGGCCGCCGAGCGGCTGGCCGGGGTGGTGACCCGGACGCCGCTGGAGCCGAGCGCCCGGCTGTCGTCCCGGGTGGACGCGCAGGTCTGGGTGAAGCGCGAGGACCTGCAGACCGTCCGGTCGTACAAGATCCGCGGCGCCTACAACTTCATCGTCCAGCTCGACGAGGACGTCCGCGCGCGCGGCGTCGTCTGCGCCAGCGCCGGCAACCACGCCCAGGGCGTCGCGTACGCGTGCCGCAGGCTCGGCGCGACCGGGCGCGTGTACGTCCCCGGGACCACTCCGCGGCAGAAGCGCGAGCGCATCGCGACCCTCGGCGGCGCGCACATCGAGGTCATCGTTGTCGGAGAAACGTACGAAGACGCCTTCGCCGCGGCCAACGAGGACGCCCACCGCACCGGCGCGACCCTCGTGCCCGCGTTCGACGACGTCCGCACCGTCGCCGGCCAGGGCACGGTCGCGCTCGAGGTGGTCGAGCAGCTCGGCTTCGTCCCCGACGTCGTGGTCGTGCCGGTCGGCGGCGGCGGGCTGCTCGCCGGGGTCGGCAGCTGGCTGCGCGAGCGGCACCCGGACGTCCGGATCGTCGGCGTCGAGCCCGCGGGCGCGGCCTGCATGGCCGCGGCCCTCGAGGCCGGGCACCCGGTGCGGCTGCCGGAGCTCGACTCGTTCGTCGACGGCGCTGCCGTGCGTGAGGCCGGCGCGGTCACCTATCCCCTGATCCGCGAGAGCGGCGCCGAGCTGACCGCGGTCGCCGAGGGCGCGGTGTGCACCGAGATGCTCGCGATGTACCAGTCCGACGGGATCATCGCCGAACCCGCGGGCGCGCTCGCCGCGGCGTCGCTCGGCACGGTCGTCCAGGTCGAGCCCGGCCAGACCGTCGTCTGCCTGGTCTCCGGCGGCAACAACGACGTCAGCCGCTACAGCGAGATCCTCGAACGCTCGCTGATGCACGAAGGGCTGAAGCACTACTTCCTCGTCGGGTTCCCGCAGGAGCCGGGCGCGCTGCGGCGGTTCCTCGAGCAGGTCCTCGGGCCCGAAGACGACATCACGCGCTTCGAGTACGTGAAACGCACCAACCGCGAGATGGGCCCGGCGCTGGTCGGCATCGAGATCGCCCAGGCCGCCGACCTGCCCGGACTGCTCGCCCGGATGGACGCGAGCCCGCTGCAGGTCGAGCGGATCGAGCCCGGCAGCCCCCTGTTCCACTTCCTGCTCTGAGGACGTGGTCCACTAGGCGGATGGTGAAGGTCGACGGTGTCCGCAGTGTCGAGGCGTTGCGCGAAAAAGTCCACGAGGGTGCGGAGCCCGAGTACCTGCTGTTCTACGGGCACACGCCCTCGAAGTCCGGGCGGGTCACGGCGAGCTGCCTGAGCCAGTGGTGGGTCGACCCGTTCGAGGCCGACGGCGTCGTCTACCCGACCGCCGAGCACTACATGATGGCCGGCAAGGCCGAGCTGTTCGGCGACCACGAGAAGGCCGAGCTGATCCGGGCCACCCCCGACCCGAAGGCGGCGAAGGTGCTCGGCCGCGAGGTCGCCGGATTCGACGCCGCCACCTGGGAGCGGCACCGGTTCGACATCGTCGTCGACGGCAACCTGGCCAAGTTCCGCGCCCACCGCGACCTGCGCCGGTTCCTGCTGGGGACCGGGGACGCGGTGCTCGTCGAGGCGTCCAAGAAGGACCTCGTCTGGGGCACCGGCCTCGCGCGCGAGGAGAAGAACGCGACCAAGCCGGACTACTGGCGCGGGCTGAACCTGCTCGGCTTCGCGCTGATGGAGGTCCGCGAACAGCTGCGGGCCCGCGTCTGAGTCACGGCGCCGGGACCGGCGCTCCCGCGCACGACTCCGACGTCGTCTTGCCCGTGTCGAAAAAGGTGACCACGGCGTCGGCGCAGGGCAGCGACGACAGCGAGCCGTGGGCGTCGTCCTCGATGGTCATCAGCGCGCCGCCGATCCGCCGCTGCATCGCGATCGCCCAGCCGATCGGGGTGACCGGCTCGTAGAGGTGGCCGGCCAGCTGCAGCGGGCTTGTCCCTTTTTCGAACGACCACGGGCGGGCGGGCAGCGGCCAGCCGACGCAGAGCTGTTCGTAGAGGCCGTAGCCGCCCGCGACCGGAAGGCGCCGCATCCGGTCGAGGCGGTGCTGCCAGACGGTCTCGAAGTCCCGCGGGCTCGGTGACTCGTTGCAGAGCAGCGCTGTCTGCTGGAAGTGGTTGAAGGCGTGCGGCTCGCCGTCCCAGCCCAGACCGCCCGTGGTCGGTTTTCCGGCGACGGGCAGTCCGCCGTCGCGGATGGCGGCGAGCTGCTTCGCCAGCCCGGCCCACTCGCGGCGCGGGTTGGCGAGCATGCCATTGACCGTCGCGCCGTACTTCTCCCGCAGGCCGAGCAGGGCTTTCGCGACGGCGGGCTCCGTGGTCCCGAATCGGTAAATGGCGTCGTACCTGGCGATCCAGGCCGCGAAGTCGTGGAAGGTGTTCTCGCCCGCGGTCGCCTGGCCGTCGTCCATCGCGGTGACGTTCAGGTCCGGCAGCATGACGGAGTCGAGCAGCATCTTGTCGACGTGGTCGTCGAAGAGCGACCGGTACTGCGCGCCGAGCGCGGTCCCCCACGAGACGCCGTAGTAGCCGATCTTGTCCTCGCCGAGCGCAACGCGGATGCGGTCCAGGTCGCGGGCGATCGTCGGCGTGGTCAGATTCCGGACGAAGGCCGGGTGGGCCTCGACGCACTCGCGGTTGGCGGCAGCGGCGCGTTCGGCGGCTTCGCGGGCCTTCTCCTTGTCGGCGATGCCTGGCTCGGGGAACTCGGTCGGGCACGGCAGGTCGGCGCTGTACCCGACGCCGCGCGGGTCGAACCCGACGAGGTCGTGGTGGACGCCGAGGCCGCCGGCGTGGCTGTCGGCGATGCTGCCGGGCATGGTGAGACCGGACTGGCCGGGTCCGCCGGGGTTCAGCAGCACCGCGCCGGTCCGCGTGCCGGTCGCCCGGATCCGGCTGACCGCGATGTCGATTTTCGGACCACCGGGGTCGGCGTAGTCCACCGGGACCGTGACCTGCGCGCACTCGGTGCGGCGGTCGCCGGGGTCCCAGCCCTTCGCGACGGTGGCGCAGAGCTGCCAGGAGAGCCCGTCCGCGGCGGCGACCGCGGGAACCACGGGCAGCAGCGCCGCGGCGGCGAGCAACGGGACGGCGAACCGGGTGATCGACATGGGCCCCAGGCTTCCGGGGTCCGGGGTGGTGGAGATCGGCCGATCAGCCGAGGATCGCCGCCGAACGGCCGGGAACGCGCGTCGCCGATTTTCGACCACCCGGCAAAACCGCAGGTCAGCCGCCTGGGCACTCGTTGCCGCCGCCGCTGCGCTCGACGCAGTGGCGCGGCTCCTGCGGAGGCGGCGGGGCGTGCCGGAGGTCGTCCGCCCAGTTCAGTCCGGCGACGACCGCGGCCAGCGCGAGGCAGATCCCGAAGAACCACGTCCACCCGCGGCGCCGCGTGGTCGCCGAAACGACCACGCCCGCCAGCGGCAGCCCGACGCCGAGCCAGGCCGCCCAGGTCAGGTAGGCGTCGCCCCGGTGCGTGCTCGTGCCGAACACCGGCATGCTCCCCAGCGCGCCCAGCAGCACCAGGTACGGGACGGCGATCAGCCACCCGACCGCCACCAGCGCAAGCAGGACGGACACGACGACCTCGCGGTACTCCCCCATGCGACCCACTATGTCGCGAAAAACGACCACGCGGCCTGAGTAGTCCTACTGCTCGCCGAGGGTCTTCTGCAGGGCCTTGTTCGCCTTGCGGGCCATGTCCGCGACGGCTTCGCGCCGGGCGGCGTCGGCCGCGTAGTCCTCTTCGCGGTTACGGACCACGCGGGCCGGCGCGCCGACCGCGATCGAGTAGTCCGGAATGTCACCACGGACGACCGCGTGGGCGCCGAGCACGCTGCCGCGGCCGATGCGGGTGCCCTTGAGGACGCTGACCTTGGTGCCGAGCCAGGTGTCCGGGCCGATCCGGACCGGGGACTTCACGATGCCCTGGTCTTTGATCGGCACATGGATGTCCGAAATGACGTGATCGAAGTCACAGATGTACACCCAGTCGGCGACCAGCGTGGCCGCGCCGAGCTCGATGTCGAGGTAGCAGTTGATCACGTTCTGGCGGCCGAACACGGACTTGTCGCCGATCCGCAACGAGCCCTCGTGGCAGCGGATGGCGTTGCCGTCGCCGATGTGGACCCAGCGGCCGATCTCCAGCCGCCCGTAGCCCGGGCGGCAGTGGATCTCGACGTCCTTCCCGAGGAAGAGCATCCCCCGCAGGATGATGTGCGGGTTGGCGAGCCGGAACTTGAGCAGCCGGTAGTACCGGACCAGGTACCAGGGCGTGTACGCGCGGTTGCGCAGCACCCAGCGCAGCGAGTCGGCGGTCAGGAACTTGGCCTGCCGCGGGTCCTGCCGGGCGCGGCGCCAGGCCCGCACCCGCGACAGTGCGGGCGCACCCCACATCGACGTCATGCCCGTGACCGTAACCTGTGTCCGGGACGGGTTCGCAGGCAAGGGGAGCGGGATGGGCACGAAGCTGATCATCGACACCGACCCGGGCGTCGACGACGCGCTGGCGATCGCGCTGGCGGCGCTGTCCCCGGACGTCGACCTGCTGGGCGTGACGTCGGTTTTCGGCAACGTCCCCCTCGACCGCACGACGTCGAACGCGCGCCGGCTGCTGGAACTCTTCGGCCGCACCGACGTGCCCGTGGCCGCCGGGGCGGCGCGGCCGCTGGTCTACTCGAAGCCGCGTGACGCGAAAGAGGTCCACGGCGGCGACGGCCTGTCGGGCCACTCCTACACGCTTCCCGAGGCGAGCCGTCCGCTGGAGGAGCGCGACGCCGTCCGGTTGATGCTCGACCTGCTCGAAGCCGCCGACGAACCGGTGACCATCGCCCCGATCGGGCCGCTGACGAACATCGCCGCGCTGCTCGCGGCCCACCCGGGCGCGGCGGCGAAGATCGCACGGCTGGTGATCATGGGCGGTGGCGTGACGTTCGGCAACAGCACGACGGCCGCCGAATTCAACATCTGGAGCGACCCCGAGGCGGCCCGGCGGGTGCTGGTCGAGGAGGACGTCCCGATCGTGCTGGTGCCGCTGGACCTGACGCACCGCTGCGCCGTCGACGCCGAATGGCTGGCGAAGCTCGCGTCGTCGGGGCCCGTCGGCGCCACCCTCGAAGGACTGACGTCGACCTACCGGCAGCACTACACGCGCGTGTTCGGCGAGGACCGGATGGTCATGCACGACGCCGTCGCGGTCGCCGAGGCGATTTCGCCGGGCATCCTGCACACCGAGACCTACCGCGTCGACGTCGACTGCGGCCTCGGCCCGGCGCGCGGGCAGACCCTGGTCGACCGGCGGCGGCTCGGCGAGGACGATCCGCAGTTCTCCCCCGGCCGCCCGATCGAGGTGGCGATGGACACCGACCTCGACGGCCTGCGCGGCTTCGTCCTCGACCGGCTCACCGGAGCGGCCCGGTGAGCGAAGAGTCCCAGGTCGTGCCGGCCGACACCGAGATCGAAACCGAAACGCCCAGACCCCGCCGCCGGAAGCCCGTGGTCGTGATCGCGGCGGTGGTCGTCGTCGCGGGCGCCCTGGTGGCCGGGATCCTGCTCGCGCCGAAGCAGCAGGAGACCACGAACGCCGCCGCGACGGTCCCCTCGACGTCGGCCAAGCCGACGACGTCCAAGCCACCGACGACCACGCCACCGCAGACCTCGACGCCGCCGAAGGTGCCCGAAGCGAGCGAGTTCGACGCCTGGGCGTCCAAGACCAGCCAGTGGCTCGACGTCCCGCTGCGCGCGATGGTCGGCTACGCGAAGGCGACGACGAAACTGAGCAAGGACGTCCCCGGCTGCCACCTTTCCTGGGTCACGCTGGCCGCGGTCGGAAAAGTGACCACGGACCACGGCCGGGTGCGGGGCGGGCAGTTCGGCACCACCGGCGTCCTGGACAAGCCGCTCGGCACGATCGAGGTCCGCGACTTCTACAACAAGGTCGTCTCGACGGCGAACGCCGCCGGGCCGATGCAGCTCGCCCCGGCGATCTGGGGCAAGTACCAGGCGAGCGCGTCCGGCGGGAAGCCCGATGTCCAAAACATCGACGACGCCGCGCTGACCACGGGCCGCGCGCTGTGCGCCGACGGCCACGACCTGTCCCAGGGCCAGACGTGGTGGAACTCGGTCAGCACGCTGCAGGCGGCGCCGCTGTTCCTGCACCGGACGCTGGCCACGGTCAACGTCTACGGCACGGTCGGCCAGGGCACGGCGGCGCCGAACCCGGCGGTGCTGAGCGCGGTGAACTTCGCGATCGACAAGATCGGCCTCCCGTACATCTGGGGCGGCAACGGCACCGGCGGCAGCGACCCGGGCTTCGACTGCTCGGGTCTGACGACGGCGGCGTACGGGAGCGCGGGGATCAAGCTGATGCGCACGGCCGACACGCAGTTCCGCAGCGTGCCGCACGTGACCGACCCGCAGCTAGGCGACCTGATCTTCTACGGCGAGCCGACGACCAAGATCCACCACGTCGGTCTCTACATCGGCAACCAGCAGATGATCGACGCGCCGCAGACCGGCCAGGCGGTCCAGGTCCACTCCTACCGCCGCGACGGCGACGACTACGCGGGAGCGGGCCGCCCGACGGCCTGACCCCGCGAGCCGGAAAAGGACTGGACGGGCCGGCGGGTGGCCTTGTAGCTTGCCGACGTCCGTGACACACCCGAGGAGGTGAGACCCATGAACGCAGGATCGACGTGGGTGCTCCCCCTTTCGCGTCACGGCCGGCGATCGACGTAGGTGTCGCCGGGAGCGCCTCGACCACCAAGGCACTCCCGAAAGGCACCACCCATGGTTTCTTCGCCCCCTGAGTTCGACGTCGTCATCGCCGGGTGCGGGCCGACCGGCGCGACGCTGGCCGCCGAGCTGCGGCTGCACGATGTGCGCGTCCTCGTCCTGGAGCAGGACACCGAACCCGCGTCGTTCGTCCGCATCGTCGGGCTGCACGCGCGCAGCCTCGAGCTGATGGCCATGCGCGGGCTGCTGGACCGCCTCCTCCGCCACGGACGGCAGCGCCCGGCCGGTGGGTTCTTCGCCGCCATCCCCAAACCCGCGCCGGACCTGGACTCCGCGCACGCCTACCTGCTGGGCATCCCGCAGCCGGTGATCGTCCGGCTCCTCGAAGAACACGCGATCGACCTGGGCGCCGCGGTCCGGCACGGTGCCGCCGTGGTCGATTTCGAGCAAGACGACGACGGCGTGACCGTCGAGCTCGCCGACGGCGGACGGCTGCGGGCGCGCTACCTCGTCGGTTGCGACGGCGGGCGCAGCGCGGTGCGCAAGCTGAGCGGGATCGGCTTCCCCGGCGAGCCCTCGCGGACCGAGACGCTGATGGGCGAAATGGAAGCGAGTGCGCCGCCGGCGGAGATCGCCGCCAAGGTGGCCGTGGTCTCCGAGACGACCAGGCCGTTCTGGCTCCGCCCCTTCGGCGGCGGGATCTACAGCGTCGTCGTCCCGGCCGCGGGCGTCGGCGATCGCGCGGCGCCGCCCACCCTGGACGATTTCCGGCAACAGCTGCGAGCCGTCGCCGGCACCGACTTCGGCGTCCACTCCCCGCGCTGGTTGTCGCGGTTCGGCGACGCCACCCGGCTCGCCGAGCGGTACCGGGCCGGGCGGGTGCTGCTGGCCGGCGACGCGGCGCACATCCACCCGCCCACCGGCGGGCAGGGCCTCAACCTCGGCCTCCAGGACGCCTTCAACCTCGGCTGGAAACTGGCCGCGCGGGTCCGCGACTGGGCGCCGGAGCCGCTGCTGGACACCTACCAGGCCGAACGTCGTCCGGTCGCCGAGGCCGTCCTCGACAACACCCGGGCCCAGATGGAGTTGTCGGCCCCCGGACCGGGCCCGCAGGCCGTGCGCCGGCTGCTCACCGAACTGATGGACTTCGACGAGGTCAACCGTCACCTGATCGGGAAGATCGCCGCGATCGACATCCGATACGACTTCGGCGAGGGCCCCGATCCGGTCGGCCGCCGCCTGCGCGACATCGACGTGAAGCAGGGCCGCCTCTACGACCGGCTGCACCGCGGCCGCGGCCTGGTGCTGGACCGCACCGAACGCCTGACCGCCGACGCCTGGTCGGACCGGGTCGACCACCTCGCGGACCCCACCGCGGCCCTCGACGTTCCGGCCGTCCTGCTGCGCCCCGACGGTCACATCGCCTGGGTCGGCGACGACCAGCGGGACCTGGACGACCACCTGACCCGCTGGTTCGGTTCACCTCTCAGGTGAGGCGTCGGCGGCGAGCATCTCCTCGTGCTCGTCGCCGCCCGTCCCCGCTTCGCGCCCGGCGCCCGCGATCGCGAAGGACGGGACGAACGCGATGCCCCGCAAGGTGCCGGGGAAAGCGTCCTGCTCCCAGCGGTAGCTGCCGGATCAGCCGAGGTGGAGGTCGAGGGCCAGGGATAATCCCGTGATGGACTCGGGGACCACCACGCAGCTGATCACCGTGGGCGCCACGCTCGGCGGGGTCGTGCTCACCTTGCTGACCACCACGTTCGTCGAGGGCCGCAAGCTCAAGGCGTCCCAGCGCGCGGAGGCGCAGAAGCGGGCGGCGGAGCACGCGAATTGGCTGCGCGACGAGCGCGTCAAGGCCTACGCGAGCCTGTCGACGGCGAGTGAAGAGGCGTTCCAGCTGGTCCGCTCGGAGTTCATCCGGCTGCCCGAGGACCGGGAGGCGATCGAAACCCGGTGGCGCGAACGCCGCGCCGAGCTGCGCAAGGCGCACAACCAGGTGGCGCTCTTCGGCACCGAGGAGCCGCGGAAGCGCGGCAAGGAGCTGTGGAAGGCGGCCCGCAACGGGGCGAACGCCGTCTTCGCCGAGCTGGACACCGGGGCTTCGAAGGTGCGCCGGGAAAGCCTCGACGAGCTGCTGACCGGGATCAGCGACGCCGGGGACCGGTTCCTGGAGGCGTGCCGTGCCGATGTCCAGGGCACGCACTGAGCGTCAGCTGCCGAGACGGCGGACCCGGGCACGGAGCCGTTCGATCTCTTCCACCATGGCCACGAGCTCGGCTTCGCCGGCCCATTCCGTCAGGAGTTCCGCGCGACGGCGCATCGCCGCCTTCTCGCGGTCGCGGATGGGGGAGGCGAGGTCGTAGCGCTCCGCGTCGACGACCTTCATCTTGAGCTCCCGCGCCTGCGCGATCAGGGTGTTCAGCTTCCGGATGTCCGGCGGGAACAGCGGCTCGGGTTCCACGCCCCACTTCTCGAACTGGTCGCGGATCTTGTCCGGCGGTACCGGCACCACGCCTGCCTCGGCGAGAGCCAGCAGGAGCGACGGAGTGCAGTCATTCTCGTCGCGGACGCGATCGACCAGAGCTTGGGCCTCCGGCGTCAGCTCTACGCGGTTTCGTTCCTCGAAGGCATCTATGAAGGACTCGACGGTGAAGGGCTCCGTGTCGGGTTCGGGCGGTGGCCGCAACCGGTCCGCCAGCGCGGCCGGATCCTCCCCCAGCTCCGTCAGCACCCGCAGGGCAACGCTCCGTCTCGTGCTCAGCAAGCCGTAGGCCAGCTGCTCGAGGCCGATCCGACCGTCCACGCTGGGCACGCGGCGCAGCACCTCGTCGATCAGAAAGGCCTTTTCCACCACGGAAGTTTAGGCCGAACCGGCTCGAGTGAGTCGGGGTTCCCGCAGCGACGGCGCCAGGAAGACGATCCCGAAGGTGACCACGACCGCCGACGACAGGGCCCAGTGCAGGCCGACGCGGGTCGCGAGTGCGCCGACCAGCGCCGGCTCCACCAGGAATCCCAGGTACCCGCACGCCGCGACGGCGGCGACCGCCCGGCCCGGTGCGTCCGCCTGCTTCCGGCTCGCCACGCTCCACGCGATCGGCACGATCCCCGCCACGCCGAGGCCGACGACCGCGAACCCGAACACCACCGCGATCGGCCACGGCGCCGCGAGGACCACGGCGAAGCCCAGCACCGCGACCGCGGCCGCCGCACGGACGAAGCGGACCGCGCCCGTCCGGGCCACCACGCGGTCGGCGACCAGCCGGACCGCGATCATGGTCCCCGAGAAGGCGAAGTAGCCGAGTGAGGCGAGCGCGGGTGTCGCGCCGGTGACGTCGGCGAGGTACACCGCGCTCCAGCTGTTGACCGCGCCCTCGGCGACGAACCCGCAGAACGCGATCACGCCCAGCGGCACCAGGGCCCGGCTCGGCCACGCGAACGCCGCGCCGCCCTGGCCGCGGTCGGCGCCACCGAGGAAGCGGGTGCGGGCCGCCCACAACGCGAGCGCGAGCAGCACCGCGCCGGCGACCGGGAAGTGCACGGTCACCGGGACGTGCAGGGCTTCCATCAGCGCGTCGGCGCCCGATCCCGCGAGGCCGCCGATGTTCCAGAAGGCGTGGAAACCCGCGAAGATCGGGCGTCCGTAGCCCTCCTCGACGCGGGCCGCGTGGGCGTTCATCGCGACGTCCAGCAGGCTGTTGCCCACGCCCAGCACGAAGAGCGCGGCGAAGAACACCGGCGCCGACCACGCGAGCGCGACCAGCGGCAGCCCCGCGCACAGCACGACCGCGCCGAGCACGACGGCCGCCCGGCTGCCGATCCGGGTGAGCAGCGCGCCCGCACCCAGCAGCGCGAGCACCGATCCGGCGGCGAGGCCGAACAGCCCGGTCGCCAGCTCGCCGGTGCTCAGCCCGAGCCGTCCCTGCACCGCGGGCACCCGGGCCAGCCAGGTCGCGAACGCGGCGCCGCACACCGCGAACACGACCGAAACCCCCAGCCGCGCGCGGTTCAACTCCCCAGTCACCCCGCCACCCTACGGATCTTGGACCGCGGCGAGGCGGCTGTCCAGGTCCGGGGAGGTCGTCTTCGGGGCACCCGATCATGACCCCCCGGCCCCCGTCCGCGGGCCTACGGTGGCAGGGTGATGTCTTTGAGCCACGACCGGCTGGCCGGCGCCCTCGTCACCGAAGCGGACCGGTTCGGGACGGCGATCGCGGGCGCCGCACCGGACACGCGCGTCCCGACGTGTCCGGAGTGGACACTGCGGGACCTGGCCTGCCACGTCGGGGTCGCCTACCACAAGTCGGCCGTGATCATCGCGAGCCGGCCCACGGGTTACGTGCCGTTCGAGGCCGTCACGATCGACGAGCCGCCCGCGTTCGAGGCCCTCGGCGGCTGGCTGCACGACGGCGCGGAACGGCTCGTCGCCGCGGTGGCCGAGGTCGGCTCCGAGACCCCGACGTCGACGTGGACCCCCGATCGGCGCGCCGGGTTCTGGACGCGGCGGCTGACCCACGAAACGGTCGTCCACCGCGCGGACGCCGCCTTCGCGACGGGCAGGCCGTACGACGTCGACGCCGATCTCGCCGCGGACGGCATCTCCGAGGGCCTGGGACTCGTGGCCGTCTTCGCGCGACAGCCGCACCCGGCGCTGGACCGGACGTCGCTGCAGGGCACCGGCGAGACGCTGCTGTTCCACGCCACCGAACCCGAGACCGGCTGGCTCGTCCGGCGGACGCCGTCGGGAGTGGAGGTGACCGAGGAAACCGTCGCCGAGGCCCACGTCGTCGTCGAGGGCCGCGCGGTCGACCTGCTGCTCGCGCTGACCCGGCGCATCGCCCCGGAAGACCCCCGGCTCACCGTCTCCGGCGACGCGGCGCTGTTCGACCACTGGCTGGCGAACACGCGCTTCTAACCCCGTGTCAGGGTCCTTACACAACCCCAGCAGGATGCGTAAGGTTCCTGTCATGAGTGAACCCTCGACGGGTGATCGGCCCGGCTACCTGCTCAAACGCGCCCAGCAGGCACTGAACCAGGCCTGCACCGACCGGCTGCGCCCCCTGGGCCTGTCGATGTCGCAGTACGCCGTCCTGCGCGCGCTCGACGACCACCCCGGCGCGTCGTCGGCGGAACTCGCCCGGATCACCTTCGTCACGCGGCAGTCGCTGCGGGACGTCCTGGGCGGCCTGCAGTCGGCCGGGCTGGTCACCGTCGCCGAGCAGGCGACCGCCGGCCGGGCGCGCCCGGTGACGCTGACCACCCAGGGCCGCGACCGGCTGGACGCCGCCGAAGACCTGATCACGCAGGTCGAAACGCAGATGCTCGGCACACTTTCGACCGACCAGCGGCGCTACCTGGCCGACCTCCTGCGCACCTGCGTCGGCAACCTGACTTGACGGCGGTCGTATAGTCGGTTCCGACTAATAGGGAGCGACCAGTGCCGCCACGCAAGATCCGCAACACCCTCGCGCTGGCCCTGCTCGGCCTGCTGCTGGAACGCCCGATGCACCCGTACGAAATGGCGTCCACGCTGCGCGAGCGCTACAAGGGCTCGACGTTCAAGATCAACCCGGGTTCCCTCTACGACACCGTGGAGGCCCTGGCGAAGCACCGCTGGATCGAGCCCGTCGAGACGGTCCGGGACGGCAACCGGCCGGAGCGGACCGTCTACGCGCACACCGAACTCGGCCGCCAGGAGTTCGTCGCCTGGCTCGACGAGCTGGTCCGCGAACCGGTCGAGGAGTACCCGAAGTTCGTCGCGGCGGTGAGCTACCTCGGCGCGCCGCCGACGCGCTGGAGGAACGTGCCCGCCACCTCGCCGAACGCATCGAGGGCGCGGAGACGGCGCTGGCCGAAACCGTCGGCAAGGGCGCGCCGCGGCTGTTCATGATCGAGGTCGAGTTCGTCCGGCACGCCTGGCGCGCGGAGCTCGACTGGGCACGCCGCACGGCGGCCGAAATCCGGTCCGGCTCGCTGCCGTGGCCCGAAAACTTCTGAGGGGAAAGCCATGTCCGATCCCGATGTCCTCGTCGCCGGCGCCGGCCCGGCCGGCCTGCTGCTCGCCGCGGAGCTCGCGCTGGCCGGCGTCCGCACCACGATCGTCGAACGCCTGTCGGAGCGCCCGCCGTACTGCCGCGGCTTCAACCTGAACGCGCGGGCGCTGGACCTGCTGGACCGCCGCGGCCTGGCCGAAGGGCTGGTGGCCGAGGGACACCGGGTGCCGCACGCGCCGGTCACCGGCCTGCCCGGCCCGCTGCTGCTCGACGGCGCGGCGACGGACCACCCGTTCTCGCTGGGTATCCCGCAGACGCGCGTCGAAGAGGTCCTGGAGGCCCGGGCGCTCGAACTGGGCGTGGAGATCCTGCGCGGCCACGACCTGCGCTCGTTCACCCAGTCCGCGGACGAGGTCGCCGCGGTGGTCCACAATGGACGTTTCGGCCGGACGATCCGCGCCCGCTTCCTGGTCGGCTGCGACGGCGGCCGCAGCACGGTGCGCAAGCAGGCGGGCATCGGTTTCCCCGGCGTGGACGCGCGCTGGTACGCGCTGCTCGGCGACGTCGAGTGCGAGCTGCCGTACGGCCCTTCGGCGGGCCCGGACGGGCGGAGCCTGTTCGTGATCCCGCGGCCGGGGTACGTCCGGATCGTGGTCCGGGAGGACGATCCGCCGTCGGACAAGGACACCCCGGTCACGCTGGAGCGGTTGCAGGCGCAGGTGGACGCGGTCCTCGGCCGCCACGTCGAGCTGAGCGCGCCCCGCTGGCTGAGCCGCTTCGGCGACGCGGCCCGGTTGGCGTCGAAGTATCGCGAAGGCCGGGTGCTCCTGGCGGGCGACGCGGCCCACATCCACCCGCCGGCGGGGGCGATCGGCGTGAACGTCGCGCTCGACGACGCTTTCAACCTGGGCTGGAAACTGGCGGCGACGGTGCTCGGCACGGCGCCGGAGGGCCTTCTGGACACGTACCACGCCGAGCGGCACGCGGCGGGCGAGCGGATCCTGGCGAACACGCGGGCACAGGTGGCGCTGGAGGAAGCCGGCGAGGAGCCGTGGGCGGACCTGATGCGGCGAGTGGCGGCGCACCCGGCGGGGAACCGCGCGCTGGCGGAGATCATCACGGGGCTGGACGCGTGCTACGAGCCGGGCGGCCACGCGTGGCTGGGCCGGCTGGCTCCGGACGTGCCGCTGAAGGTGGCGGGGGTGGAGACGCGGCTGGCGGCGCTGCTGCACGCCGGGCGGCCGGTTCTGCTGGACCTGACCGCTTCGGGGTCGTTCGCCGCGTGGTCGGCCGGGGTGGACGTCGTGGCCGCTGCCAGTCCGTCCACTTCGGACATCGACGCGGTGCTGCTGCGGCCGGACGGGCACGTCGCCTGGGTGGGCACGCCCGGCTCGGGTGACGCGGGGCTGGCGGAGGCGATGCACCGGTGGGTGGGCGAGGTTCCGGTGCCGTCGTCCGCCTGACTCGGGTGGCCAGCAGGCGGGGGCCGCAGACTCCCCCGCCTTCCCTGGCAGGGTTCCGGCTGAAAGCAGGTGGATGCCCGATCCGCCGGTGCGGGCGAAGGTGCCGCGCAGTGATTTGCCGTCCACTGCGATCGCGGGTGGTGCGGCGGTGGCGTGGTGATCCAGCCGCTGATTGCGTGTCGAGGTCGTCGCCGTCGAGGTCGGAAAGCACCCGTCGCACGGTTGCCTCGTCCGGGGGATATGCCGGCCGCGGCGGCGGTCGAACCGGGTTCCGAGCCGGGCCAGCAATCGTTGCGGGGCGTGGGCGTCCCGATCGCGGTGAACGATCCGGCTCCGGCAGCAACCGCGGCCGAGCGGCCGACTTCTCCACACCCCGGCCACGTTGTGGACACGCCCTCAGCGGGGGCGGTTCAGGACCGCCCGCTCCTCCACTCGTCCATCCAGCACGAACCTGCTGTGCACCGCGAACCCGAGCTTCTCCACCGCCCGGGCCGAAGGCGTGTTCGCCGGCTCGTACACCGCCATCAACCGGTCCGTCCAACCGGACTCGAACGCTCTGTCCCGCACCGCCGTCGTTGCTTCCGTGGCGTAGCCGCGGCCCCAGCCCGAGGGGGCTATCCACCAGCCCATCTCCACCGCCGGCAGGCCGAGGCCCGACTCGGCCGCGCTGCGCCGGACCAAGGACACCACTCCGTCGAACGAGCCCGGGGCCGCCGATACCGCGAACCAGCCGAAGCCGTGCTCTGCCCAGTGCGTCAGCGTTGCGCGGTGTTTGGCCAGGGTGTACTCGTGGCTCCACGGCTCGCCCGTGCCCACGTACCGGACCGTCTCCGGGAGCTGGGCCAACGCGAAGAGATCGTCGAAGAAGTCTTCCGACCACGCGTGCAGCGTGAGCCGTTCCGTGGTGATCAACACCGGGTCCACCCTATCCGAGCAGCACGCCGATCCCGTCGAGCTGGCGTTGCAACCCGAACTCGAACGCCTCGTCGAGGTCGACGTTCTCGACGCCCGTCATCACCTCGGCCAGCGTGGGGAACCGGCCCGAATCGAGGAACCGGCCCAGCAGCGCCATGTCCGCCGCCAGGCGCTGGGCGCCCGTGATGCCCGTGTCCTGCTCCGCCTGGACTTCGAACGCGTTGCTCGCCGCCAGGCCGCCGACCCAGCCGTTGAGCGTCATGATCACCTGCAGCTTCACCCGCCGCCTCAACCCCGTTCCCGCCAGTGCGCGCAGGGACCAGTCCACCAGGCGCAAGCCCGCCGCCAGCACCGGCGGGCGGACCAGGGAATTGAGCAGGATCGGCGCCAGCCACGGGTGACGGCGGTACGCCCGCCACTGCGCGCGGGCGGCGAGTTCGAGGCGGGGCCGCCACGTCGCCGGGCCCGGCTCCGGCAGCTCCGCCTCCCCGAGCGCGACGTCGGCCATCAGCCGGAGCAGCTCGTCCTTGTCCGGCACGTGCCGGTACAGCGCCATCGGGCCGACCCCCAGCCCGGCCGCCAGCCGCCGCATCGACAGCGCCGCCAGGCCTTCGGCGTCGGCCAGGGTGATGGCCGCGCGGACCAGCGCGTCCCGGCCCAGCGGCGGCTTGACCGGCGTCCGGTCGGCGACGACCGTGCCGCTGCCCGGGACCGCCCGCACCCAGCCCTGCTCGCCCAGCGCGGACAGCGCCTTCGCCGCCGTCGCCATCGCGACACCCCACTCGCGGACCAGCGCCCGGGTCGACGGGACGCGGTCGCCCGGCCGCAGCTCGCCCGCGGTGATCCGGCGGCGCAGGTCCGCCGCGATCCGGAGGTAGGGCGCCTCGGTCACGAACACTCCGTACTAGAACAGTTGGCAGCAGACCCTAGAACGCTTTCAGGGTACTCCCCCAATGTCAGCACCAAGGATTGCCGATCCGGAAGGCCGCTGAATACGGTGCGGATACACCGTACGAAATCAGGGAGAACCATGACGACGACCGAAGTCCGCCGCCGCCCGAAGCCGTGGGTGTTCCCGCTCGGGCTGCTGGTCACCGCCTTCCTGGTCTTTTCGCTGCCGCCCTACCTCGGACTCGACCCCGCGCAGTCGCGGATCCCGGCCCCCACCGGCTGGTACTACCCCGTACTGGTCACGCACATCGGCATCGCGACCGTCGCCATGGTGACCTGCGCGCTGCAGATCTGGCCGTGGCTGCGGCAGAAGCACCCGGCGGTGCACCGCCGCACCGGACGCGTCTACGTCTTCGCCGGCGCGATCCCGGCGTCGATCGCCGGTTTCACCATCGCGCTCGCCGCGCCGTTCGGCCCGGTCGCGGCCGTGTCGAACGTCCTGCTCGCGACGCTCTGGTTCGGCTGCACCGTGCAGGGCTACCGGATGGCGCGGGCGCGGCGGTTCGGTGAGCACCGCCGCTGGATGATCCGCAGCTTCGCGCTCTGCATGTCGATCATCAGCAACCGGATCTGGGGCGTCGTCTGGGCGATGGTGCTGACGCCGCAGCTGGACACCACGTTCGGCGGCAGCGAAGTCGCGCTGGGCCAGGCGATCGCCGGGATCACGACGTGGACCGGCTGGGTGCTCCCGCTGCTGGCCGCCGAGTGGTGGCTGGGCCGGGGACGGCGGCGCGCGGCGGCCTGAGGGGCGCCACCGCGCGGGGGCATCCGCCTTGCTCGCCAACGCTCGAACGGCCAGCATCTGCCGAAGAAGCTGCGCTCCGGTGCCGGCAAGATGCTCGCAGCTCGGCGCGCCGGCCGAGTCACCACCGGGCGGCGTCCGCGAGCAGTGCGTCCCGCACCGCCGCGGGCCCGGCTCGGCAGGGCTCGGTGCGGGTGACCGCGAACAGCGTGTTGATCGGCGGCTCCTCCGGCTCCAGCAGCGCCACCAGCTCGCCCGAGGCCAGCTCGTCCGCGCAGAGGTACCGCGGCAGCACGCTGACGCCGAAGCCCGCCCGCACGCAGGCCAGGACTCCACGCAGGTCGGGGACGACGACCGCCGGGCCGGCCGGCGGGCGCGCGCCCAGGACCGAACGCCAGTAGCGGCGGATGATCGGCAGGTCCTCGGCGTAGGCGACCAGCGGCGCCGTTCGCGGGTCGCCGTCGAAACCGCGCGGGCCGACCAGGACGAACTCCTCGTCGGTCAGCGGGGTGGCCGTGAAGGCGCGGCCGCGGGGGCGGATCGTCGAGACCACCAGGTCGAAGCGCCGCCGCGCGAGGCCGGTCAGGAGGTCGTCGGCCAGGCCGAAGGTCACCCGCAGCTCGAGCCCGCGCCCGACCAGGTCCGCCAGCGCGGGCAGGACCCGCACGGTCGTCAGCTCGGCCGGGCCGGCCAGGTGCACCGGCGCGGCGAACGGATCCGCCTCGCCGACGGCCACGGAGGTCAGCGCGTCGATGTGCGGGGCGATCCGGGCGGCCAGCTCGTCGGCCACCGAGGTCGGGGTGACGCCGCGGGCACGGCGGACGAACAACTGCCGGCCGAGCTGGTCCTCCAGGGCCCTGACCTGCGCGGTCACCGTCGGCTGGGACAGGCCCAGTGACGGGGCCGCGCCGGTCAGCGAGCCGGCCCGGTGGACGGCCAGGAACGTGCGCAGCAGGTCGAGGTCCAGCTCAGTCCTCGACCAGTTCGATCGAGTCGACGACGTTCGGGTAGAACGCGACGTGGTCCTTGATCGGCGCGACCGCGTCATACGGCTTCTCGTACGTCCAGACCGCGTTCTCGGCCTGCACGTCACCCACGTTGAGCGAGTAGTAGCCCGCCTCGCCCTTGTACGGGCAGTACGTCTCGTGGTCGGTCCGCTCGAGCACCGCCGCGTCGACGTCCGCCAGCGGGATGTACTGGACCGCCGGGTAGGTGGATTCCTGCAGGGTGAACGCGTTGCGGCTGTCCGCGATGACGCGCCCGCCCGCCTTGACCACCACGCGGGCCTTGGTCGGCTCGACGGTGATCGGGTGGTCCGGGCCCGGCTGCAGAACCTTCTTCGCCATCTCAGCTCCCTAACGAGTTCTGTGTATCGGGAGCAGCACCCCGGGCCCGGCGGTTATTCCCCGATCAGGGCAGGTAGTACATCGGGTTCGGCAGCTTGACCGGACGCAGCGCGTAACCGCCTTCGAGGTCGCTGAACTGGTCGCCGAGGTTGAGGACGATCTTCGCGCCGGTCGCCTCGATGTGCGCCCGGGTGCCCGACTTGTACTGGACGGTGTTGCAGGTCAGCCCGCACGGCAGGTAGTCGGGCGCGGTCGTCTTCGGCTTGAAGAACGCGCCCGCCGGGGCCGGGTAGCCCTCGTTGGCCAGGTTCTTGAGCGACTGCGGGCCCTGGAACTCGTTGCGGCCGGTCAGGAAGTAGACCTTGACGCCGCGCTGCGAGGCCCAGTTGGCCAGCTCCAGCACCGGCTTGTTGGCGACGAACGTGCCGTTGTCGATGGCCTGCTGCTGCTTGACCGGGTCGAAGCCGAAGTCGTTGTCGGCCTCCCAGCCGTAGGTGACCTCGGAGGTGTCGTCGACGTCGAGCACGATCGCCGGGTTCTTCACCTTGCCCAGCGACTGCTGCAGGTAGCGCTTGGCGTCGGAGACGATCCGGCCGGTGTCCTTCACGAACTGGCTGGTGTCGGAGTAGTGGTGCTTGCCCGCGGCGTCGAGGTAGTCGCCGTAGTACGCCTTGACGTCCAGCTTGACCTGGCCGATGTTGGCGGGCTCCTTCGAGCGCGCGGCCGTCGATTCGTCCGAGCCGGCGAGCGCGGTGGCGCCCGAGGCGACGGTGGCGCCGATGGCCGCGGCGGCGGCGAGCTTGACGAGACCTGACCATTTTCCGGACACGGCGAACCCTCCAGTGGAACTTGACGACCCGGGGAACCTACGTCACGTTCACCCGGAGTTCCACCCCTCGAAAGTTTCCGTTCACGTGATTCTTTCAGCGCGGCACAGGAACGCGACGGGCGATCGCCCGATCCGCGTCAGCACCACCGACGCTTCCGCGGCACCCCGGGGCTTCAGCCGCCGCCGCAGCGCGTCCGGGTCGACGTCGAGGCCCCGCACCAGGATTTCCAGCCGTCCGACGTCGTGTCGCTTGAGGACGGCTTTCAGCGCCTTCTCGGTGTACGGCCCGTGCTCCAGGACGCGGAACGCCCGCACGCCCGGTGGCGGCGTGTCGCCGGTCAGGTACGCGATGCGTTCGTCCAGCTGCCACAACCCGTGCCGCGCCGCGTAATGGCGGA
>NZ_MUMI01000178.1 GCF_002155975.1 Amycolatopsis kentuckyensis
GGTCCCGGCGCCGGGACCGCAGGTCCTGCAGGTAGGCGCGGCCGCGGTCGGACAGCCGCAGGGTCAGCTCCCGCCGGCTGCGCGCGCTGGGCAGGCGTTCGAGGAACCCGACCGCCTCCAGCCGGTCGCAGAGCCTGCTGACCAGCGGCGGCGTCGAGCCCAGCTGCTCGGCCAGCTGCCGCAGGTTGACCCCGTCGTGGCGATCCAGCGCGACGACCGCGCGCAGCTGCGACACCGACAGCGGACGCGGCGAGACGTCCCGCTCTCCCTCGACCACCGACTCGAAGAGGCGGGCGAGGTCCGACACGGCAGCCGTCCCGTCCGGGGCGGCCTGCTCGCGGGATCGATCCACGGCGTCCACTTTGGCATCCCTATGCTGAACCGGCAGCACAGCCCACAGACTCGCCGTGGACCGGCGCGCGGGAGCGGCGCAGACTCGACAGAACCGACCCGGCACGGGCGCGTGAGCAGGAGGCAGGCGTTGGACAGATCCCTGGCGGTGGAGCGTCTCCTCCGTGACGTACCACCGCACGACCTGCCCGGCGCGTTGCGGTCGGGACTCGGCGAGCACTTCGGCGCCGAGGCGGTCGAGCTGCTGATGGCCGACTACGCCCTGACCGAGCTGTGCCAGGTGGGCGAGCAGCCCTACACGACGGAGCCGATCCCGGTCGACGGCACGACCCCCGGCACGGCGTTCCTCACGCAGGCGGCGACGTTTTCCCGCGACGGCGACCGCGTCACCGGCTACCTGCCGGTCAGCGTCCGCGGTGACCGGCTCGGCGTCCTGGCCGTCACCTTGCCGGGTGAACCGGAGCCGCCGGTGTGGGCCGAGCTCCAGCGGTTCGCCGAAGCGGTGGCCCACGAGCTGTTCGTCGCCGACCGGGACACCGACCTCTACATCCAGGCCCGGCGGTCTTCGCGGCTGACGCTGGCCGCGGAGATGCAGTGGCAGCTGCTGCCCGGGCGCGCCTGCACCCGCGCGGAATTCGCGCTCGGCGGCCAGCTGGAACCGGCCTACGCCATCTACGGGGACTGCTTCGACTGGTCGGCGTCCGCGCGCAAGCTCGCGGTCACGCTGATCAACGGCATGGGGGAGGGCAGCGAAGCGGCGCTGCTGACGAACCTCGCGGTGAACGCGCTGCGCAACGCCCGGCGGGCCGGGATCGCGCTCGACGCGCAGGCCGAACTCGCCGACCAGGCGCTCTACGCGCACTACCGCGGCGCCGAGCACGTGGCCGCGTTGCTGCTGGAATTCGACCTCGGCACCGGCGCGGTGACGGTGGTCGACGCCGGCTCGCCGCGGTTGTGGCGGCTGCGGGACGGCAAGGCCGAGCGGATCCTCTTCGACGAGCAGCTCCCGCTCGGCACGTTCGACGGCACGATCTACACGCTCGAAGGCTTCCAGGCGGCCGACGGCGACCGGTTCGTCTTCGTCAGCGACGGGGTCTACAACGCGCTCGGCCCGCACGGCGAGCGGTACGGGGACCGGGAACTCGCCGAAGCGGTGACGGCGACGGCGGAACTGCCGGCGGCGCACGTGCCGGGCGCGATGCTGCGAGAGCTGTCGACCCGCCGGCACGGCAGCCAGGCCGAGGACGACGCGATGGTGGTCTGCCTGGACTGGTTCGGGCCGACGCCGTTGTCCGGAACGGGGAACGGGCCGGCGGTGACCGTGCGGCGGGCCGACGGGGCGCGGTAGCGGATCGAAGTCAGGCGGCGGCCGAGGGCTGCCGCTCGCGGGGAGCCGTGCGGCCGGCGCTGACGACGGCCGCCAGCACCTCGTCCGCGTCGAGGGCCGGGTCCCACAGCGCGCCGCCGACGACGTGGGCCAGCCGGCGCCGGCGGTGCTGCGGGGTGTCGGTGAGGGCGACCTCGGTCGGGCGGCCCTTCTTGACCGCGTGGACCGCCCGGGTCACGAGGATCGCCTCCTGGCGGGTGGTGCCGAGTTCTGCGGCCGCGGCGAAGATCTTCTCCGCCGCGGCGTGGGCCGCTTCGTTCACCTTTCCGTCCGTCAGGCCTGGATTTCCTTGCGGTCGGACCGCTCGCCGCTGATCTCGATGCGGCGCGGCTTGGCCTTCTCGGCGACCGGGATGCGCAGGGTCAGGACGCCGGCCTCGTAGTCGGCGGCGATGCGGTCGGTGTCGAGGCTCTCGCCGAGGAACAGCTGGCGCGAGAACACGCCCAGCGGCCGCTCGGACACGTGCATCTCGACGTCGTCGCCGCCGCCGGGGAGCGGGCGGCGCTCGGCCTTGACCGTCAGCACGTTGCGCTCGATGTCGAGCTCGATGGCGTCCGGTGCGACGCCCGGCAGGTCGAAGCAGACCACGAACTCGTCGCCGGTGCGGTAGGCGTCCATCGGCATCGCGGCCGGCTTCGACCAGGTTCCGGCGGTGCCGAGGACCTGCTGGGTCAGGCGGTCCAGCTCGCGGAACGGGTCGGTGCGCATCAACATCGGTGTCCCTCCTTCTGGGCTTCGACGGTGGCTGTCAACACGCACTACTGTTCTAACACGTCATCCAAACGATGACAAGTAGGAAGTCATCATCAAGATGACAGTGTGAGCCGTGCGCCATCGGGAACCCGGACGGGGAGATCCATTCCCGCACCGGAGGAGCCACCGTGTCCGAGCAGCCCGCCCAGCAGCAGACCCCGCCCGGGACCACCGCCGCCATGACGCCGCGGCCCGACCACGGCGAGCACAGCTACCGCGGCTCCGGCAAGCTGACCGGCAAGGCCGCGCTCATCACCGGCGCGGACAGCGGGATCGGCCGCGCGGTGGCGATCGCGTACGCGCGGGAAGGCGCCGACGTCCTGATCTCCTACCTGGACGAGCACGAGGACGCCGAAGAGACGCGGCGCTGGGTCGAGGAGGCCGGGCGCAAGGCCGTCGTCGTGCCCGGTGACGTCGCCGACCCGGCGCACTGCCGGGCCCTGGTCGCCCGCACCGTCGACGAGTTCGGCCGGATCGACGTCCTGGTCAACAACGCCGCCTTCCAGATGAGCCACGAAACCCTGGACGAGATCCCGGACGAGGAGTGGGACCGCACCCTCGCCATCAACCTGAGCGCGTTCTTCCACCTCGCCAAGGCGGCCGTGCCGCACATGAAGCCCGGGGCGTCGATCATCGGCAGCTCGTCGGTGAACTCCGACAACCCGACCCCGCAGCTGCTGCCCTACGACGTGACGAAGGCGGGCATCGCCAACATGTGCGCGGCACTGGCGCAGCTGCTGGGGCCGAAGGGGATCCGCGCCAACAGCGTCGCGCCGGGGCCGATCTGGACGCCGCTGATCCCGGCCACCATGCCGGAGGAGCAGGTGAAGTCCTTCGGCGAGCAGGTGCCGCTGGGCCGCGCCGGCCAGCCGGCCGAGCTGGCGCCGGTGTACGTGCTGCTGGCTTCCGACGACGGCAGCTACGTCTCCGGCGCGCGCGTCGCGGTGACCGGCGGCGTGCCGATCCTCTGACCCGGTGTTCAGCGCTCCAAGTGCGCGCACACCGCGAGGTTGACGGCGACGAAGCCGGCGAACAGCCACGGCAGCGCCACGAAGAACCCGGCCGCCAGCAACGCCAGCGCGACGGCGTCGAAGCAGAGGCACAGCGGCAGCCGCTTGCGCGGGCCCGCCCGCAGCCCGCGCTCGATCCCGTGGAGCCGCCGCCGTTCCCACGCCGACAGCGGCGGGCCCGGGTCAGCGGCCGCGGGGGTCGTCACTTTCGCCCTGCTCGTCGGGCTGGGTGGCGCCCGCGACCACCTCGGACGGCGCCGGCGCGTCGCCGGGGTGCCCGCGGGTGATGTGGCCTTCGGCGTGCATCCGTTCGACCATGTGCGGGTAGTGCAGCTCGAAGGCGGGACGCTCCGAGCGGATGCGGGGCAGCTCGAGGAAGTTGTGCCGGGGCGGCGGGCTGGTCGTGGCCCATTCGAGCGAGTTGCCGAAGCCCCACGGGTCGTCGACGTCGATGGGGTCGCCGTAGCGGTAGCTCTTGAAGACGTTCCAGATGAACGGCAGCACCGACAGGCCCAGCAGGAACGCGCCGATGGTGGACACCGTGTGCATCCAGGTGAAGCCGTCGCTCGACAGGTAGTCGGCGTAGCGGCGCGGCATGCCCGCGTCGCCGAGCCAGTGCTGGATGAGGAACGTCGTGTGGAAGCCGAGGAACGTCGTCCAGAAGTGCCACTTCGCCAGCCGTTCGTCGAGCATCCGGCCGGTGATCTTCGGGAACCAGAAGTAGATGCCGGCGAAGGTGGCGAAGACGATGGTGCCGAAGAGCACGTAGTGGAAGTGGGCGACGACGAAGTAGCTGTCGTGGATGTGGAAGTCCAGCGGCGGCGAGGCGAGGATGATGCCGGTCAGCCCGCCCAGCAGGAAGGTGACCAGGAAGCCGACCGACCAGAGCATCGGTGACTCGAAGGTGAGCGAACCCCGCCACATGGTGCCGATCCAGTTGAAGAACTTGATCCCGGTCGGCACCGCGATGAAGAACGTCATGATCGAGAAGAACGGCAGGAGCACGGCGCCGGTGGCGAACATGTGGTGGGCCCAGACCGCCGCCGACAGGGCCGTGATGCCGATCGTCGCGAACACCATGAGCTTGTAGCCGAACAGCGGCTTGCGGCTGAACACCGGGATGATCTCGGTGACGATCCCGAAGTAGGGCAGGGCGACCACGTAGACCTCGGGGTGGCCGAAGAACCAAAACAGGTGCTGCCAGAGGATCGCGCCGCCGTTCTCCGGGTCGAACACGTGCGATCCGAGGTGCCGGTCGGCCAGCAGCCCGAACAGCGCCGCGGTCAGGATCGGGAACGCGAGCAGGATCAGCACCGAGGTGAACAGGATGTTCCAGGTGAAGATCGGCATCCGCCACATGAGCATCCCGGGACAGCGCAGGCACACCACGGTCGTGATCATGTTGACCGCGCCGAGGATCGTCCCGAGCCCGGTGACGATCAGCCCCGAGATCCACAGGTCCCCGCCGATGCCGGGGGAGTGGATGGCGTTGGACAGCGGCGTGTAGGCCGTCCAGCCGAAGTCGGGCGGGCCGCCGGGGGTGGCGTAGGCGGAGAGGACGATCGTGCCGCCGAACAGGTACAGCCAGTAGGAGAACGCGTTGAGCCGCGGGAACGCCACGTCCGGGGAGCCGATCTGCAGCGGCAGGACGAAGTTGGCGAACCCGAACAGGTTCGGGGTGGCGTAGAGCAGCAGCATGATCGTGCCGTGCATGGTGAAGAGCTGGTTGTACTGCTCCGGCGACAGGAACTGCAGGCCGGGCCGGGCCAGCTCGCCCCGCATGAGCAGCGCGGTCAGGCCGCCGATCAGGAAGAACGCGAACGACGTCGTCAGGTACAGCACGCCGATCGTCTTGTGGTCGGTGGTGCGGATCGTCTTCAGGATCGTCGCGCCGCGTGGACCCCGCCACACCGGGCGGTGGGGGATCGGAACCGGGCGTGTCACTGTGTCGGTCATCGGACTCCCACCTGCCGCCGCCGGGGTACGTGCATCGCGCGCGTACCCCGGCCCGGGGGTGGCTACACATGACGATCGGGTGGTTCCGCGGCGCTACCCCGTCTGCTCCACGGTGCGCATCAGCACGGTCAGCGATCGGCCGCCGACCACCAGCTCGCCGTGGCCCGGCACCGTGCGCGGGGTGGCCAGCCGGTCACCCGCCACACCGCCGACCAGGACACCGCCGACCGATCGGTGGAAGACCTCGCCGGTGGCCGAATCGAGGACGATCGCCCACTCCTCGCCGTAGCCGCCGCCGGGGATCGTCATGGTCATGTCGTCGTCGTGGGCGTTGAAGCAGAGCAGGAACGAGTCGTCCACCACGCGCTCTCCCCGGGCGTCGAGGTCCGGGATGGCCGTTCCGTTGAGGAAGACCATGATGCTGCGGCCGAAGCCGGACTCCCAGTCCTGGTCCGTCATCTCGTCGCCGGCCGGGGTGAACCAGGCGATGTCGCGCAGTTCGTCGCCGCGGCGGATCGGTCGGCCGGCGAAGAAGCGGCGGCGGCGGAACACCGGGTGCTGGTGGCGCAGGTCCACCACGGCCGAGGTGAACTCGAACAGCTCGCGGTGGCGCTCCAGCAGCGACCAGTCGACCCAGGACAGCTCGTTGTCCTGGCAGTAGGCGTTGTTGTTGCCCTGCTGGGTGCGGCCGAACTCGTCGCCGTGGAGGAGCATCGGCACGCCCTGGGAGAGCAGCATCGTGGCGATCAGGTTCCGGCGCTGCCGGGCCCGCAGGTCGAGGACCTTCTCGTCCTCGGTCGGGCCCTCCGCGCCGCAGTTCCACGACCGGTTGTCGTCGGCGCCGTCGCGGCCGTCCTCGCCGTTGGCCTCATTGTGCTTTTCGTTGTACGACACCAGGTCGTTGAGGGTGAAGCCGTCGTGCGCGGTGACGAAGTTGATCGACGCGAAGGGGCGGCGGCCGTCGTTCTGGTAGAGGTCCGACGAGCCGGTGATCCGGGAGGCGAACTCGCCCAGTGTCGCCGGCTCGCCCCGCCAGAAGTCGCGGACGGTGTCCCGGTAGGCGCCGTTCCACTCGGTCCACAGCGGCGGGAAGTTGCCGACCTGGTAGCCGCCGGGGCCGACGTCCCACGGCTCGGCGATCAGCTTCACCTGGCTCACCACCGGGTCCTGCTGCACCAGGTCGAAGAACGTGGCCAGCCGGTCGACGTCGTAGAACTCGCGGGCGAGCGTGGCGGCGAGGTCGAACCGGAAGCCGTCGACGTGCATCTCGGTGACCCAGTACCGCAGCGAGTCCATGATCAGCTGCAGGGTGTGCGGCTGGCGCACGTTCAGCGAGTTGCCGGTGCCGGTGTAGTCCATGTAGTACTGCGGGTCGTTCTCGACCAGCCGGTAGTAGGCCTGGTTGTCGATGCCGCGCATGGACAGCGTGGGCCCGAGGTGGTTGCCTTCGGCCGTGTGGTTGTAGACGACGTCGAGGATGACCTCGATGCCCGCTTCGTGCAGCGTCCGCACCATCGCCTTGAACTCGTGCACCTCGCTGCCCGGCGTGGCGGGCAGGATCGAGGCGGCGTATTCGTTGTGCGGCGCGAAGTAGGCGATCGTGTTGTAGCCCCAGTAATTGGCCAGGCCGCGTTCGGTGAGGGCGTGGTCGTGCAGGAACTGGTGGACCGGCATCAGCTCGACGGCGGTGACGCCGAGGGTCTTGAGGTACTCGATCATCACCGGGTGCGCCAGCCCGGAGTACGTTCCCCGCAGCTCCTCCGGGACGTCCGGGTGGAGCTTCGTCAAGCCGCGGACGTGGGCCTCGTAGATGACGCTCTCGTTGTACGGCACCTTCGGCGGCCGGTCGTTGGCCCAGTCGAAGTACGGGTTGACGACGACCGCGCGGACGGTGTGGGCCGCCGAATCGTCGTCGTTGCGCTCCTCGGGCCGGCCGAACCGGTAGCCGAACACGGACTCGTCCCAGTCCACCCGGCCGGTGACGGCCTTGGCGTACGGGTCGAGCAGCAGCTTGGCGGGGTTGCACCGCAGCCCGCGGCCGGGGTCGTGCGGCCCGTGGACGCGGAAGCCGTACTCCTGACCGGGGCCGATGCCGGTCAGGTAGCCGTGGTGGACGAAGCCGTCGACCTCCGGCAGCCGGATCCGGGTCTCGGTTCCGTCCGGGGCGAACAGGCACAGGTCGACGTGGTCGGCGACCTCGGAGAAGAGCGCGAAGTTGGTGCCGACACCGTCGTAGTCGGCGCCGAGCGGGTAGGGGGAACCGGGCCAAGGCTGCACTGGGCCTCCACGGGGGCGCGAGGGAACTCCGCCCGGATACCCGGCCGGTGGCGTTCGAACCCGTGACGCGCGCCTCCTCACCCGGACGCCCGCCCGGGGCCGCCGTCACCGACGGCGGCCCCGGGACGTGTCAGGTGAGCTTGTTCTTGACTTCCTTGGCCTTGCCCTTGGCGGTGCCCTTCGCGTCCTGCAGCGGCGCGTAGGTGCCGTACAGCGCGGGGTCGGGCTTCGGTGCGGTGCCGGGGCCGCCGAGCGGTTCGGGATCCATGAGGTACTCGAGGCCGGCGTCGGTGGTCCAGCTGCTGCCCTTGGCGCCGTCGGGGCCGTCGGAGAGGTGCCAGATGGTGTGGTTGTGGGTCTGGTCCTCTTCGTCGAGCAGGGCGTTGGGGACGATGTCGTCCTCGAGGCCGTCGGCTTTGAGTTCTTCGATGGCGGCCAGCCACTGCTTCTGGTGCACGGTGTCGCGGGCCAGGTTGAACTTCAGCATGGCCTTGACGCCGGGGTCGTCGGTCATGTTGTACAACCGCGCGGTCTGGAGCCGGCCCTGCGCTTCGGCGGCGGCGTTGGCGCGGAAGTCGGCCAGGAGGTTGCCGGAGGCGACGATGTACCTGCCGTTCCAGGGGTAGCCGTTGCTGTCGGCCGGGAGGGCGCCGCCGCCGGCGACGATGGCCTGTTGCGGGTCCATGCCGCCGATCACGGCGGCCATCACCGGGTCTTTGACGGCTTCGGCGGTGGCGGTGGCGGGGGCGCCTTCGAGGAGCCGGGCGACCATGGTGGCGAGCATTTCGACGTGGCCGATTTCTTCGGTCGCGGTGTCCATGATCAGGTCTTTGTACTTGCCTTCGATGCGGCAGTTCCAGCCTTGGAACAGGTATTGCATGGTGACGGTCATTTCGCCGTAGGCGCCGCCGATGAGTTCCTGGAGCTTGTGGGCGTAGACGGGGTCGGGCTTTTCGGGCTTGGCTTCGAACTGCAGCAGCTTCGTGTGACGGAACACGAGAATTCCCTCCGTCGTCCGGGGTGGCGGTCGGAGGGGGCTTTCCCGGTTAGCGGAGGGTTAACCGCGGCGATCCCGGAGCGTCCGCGCGGGGGAGACGAGGATCGACAACGCCGGTGTCGCTGTGGTAGTTGAACGCGGAACGTTCGATGGCGAGTGGAGCGATACGTGAGCGATCACCAGGAGCGGGTGCCGGCCTGCCGGCGGTACCAGTGCGACGAGCCGGCCCTCTGGCGGAGGATGTGCGCGGCTCACTGGGCTCGCTGGCAGAACGGGACCGACCCGCTCGACCAGCCGGGCGACGACGGCGCGTCCCCGGAACCCCGGGTGTGGCAGCCGCCGTTGCGGGAGAACAGCGTCTCGCAGCGGAAGCCCGGCCGCCCGGGGTGACGCCGGTGGGGAGCCCCGATGGACTCCCCACCGCGGCGTGGTTCAGCCGGCGAGCTCGGCCACGGTCACGCCGATCGGCGTGCTGGCGCGGCCGATGAGGGTGCGGAGGTCGTCCGAGGTTTCGGCGAGCAGGCCGTCCTTCGTGTTGGCGTCCAGCGCCACGAGCAGGCCGACGACCGGCTCCGGCAGGCCCGCCTCGGTGAGCACCTTGGCGTGCTCGTCGGCCGGCAGGTCGACGTAGCCGACCTCGCGGCCGGCGGCCTTGCCGATCTCGGCGGCGAGGTCCGCGTACGACCAGGGGACGTCCCCGGCGAGCTCGTAGACCTTGCCCTCGTGGCCTTCGCCGGTCAGCACGGCGACCGCGGCCGCCGCGTAGTCGGCGCGGGTGGCGCTGGCGACGCGGCCGTCGCCGGCGCTGCCGAGGAGGCTGCCGGTCTGAGCGGCCTGCTTGATCGCGTCGGCGTAGTTTTCGTTGTACCAGTTGTTGCGCAGGATCGTGGCGGTCAGGCCGGAAGCCTCGATCAGTTCCTCGGTCGCCTTGTGGTCCGGGGCCAGCACGAGCGCCGACGTCGTCGCCCGCGGCGCGCTCGTGTAGACGAGGTGGCCGACGCCGGCCTGCTTCGCCGCTTCGATGACCGCCTGGTGCTGCGGGACGCGCTGACCGACCGCGCTGCTGGAGACCAGCAGGACCTTGTCGGCCCCCTTGAACGCGGTGACCAGGCTGTCCGGGTCGGTGTAGTCCGCGCGGCGCACGTCGACGCCGCGTTCGGCCAGGTCGGCGGCCTTCTCCGGGGTGCGCACCGCGGCGACCACCTGGTCGGCGGGGAGCTGCTCGAGCAGGCCTTCGACGACGAGCTTGCCGAGGTGGCCGGTGGCGCCGGTGACGACGATCATGAGGACTCCTTGAAGTTTCAAGCACCTTGTCCCTGAAGAATGTACTAACTTTTAGAAAGTGCCAACTCATTGTTAGTGCCGTCACATCCATCGTGCAAACTCTCGGGTAGTATGGAGTTGTGGACGGACAACGAGGTGACGGCGTGCCCGACGCCGAGCACGAGGCGCTGGTGGCCGACGTGTTCAGCGCCGCGTGCACGTCCCGGACCGTGCTGGAGCACGTCACCGGCCGGTGGGGTGTGCTCGCCCTGGCCGCGCTCGACGACGGCGTGTTCCGGTTCAACGCGCTGCGCCGCCGGGTGCAGGGGGTCAGCGAGAAGATGCTCGCCCAGACGCTGCAGGCCCTCGAGCGCGACGGCTTCGTGCACCGGGAAGCGCGCCCGACGATCCCGCCGCACGTGGAGTACAGCCTCACGCCTTCCGGCCGGGAGGTCGCGCGGCGGCTGCTGGGGCTGATCGAGGTCCTCGAGGCCGCGGTGCCCGACGTCATGGCGGCGCAGGCCCGTTACGACGCCGCAAAAGCCGCGAGCGCGTGACGGTGGAGCCGGGCTAGCGCGCTGAAGTCCGGGCGGGCCACGGGTTCGCGATCGCGCCCAGCAGGAACATGCCCGTCGCGACGCCGAGCATCGTCAGCACGCCCCGCGGCCAGAAAATGTGGCTGTCGAAGAAGGAAACGCTCGCCGCGAGCAGGATCGCGGCGCCCGGTGCGGCACGCCACGACGTTTCCCGTGCGACGGCCGCGACCACCGCGACATTGGCCGCGAGAAAGCACAGCGCGCCCACCTGGCCGAGGGTGTCGCCGATCCCGAACACCGCTCCGGTGACGGGGGTGACGGCGTGCTGGCTGTGGACCACGGTCCCGGCGGCGATGCCGGCCACGGCGTCGAGCCCGCCGTAGAACGCCGCGAAGCCGAACGCCGCGAGCCGGCCCGGGCGGCGAAGGGCCGCGGGTGCCGGCGAGAGCAGCAGCCACTGCGCCACCGCGAGCAACGGGAACACCGGCAGCAGGACGACGTGCAGCGTGGTCCACCACGGTGCACTGGCCGGGCCGAGCGCGAGCGGGTGCACCAGGCCGAAGCCGGCCAGCGCCAGTGCGGGCGCGGCGTAGCCGGTGGCGCGCGTCCATCGTGAGCGGGGCATCGCCCGACGGTATCGGCATCCGGCCGGTCCGCCGATTACCGAACTCTTACCGTGGAACCGGGCGGGGGCACGGAGAACTGGCCATTGCACTGTGTCGGCGCGGGAGTTATGTTAGCGCTCACAATCGCTCCGCTTGTGCCGTTCCTGCGTGTCGGCGATCGAGGAGGAGGTTGGCACCGTCGCCGGCCCGTGCACCTGTCGATTCGACGATTTCCGTACCCCAGCGGGAGATCACCAATGGCACGACAGCCGAGATATGCCCGTTCCCACTCCGTCGCGAAGGCCCTGCTCGCCGCCGGCACGCTCGTCACCGGCCTGCTCGCCGCCGCCGGCACGTCCCAGGCGGCCACCCAGGGGCCGTGCGACATCTACGCGGCCGGTGGCACGCCTTGTGTCGCCGCGCATTCCACGACCCGGGCCCTGTACGGCGCCTACACCGGTCCGCTGTACCAAGTCCGGCGCGCGTCCGACAACACCACGCGCGACGTCGCCCCGTTGACCGCGGGTGGCGTCGCCAACGCCTCGACGCAGGATTCGTTCTGCGCGGGCACCACCTGCCTGATCACGGTCATCTACGACCAGTCCGGCCGGAACAACCGCCTCACGCAGGCGCCGCCGGGCGGCTTCCAGGGCCCGGCCGCCGGCGGCTACGACAACCTCGCCAACGCGACCGCGGCGCCGATCAGCGTCGGCGGCCACAAGGCCTACGGCGTCTACGTGGCTCCCGGAACCGGTTACCGCAACAACAATGCGACCGGGACCGCGACCGGCGACCAGCCCGAAGGCATGTACGCCATCTTCGACGGCACGCACTACAACGGCGGCTGCTGCTTCGACTACGGCAACGCCGAACGCAACAGCCGCGACAACGGCAACGGCACCATGGAAGCCATCTACTTCGGCAACAACAAGGTCTGGGGCTACGGCGCCGGGAACGGCCCGTGGATCATGGCCGACCTCGAGAACGGCCTGTTCTCCGGCGTCAACCAGCGCTACAACGCCAACGACCCCAGCATCAGCCACCGCTTCCTGACCGCCATCGTCAAGGGCGGCCCCAACCGCTGGGCGATCCGCGGCGGCAACGCCCAATCCGGTGGGGTGTCGACCTTCTACGATGGCGTGCGCCCGAACGTCGCGGGCTACAACCCGATGAAGAAGGAAGGCGCCATCATCCTGGGCATCGGCGGTGACAACAGCATCGGCGCCCGCGGCACCTTCTACGAAGGCGTGATGACGTCCGGTTATCCGTCGGACGCCACGGAAAACGCGGTGCAGGCCAACATCACCGCGGCCGGCTACGCCACGAGCTCCGCGGGCACCGGCCTGACGCCGGGCACGTCGGTCTCGCTGCGCGCCACCACCCCCGGCTACACCGACCGCTACATCCACCACACCGGGTCCACTGTGGACAGCGTGGTGATCGGGAGCGGCAGTTCCGCCACCGAAAAGGGCAACGCGTCCTGGACCGTCCGGGCCGGCCTCGGCAGCGGTTCCTGCGTGTCGTTCGAGTCGAAGAACGCGGCCGGGCAGTACCTGCGGCACCAGAACTACCGGCTGTACCTGCAGGCCAACGACGGCAGCTCGCTGTTCGCCCAGGACGCGACCTTCTGCCCGGAGGCCGGCCGCAACGGCCAGGGTGCCTCGCTCAGATCGCTCAACTTCGCCGACCGGTACGTCCGCCACTACGACAACATCCTCTACATCGCCGCCAACGGCGGATCGAACACCTTCGACAACGCCAACGCCTACAGTGATGACGTGAGCTGGCTCGTCAGCTCACCGTGGGCTTCCTGATCGCCAGCGGCTGTCACGCGCCCGGACCGGGCGCGTGACAGCGCTTTCTCCGTCGTTTCCCCAGAAAGGTCGCCTCGGATGCGCTTCCGCCGAACCGCTGTGGTCCTGGCCGTTTCCGCGTCTCTGCTGACTCCGGCGACGGCGGACGCCGCGCCGCCGGGCGGCGCCCCGCCGGGCTGGGTGACGCTGACCGAGTCGGCGCTCCAAGGCGTGCACGGCACCGCCCCCGACGTCACCATCCGCAACGTGCTCACCGTGACCGCCACCGGGGCTGCGCTGCGGGTGCGGCTGAGCAACCCGTTCGGCGGCACCGCGATGACCGTGCGGTCGGTGTGGGTCGGCAAGCAGCCGTCGACGCATTCGCCCGCGCTGGTGCCGGGGTCGAACCGCCGGGCCACGTTCGGCTTCCGGCACGCGGTGACGATCCCGCCGGGCAAGAGCGCGTGGACCGACCCGCTGCCGCTGCCGGTCCGGCGCG
>NZ_MUMI01000179.1 GCF_002155975.1 Amycolatopsis kentuckyensis
AGCCCGGGTACCCCTGCTGACCTTGGCCGTACGGCGGCGGTTGCTGCATCGAGCCCTCCCTCTCGAAGCGCGGTTCAGTGCGCGAAGTGGCGCGTCCCCGTCAGGTACATGGTGACGCCCGCCTTCTCCGCGGCCGCGATGACCTCGGGGTCGTGGACCGAGCCGCCGGGCTGCACGATCGCGCGCACGCCCGCCTCGGTCAGCACCTCCAGACCGTCCGGGAACGGGAAGAACGCGTCCGACGCACCGACCGCGCCCTTGGCCCGGTCGCCCGCCCGCGAGACCGCCAGCCGCGACGAGTCGACGCGGTTGACCTGGCCCATGCCGACACCGACGGTCGCGCCGCCGCTGGCCAGCAGGATGGCGTTCGACTTGACCGCGCGCAGCGAGCGCCACGCGAACTCGAGATCGCGCAGGGTCTGCTCGTCGGCCGGGGCGCCGGTGGCCAGCTTCCAGTTGGCGGGGTCGTCGCCGGAAGCGTCGATCGTGTCGGCCGTCTGCAGCAGGACGCCGCCGGAGATCGGGCGGAACTCGACCGGGAACGCCGGGGCGGCCGGCAGCTTCAGCAGCCGGATGTTCTTCTTGCGCTGCAGGATCTCCAGGGCTTCGGCGTCGAAGTCCGGGGCCAGCACGACCTCGGTGAAGACCTCGGCGATCTGCTCGGCGGCCTCGCGGCTGACCGGACGGTTCGTCGCGATGACGCCGCCGTAGGCCGAAACCGGGTCGCACGCGTGCGCCTTGCGGTGCGCTTCGGCGACGTCGACGCCGATCGCGAGGCCGCACGGGTTGGCGTGCTTGATGATCGCGACGGCGGGCTCGGCGAAGTCGTACGCGGCGCGGCGGGCGGCGTCGGTGTCGACGTAGTTGTTGTACGACATGGCCTTGCCGTGCAGCTGCTCGGCGTGCGCCAGGCCGGGGTTCTGGCTCTTGTACAGCGCGGCCTTCTGGTGCGGGTTCTCGCCGTAGCGCAGGACGTCGGCGCGTTCCCAGGTGGCACCGAGGAAGTCCGGGAAGCCGGCGTCGACAGTGGCCTCGTCGGGGGCGTACGCGCTGGCGAACCACGACGCCACGGCCGTGTCGTACGCCGCCGTGTGCGCGTACGCCTGGGCGGCGAGACGCTTGCGGTCCTCGAACTCGAAGCCGCCGTCGGCGACGCGCTCGAGCACCCAGCCGTAGCGGGCCGGGTCGACGACGACCGCGACGCTGCCGTGGTTCTTCGCCGCCGCGCGGACCATCGCCGGGCCGCCGATGTCGATGTTCTCGACGCAGTCCTCGGGGCTCGCGCCGGACGCGACGGTCTGCGCGAACGGGTACAGGTTCACGACCAGCAGGTCGAACGCCGCGATGCCCAGCGTCCGCAGCTGCTCGACGTGGTCCGGGTTGCCCTGGTCGGCCAGGAGCCCGGCGTGCACGTTCGGGTGCAGCGTCTTCACGCGCCCGTCCAGCGACTCCGGGAAGCCGGTGACCTGCTCGACCGGCGTGACCGGGACACCGGCGTCGGCGATGGCCTTCGCCGTCCCGCCGGTGGAGACGATCTCGACGCCGGCCGCGTGCAGGCCGGTCGCGAGGTCCAGGAGGCCCGCCTTGTCCGAGACGCCGATCAGCGCCCGGCGGACCGGGCGCCGTCCCAGGTCAGTGCTCACGAAATGTCACCTTTCGTCCGTCCACGGTGCAGCCACCGCGGCCGAGTCGCTCGATCGTTTCCACCAGCAGCCTGCGTTCGACGGCCTTGATCCGTTCGTGCAGGACGTTTTCGTCGTCGTCGCTCTCCACGACGACCGCCTCCTGGGCGATGATCGGCCCGGTGTCGACCCCGGCGTCCGCGAAGTGCACGGTCGAGCCGGTGACCTTGACGCCGGCTTCCAGCGCGTCGCGGACCGCGTGCATCCCGGGGAAGGACGGGAGCAGCGCCGGGTGCGTGTTGATCACCGTGAAGCGGCCGAGGAACTGCTCGCCGAGGATCTTCATGAACCCGGCCGAGACGACGAGGTCGGGCCGGTACGCCGCGACGGCCTCGGTCAGCGCCTTGTCCCACGCGGCGCGGTCGGGGTGGTCGGCGACGCGGACGGTGAACGACGGGATGCTCAGCCGCTCGGCGCGGGTGAGGGCTTCGATGCCGGTGCGGTCGGCGCCGACGGCGACGACCTTGGCCGGGAAGCCGGACCGCCCGGCGGCGTCCAGCACCGCCTGCAGGAGGGTGCCGGAGCCCGACGCGAGCACGACGAGCTTCACCGGGGTGGGCAGGTCCAACCGTTGAGACAGAGCGGGCTCCTTGCCGCGGGCGGTGCGCAGCCGGGCGCACGGCGCTTCACCAGGTCACGTAGACCCTAACGGTCGCCCTCGTCCGGCTCGACGTCGCCGCAGGTCTCGGTGCCTCCGGTCACAGCCTCGTCCGGTTCCGGGGCTTCTTCCGCGGGTTCTTCGAGGCCGAGTTCGGCGTCGGCCTCGGCTTCGAATTCCGCGTCCTCGTCGGGTTCTTCTTCGTCCTCTTCGGACGCTTCGAGCTCCTCGACGGCTTCGGACGCTTCGTCGACGTCGACGTCGTCGGCGTCCTGGAAGGCTTCGTTGTCTTCGAGCGCTTCGGGCGGCGGCGCGGGCGGCTCGTGCTCGCCCGCGAAGAAGGCGACGAACGAACCCGGGATGACGATCCAGCAGAACGCGACGATCGAGGCGACGCCGACGGGGACGCTCACCGGGTCGAACGGGCCGTCGCCGAGCCGTCCGCCGGCCAGTGTGCCCAGCACGACGCAGCCGAGCGCGACGACGGCACCGGCGACCGCGACCGCGCGGATGCGCTGCGCCGGATCGGCGTCCACCTTGCGCAGCGACCAGCCGGCCAGCGCGCCGGCCGCGGCGGGCAGCACCAGCAGCGCCGGCCACCAGGCCGCGTGGTGTTCGGGCAGGCCGCCGAGCAGCGGGACGGCGGGCACGGCGCCGCCGTGGTAGCCGAACATGCCGACGGTGAGCGGCCCGATCGAGAACCCGGGCCCGGTGACGAAGGACAGCGCGGCCGCCACGGCGTTCGGCAGGTACAGCAGCGAGAGCAGGAAGAGCCCGGAACTGGTGCCGAACCCGGGTTCGTAGGTGTCGGACACCGTCGCCCACGACAGCCCGGTCGCGACCGTGAAGACGGCGGCTCCGCAGGCCACCAGGACCGCCAGGCTCAGCGCGCCGACGCGCATCCCGCGCAGCGCGAGCGGGTCGAGGCGGTCCGCGACGGCGTCCGGCAGCCCGCACGACCGGGTGACGCCGGCGGCCGCGGCGGCCCCGGCGAGCAGGCCGGGCACGACGAAGGCCGGCACCGGGTTCGCCGTCACCGGCGAGCCCTGCGCGCAGAGGGCGACGACGAGCCCGAACACCGCGTGCGCACCGGTGATCGTGATGAGTACCGGCCGGGCGTCGCGGAACGACCGGCAGCCGAGGCGGCGGGCGGCGCCGGACGCCGTCCGCGCGGCGAGGGCGACCACACCCAGGGTCGGCAGCAGCGGCAGCATCCCGAGCGGGTGGCCGCCGAGGCCGAGGCGCACCTGGTGCGCGGCGAGCCAGCCGGGCCCGGCGGCCAGCAGCACGCCGGTGGCGGAGAAAGCGGTGCGCCCGGCGGTGAGGGCGACCAGGGCCAGCACGGTCGCGACGGCGGCGTAGCCGGTGACCAGCGGGCCGAGGGCGGCCGCGAGCAGCACGCGGACCCGGGACGCCGGGGCCGGTTCGGGTTCGGGTGCGCCCACCTCGTCACCCGGCGGGTGGGGTTCTTCGGTGAGCAGGTCCATGATCCGCACCCTGACATCCGGGCTGCTCCGTACGGGTGAGCCACGCCGCCGCCGGCCGCGGGAGCTCACCCGGTCGGGTCCCCCCTGACGCGAAACACCCGCTGTGACACGGAGCGTCACAGCGGGTGTTCGGGTGGGCTGCGTCAGTTCGACTTGCCGAAGCCACCGGGCGGCGTGCCCGGGTTCTCCGGCGGCGGCTGCTGGAAGAACTGGCCCTGCTGCGGGGCGTACGTGGTGGCCTGCGGCCCCGGCGGCGGGGTGGTCGACGGCGGGTTCGGCGAGCCGTACTGGCCCGGCTGCGAGAACGGCGCCGACGGCTCCCCGGTCGCGGCGACCGGCCCCGGCCCGTGGCCCGGCTGGCCGAACTGCTGCCCCTGCTGACCGGGCTGGCCGTACTGCTGCTGGCCCGGCTGGCCGAACTGGCCGCCGTAGGCGGGCGCGGCGGGCTTCGGCGCCGGCGGCTTGATGACGTCGTGCTCGATCAGCAGCGCGCCGACCGCGACGAGCATCTGCAGGATCCCCAGGATCAGGATGACGGTGACGATGCCGGGCGAGGTCTGCAGCCCGACGAGGGTGTCCAGGACCTCGAGCGCGCCGAGGACGCTGAACAGCGCCGCGAACGGCAGCGTCTTCGGGCCCTTGGGCAGCGCGGTCATCGCGGCGAGCAGGCCACCGCCGAGCAGGAACGTCCCGCCGAGGCCGACTTCGCCGTTGTCGGAGAAGCCGAGGAAGTACTGCACCAGGCCGAGGCCGGCGACGCCGAGGGCGAGCAGCAGCGGCAGGTTCTGCGGCAGGCCCGTGCCACCGGAGGACGCCTGGTGCGAATGGTGCGGCTGCTGCGCCGGGAAGCCACTGGACGGCGGTCCGGGGGGCTGCTGGCCGCCACCCTGCTGGGGGTAGCCGGGCCCACCGCTGGGGAAGGTCATCGGATGCACTCCTGTCGGTTCGACCGGCACTCCGGGCGCGCGCGGGCGCCCGGGGGAAAGACGAGGCGGCTTGTGTGCGCAGAACGCTAGCGCACTCCGAGGCCGTCAGCCCACCAGACGCGTGAATCCCCCGTCCGGTTTCATACCCGAACGAAGTAGGGCCGGGCACCACGTGCGGTGCCCGGCCCTACCAGGAGTTACTGCGGCAACCTCAGCCGAGGTTGTTGTACAGCTCACGCGCGAGGACGGCGGTCTCGCTCGGGGTCTTGCCGACCTTGACGCCGGCGGCCTCGAGGGCCTCCTTCTTCGCGGCGGCCGTGCCGGAGGAGCCCGACACGATGGCGCCGGCGTGGCCCATGGTCTTGCCCTCGGGCGCGGTGAAGCCCGCGACGTAACCGACGACCGGCTTCGTCACGTTCTCCTTGATGTAGGCCGCGGCGCGCTCTTCGGCGTCGCCGCCGATCTCGCCGATCATCACGATGACCTTGGTCTCGGGGTCCGCCTCGAACGCCTCGAGGGCGTCGATGTGCGTGGTGCCGATGATGGGGTCACCGCCGATGCCGACCGCGGTCGAGAAACCGATGTCCCGCAGCTCGTACATCATCTGGTAGGTCAGCGTGCCGGACTTCGACACGAGGCCGATGTTGCCGGGGCCGGTGATGTCGGCCGGGATGATGCCGGCGTTCGACTTGCCCGGGCTGATCACGCCGGGGCAGTTCGGGCCGATGATCCGGGTCGTGTTGCCCTTGGCGACGGCGTGGGCCCAGAAGTAGGCCGAGTCGTGCACCGGGATGCCCTCGGTGATCACCACGGCGAGCGGGATCTCGGCGTCGATCGCCTCGATGACCGCGTCCTTGGCGAACTTCGGCGGCACGAAGATGACCGACACGTCGGCGCCGGTCTCCTTGATCGCCTCTTCGACGGTGCCGAAGACCTTGAGGTCCTTGCCCTCGATGGTGACGGTCTGGCCGGCCTTGCGGGCGTTGACGCCGCCCACGATGTTCGTGCCGGACTTCAGCATCTTGGTGGCGTGCTTCATGCCCTCGGAGCCGGTGAGCCCCTGGACGATGACCTTGCTGTTCTCGTTCAGGAAGATCGACATTTCACGCACCTGCCGCGGCGAGCTCGGCAGCCTTGTCGGCCGCGTTGTCCATTGTGTCCACCACGGTGACCAGCGGGTGGTTCGCGTCGGCCAGGATCTGGCGACCCTCGACGACGTTGTTGCCGTCCAGGCGGACGACCAGCGGCTTGGTGGCCTCGTCGCCCAGGATCTTCAGGGCCTCGACGATGCCGTTCGCCACCGCGTCGCAGGCGGTGATGCCGCCGAAGACGTTGACGAAGACGCTCTTCACGTCGGTGTCGTTGAGGATGACGTCCAGCCCGGCCGCCATGACCTCGGCCGACGCGCCGCCGCCGATGTCGAGGAAGTTCGCCGGCTTCACGCCGCCGTGCTTCTCGCCCGCGTACGCCACGACGTCCAAAGTGGACATGACGAGGCCCGCGCCGTTGCCGATGATGCCGACCTGGCCGTCGAGCTTGACGTAGTTGAGGTTCTTGGCCTTGGCCTTCGCCTCGAGCGGGTTCTCCGCTTCCTTGTCCACCAGGGCCTCGTGGCCCGGCTGGCGGAAGTCCGCGTTCTCGTCGAGGGTGACCTTGCCGTCGAGGGCGATGATCTTGTCCTGCGGGTCGCGGACCAGCGGGTTGACCTCGACCAGGGTGGCGTCCTCGGAGACGAAGGTCTCCCAGAGCTTCACCACGACGTCGGCGGCTTCGTCGATGATGTCGGCCGGGAAGTTGCCGGCCTTCAGGATCTCGAGCGCCTTCGCCTTGTCGACACCGGCGATCGCGTCGACCGGGATCTTCGCGAGCGCTTCGGGGCGCTCGACCGCGAGCTGCTCGATCTCCATGCCGCCCTCGGAGGACGCCATCGCCAGGAACGTGCGGTTCGCGCGGTCCAGCAGGAAGGAGAAGTAGTACTCGGACGCGATGTCCGAGGCTTCGGCCACGAGCACGCGACGCGTGATGTGGCCCTTGATGTCGAGGCCGAGGATGGCTTCCGCCTTCTCCTTCGCCTCGTCCGGCGTCTGGGCCAGCTTGACGCCGCCCGCCTTCCCGCGGCCGCCGACCTTCACCTGCGCCTTGACGACGACCTGGTTGCCGATCTGCTCCGCGGCGGTCTTGGCTTCTTCGGGGGTGCTAGCCACGGCACCCGGCAGAACCGGTACTCCGTGGGCGGCGAAGAGATCCCTCGCCTGGTACTCGTAGAGGTCCACTACTCCAGTCTCCTGACGACACGCCACTGCAGGTGGTCCGCGACCGGACCGCGCTGTCGGACCAGTCGAGGTTAGCGACCTGCGCAGACGCAGGGGACTCCGCACCTCGTGAAGTCGGTCACCGTGCGCGGTCAGACGGTACGTCCGCGGTGTGAGACCGCCCACCGCGCAACCATTCCACGGTCGTCCCGGGGTCGCCGCCGGCGAAGACCCGAACACCGTTCAACGCTTCGGCGAGCCCGGGCGGCGGTCCCTCGCCGAGCACACCGACGGCATCCGGGTCCTCCTGTTCGGCGGTGCTCCGGAGTTGTTCGAGGGTGTCCAGCGGGCCGGCGTGGACGACTTCCATGCCTTCGTCACGCAGGACGCGAGCCAGCGCGACGGCCGACGGGTCGGGTCTGGCGAACTCGACGAGCAGCACCCGGATGCGCTCGCGGCGGATGGTGTCCTCGGGCGGCTGGTCAGGGTGTGCGGCGTCTTGCGGCCGGTCGTGGTGCGCGGTGCCCCGGGGCCGGTCAGGGTGCGCGGCGTCTTGCGGCCGGTCCGGGTGCACGGTCTCCCGCGGTCGGTCGGGGTGCGCGGTGCCCCGGGGCCGGTCGGGGTGCACCGCGTCCCGGGGCTGATCAGGGGGCACGACGGGCTCCGGCGGCTGCCATGCCGGCCGCAAGCAACAGCGCGGCCGTGGCGGCGAGCGCGACCCAGAAGCCGGTGGCCGGGGTGGCGCCGCCCAGTGAGCCGCCGACGAGCGGGAGTTCCGCGGCGTGCAGCGCGGTGAGGAGGGCGGCGCCGGTGAGCAGGGCGGCCGCCGGTTTCGGGCGGGACCGCGTCGCCAGCGCGGCGGCGCCGACGACGACCACGGCGGCGGTCAGCAGTCCCCACGACGGGGTGTCGAGGTGGTTCCAGAGGCCCGCGGCGACGTAGCCGGGGACGGCGAAGACGGGCAGCCCGAACGCGGCGACGGCCAGGACCGCGCCGGCCGCGACGGGGGTGAGGAGGTTGCTCCGGGTGCCGCTGTCCCCGGCGTCCTCGCGCTCGACGACCCCGGTGCCGGCGGCGGCGAGCGCGGCCAGGGCGGCGAGCACGAGGGCGGCGAACGTCCAGGCGGCGCCGGCCCCGAGGTCGTAGGTGAAGACGGGCGCGGCGGTGCCCCCGAAGCCTGCGAGGTTGCCGGCCTGGGCGGCGGTCAGTGCGGTGTTGAGGACGGCCGTGCCGGCCAGCACGATCCCAGCCCAGGCCACCCCGAGCACCGGCCGCGCGACGGCGGCGGTCTTCGGGACGAGCACGCCGGCGGCGGGAACGGCGACCACGAGCGCGGCGACGAGCAGGAACCAGCGGGCGGGACTGTCGGCGGTCGCGCTGACCGGCGTGACGGCGCCCGGGTTCAGCGCGGTGACGGCGACCTGCGGGGCGAAGGCGCCGACGAGCGCGGCGATCGCGGTGGCGAGGCCGAGCAGTCCGGCGGTCAGCCGCCACCAGAAGAGGCCGGGGAGTTCGGCGTCGCCGGTCTCGGCCTTTTCGGTGCTTTCGGTGAGCCGCGTGCCCGCGAGGCCGGCGACGATCGCCGTCGCGACCAGCGCGAGGGCTGGGCCCCAGGTGACGTGCAGGTCGTCGCGGAAGAGCCCGGCGAGAACAGGCGGCGCGGCCACCCCGAAGGCGGCGGCGGCCAGCCCGCCGAGCGCTCCCCGGGCGACGTGCTCGGCCGGAGCGGCAAGCGCGAGCGCGGCGGCCAGCGGCAACGCGGCGGCGAGGAGGAGGTAGCCGCCGAGGGCGGGCCAGGGGCCTTCGAAGGCGGCGCGGGCGAGCAGGAAGCCGTTGTCGGAGTGGACGGGAGCGGTGAGCAGCCCGGCTCCGGCGACGACGGCGAGCAGCGGGACGAGCAGCCGCCAGCGCCGGCGTTCGGGTTCGTCGTGGCTCCGCAGGGCACGCCAGGCGACCACGCCGGCGGCCCCGGTGAGGAGGTGCCCGGCGACGAGCAGCCAGAACCCGGCGCCGACGGCGGAGCTGCCGAGGAACCGGTCGGGGAGGTAGAGCTCGGGCCGGATGGTGAGGGGGCCGTTGACGGCGAACTGGAGGTCGAGGAGGAGACGGCCGGGGGCGAGCGCGGCCAGGCCGAGGATGAGGCCACCCCCGAGACCGGGCTTTTTCGTGGCGGCGAACCAGACGGCGGCGACGGGCGGCGCGAGGGCGAGGACGGCGAGC
>NZ_MUMI01000018.1 GCF_002155975.1 Amycolatopsis kentuckyensis
CTGGTGGCCCGGCTGCGCGGGCTGGAGCCGCACTTCCGCGACACCTACGGCACGCAGACCGCGGTCACCGGCATCACCGCCGTCGGCATCGATGTCTCCACCCAGCTCGGCAGCGCCCTGCTCCCGTTCGGCATCCTCGTCGTCGGGCTCTCGCTGATCCTGCTGGCGATGGTGTTCCGCTCGATCTGGGTGCCGATCAAGGCCACCGCGGGCTACCTGCTCTCGGTCGCCGCGGCCTTCGGCGCGACGTCCTTCGTTTTCGTGCAAGGACACCTCGCGGACGTCCTCAACGTGACGCACACCGGCAGCGTGATCAGCTTCCTGCCGATCATCCTGATGGGTGTCCTCTTCGGACTCGCGATGGACTACGAAGTCTTCCTCGTCTCGCGGATCCGCGAGGACTACGTCCACAACGGCGATCCGCACCACGCGATCGAATCCGGGTTCATCTCCGCCTCACGCGTGGTGGTCGCGGCGGCGGTGATCATGTTCGCGGTGTTCGCCGCGTTCGTCCCCGAAGGCAGCGCCACCATCAAGCCGATCGCGTTCAGCCTCGCCGTCGGTGTCTTCGTCGACGCCTTCATCGTGCGGATGACGCTGGTGCCCGCGGTGCTGGCGCTGCTGGGCCGCCGCGCCTGGGGGCTGCCGCCGAAGCTCGACCGGATGCTGCCGGTGTTCGACGCCGAAGGCGACGCCCTGGTCCACGAGCTGCGGCTGGCCGCCTGGCCCGGCACCGACGAGGCGATCAGCGCCCGCGACCTGCGCCTGGAGGACGACCGCGGCCGTCCGGTGTACCGCGACGTCGGCCTGCACGTCCCTCGCGGCGGCGTGCTGGTGCTGCACGGCGCGGGGGCCTGCGGCAAGACCGCGCTGGCGTACACGCTCGCCGGGCGGGTCACCAAGTTCACCGGCGACCTCAAGGTGCTCGGCCGGGTGCTGCCTCAGCACACGCACGCCCTGCGCCGCGAGGTCGCCGTCGTCCCGTGCCGCGTCGCGATGGACCCGGCCCGGCAGATCCCCCGCGACGCCGGGCTCGTCGTGGTCGACGACGTCGACCTCGTGCTGCGCGCGGACCTCCGCGACCACGTCCGCAGGCTCGTCGCCGAGCGGGGCGCCACGACCTTCGTGCTGACCTGCCAGGACCCCGAGCGCATCCGGGACCTGCTGCCCGCGGCCGCCCACCTGCACACCCTCACCGCCGTCCAGCCCGCCGAGGTCCTCTGATGCTCAAGCCCTTCGCCGATTCCGCTCGCGCCCTCGCCACCGGGCCGCTGACCTGGCGCACCTGGACCGGCCTCATCGCCGTGCCGCTCATCATCATGGGCCTGCTCACCTGGGCGTTCTGGACACCGGAGGCCAACCACGGCACCGCGAAGGCCGCCGTGGTCAACAACGACGAACCCGTGCAGGTCAACGGCCAGACCGTCCCGCTCGGCCGGCAGCTCGCGGGATACCTGACCCACAGCGGAGATTCGGCCTACGACTGGGTGCTCACCGATGCCGACGATGCCGCCGCCGGCCTCGCGGACGGCAGCTACGCGGCCACGGTGACGATTCCGGCGGACTTCTCCACCCGCGCCACCTCGGCTGCCACCGCCAAGCCCCTCGACGCTCGCCAGGCGCAACTGCAGGTGCGGACGTCCGACGCGGCCGGTGTCGGCGATCCCGGCTTGGCGGACCACATCGCCCAGGCCACGCAACGGACGTTGAACCAGCAGGTCGTGCAGACCTATTTGGACAACGTGTACATCGGCTTCACGACCCTCCACCAGCAAGTCGGCCGAGCCGCCGACGGCGCGGCCCAGCTCGCCGACGGAACCCGTCAGCTGGACGACGCCGCCGGGCACCTGCGCACCGGCGCGGACCAGCTCGCGGACGGGACCGCGCAGCTCGCCGCCGGCTCCGGCCGGCTGGCCTCCGGCCTCACCCAGGCCGAGCGGGACACCGCGCAGCTGCCCGCGCTGACCCGGCAGCTGGCCGACGGCGCCGACCAGGTCGCCGACGGCAACGAACGGCTGGCCGGTGTCGTCGTGCCGCTGGCCGACCGGATCATCGCCGCGATCGACGCCGTCCCGTCGGCGGGCAGCGCCGCGACGCGGTTCCGGCAGCTCGCCGACGAGTGCACCGGCACCCCGGCGTTCTGCGGCGCGCTCCGGCAGGCCGCGGACCGGTTCACGACCGACGCGGGGAAGATCGACGGTGTCAAGGCGGCCGTCCGCGCCAACGCCGTGAAGGCCCGCGACGCCGTTCAGGCCCTCGCCACCGGGGCCCGCAAGGTCGCCGACGGCAACGCTCAGCTCGCGTCGAAGTCCCGGCAGCTGGCCGCCGGGATCGCTGCCGCCGCCAGCGGCGCGAGGCAGCTCGACAGCGGCGTCCGGCAGGCGAATTCGGGTGCGCAGAAGCTCGCCTCCGGCGCCGGGCAGCTGAAGGATGGTGCCGGGAAGGTCGACGATGGCGCGGGGGAACTCGCCGCCCAACTGGACAAGGGCCGCGGCCAGGTGCCGTCCTACACCGACGCCGAACGCGCGCACCTCAAGACCGTCGCCGCGGATCCCGGTACCGCCACGACCGACGGCACTCCGATCGGCACGCTGGCCCTCACCCTGTTCGCCGCGCTCGCGCTCTGGGCGCTGGCCCTGGCGACCTACATCGTCACGCGCGCCGTGCCGGACGGCGTCCTGACCGCGCGCGAACCCACCTGGCGGATCATCCTCCGCGCCGCCATCCCCGGGGCGACCGCGGCGGCCCTCGCGGCGCTCGCCATCACCGCGATCGCCGTCCCCGTCCTGGAACTGGGCGTCGCCGGCACCCTCGGCTTCCTGCTGATCGCGCTGCTGGCCGCCTCGGCGTTCGTCGCGCTCAACCAGGCCGCGACGGCGATCTTCGGCCGCGCCGGCCGGATCGCGTCGCTGGCCGTGCTGGTCCTGGCGGGCGCGACGGGCGTCGTCTCGACGCTCCCCGGGCCGCTGTATGCAGTCGCGGACTACCTCCCGACCCACGGCGCGGTGCTGGCACTGCGCGCCGCGGCCACCGACGGCACCGGCCTCACGACGGGGGTCGCCCAGCTCGCCGCGTGGCTCCTGGTCGGCACGCTCGTGTCGATCCTGATCACCGATCGCCGCCGCTACCTGTCCGCCAAGAGCGTCCGGCTTCGCCGCACCCACCCGCTGGCGGCCGGCTGACCGAGAGGACCGATCCGGTGCGCCGCGCCCAGCGCATCGACCTGCCCGCGTGGTCGCCTTCGGCCGCGCCGAAGTTCATGGACGGCCACGGGATCCGCACGAACCGCTGCTGGAGTTCCTGCATGACCGGCAGGTCGCGGTGTTCATCCACCCCGGCGAGCTGCCCGGCCCCGCGTCCCCGGCATCGCGCCGTCGGCGTCACCCGCGGCGCTGCCGAGCCTGCTCGAGGTGGCCGACCCGGACCACATCATCTACGGCAGCGACTTCGCGCGGATCGTGCCTGCCGAGCCGCTCGAGCAGCAGGTCCACCTCGATGAGATCGTCCCATTGATCACCGCGTGCCTGGGCCCGTGGTGATCAGGCGGCGGTGTCCGGACCGGTCGCGGTGGTGTCGAGGTCGGGTAGTGGCCGGCTGCAGACCTCGTGGGCTTCGGCCGCGGTGAGGCCGAGCATGCGCAGCAGGTCCTCGGTCACCCGGTCGGTCGTGGCGGCGTCGTCGCGCTCGGGCTGCCGGTGCAGGAGGTGGCCGAGGCCGAGTGCGGTCCCGGCGACCGTGACCATGGCGAGTTCGGTGTCGCCGACGGTGAAGCGGCCGGCTCGCACCGCGGCCTCGATGTCGCGGCGGGCGCGGGGCGCGAGCCCGTTCTTCGAGTGGGCGAGCTCGAGACCGTGGTGCAGGAGCACCTTGCTGAGTTCGGGGTGCCGCCGGTGCAGGCGCCCGGTCAGCCGGAAGCTCTGCGCGAAGACCTGCGCCGGGTCGTCGAGGCCGGTGGTCAGCTCGTCCAGCAGGGCGCCGTGCGTGTCGAGGGCGTCCTCGATCGCGGCCTGGTAGAGCTGCTCCTTCGTCTCGAAGTGGTTGTAGAACGACCCCATCCCGACGTCCGCGGCCTGGGTGATCTCCAGGATCGGCACCGCGGTCTTCCCCTCGGCGATGAGGGCCTGGGCCGCCCGGACCAGGGCCGCGCGGGTGTGTGCCTTGCGCCGTTCCAGCCGGCTCGGAGCGTGCTCCGGCATCCGTGCTCCCGTCTTCGCTGGTCGTCGCCGCATCGTAGCGCATCGCGTCATTGCTGAGGAAATCGTCAGAAAGTCTTGACTGAGGATACGCTCGTAACTGACGATGTCGTCATCAACGTGGATGGAGGGAGCAGCCGTGGGAGATCCGCACAGCGGGCTGCACAGCGAGCACGGTGCGCTCGCGGGTGAGCACCCCGGCCGGGCGGCCGACCCGGTGATCAAGGTGCACGACCTGGCCTGGCTGGAGTTCGAAAAACCGGACCTGGAGCGGGCGGAGGTGTTCGCCCGGGCCTTCGGGTTCACCACCGTGCTCAGCACCGGCCGCGAGCTGCACCTGCGGGGCACCGACGCCGGCGCGCCGTGCGTGATCATCCGCAAGGGTGCTCGGTCGAAGTTCCTGGGGCCGGCGTTCCTGGCCGCCGCCCCGGGCGACGTCCTGCGGCTGGCCGAAGCCACCGGGCGGCAGGTGAGCAGGCTGCCGGACACGCTCGGCGGCGTCGTCGTGGACCTGCCCGACCCGAGCGGCCTGCGGGTCCGGGTCGTTTCGGACCCGGACGAACTGCCCGCGCTGCCGCCGCAGGAGCCGCACCTGCTCAACTTCGGCCACGAGGTCCGGCGGGTCAACGCCACGCAACGCCCGCCCCGGGCCCCGGCGCTGGCGCAGCGGCTCGGGCATGTCGTGCTGCAGACGACCCGCTACCGCGAGGTGCTGGACTGGTATCTGGAACACCTCGGCATGATCGTCAGCGACTTCCTGTACTACCCCGGGCAGCGCGAGCGCGGACCGGTCATGAGCTTCATCCGGTGCGACCGGGGTGCCACTCCGGCCGATCACCACACGCTGGCCATGGTGCTCGGCCCGGCCGACCGCTACGTGCACTCCGCGTACCAGGTCGCCGACCTCGACGCGCTGGCCGCGGGCGGGGAGTACCTGCGCGCGCACGGCTATCACCACTCGTGGGGCATCGGACGGCACATCGAGGGCAGCCAGCTCTTCGACTACTGGCGTGACCCGGACGGGTTCCTGGTCGAGCACTTCAGCGACGGTGACCTGTTCGACAACACCCTCGAGCCGGGCTGGGCGCCGATGACCGCCTCCGGGCTGGCCCAGTGGGGGCCGCCGGCGACCGCCGACTTCCTCGGCGTCAAGCCGGGCAAGGAAGCGCTGCGCGAACTGCGCGCGGTGTTCTCCGCGCTGCGTGAAGACAACGAATTCGACGCCCAGCGGTTCCTGGGCCTGCTGAAGGTGGCCCGCTCATGAGCCTGACCGTCCTGCGCACCAGCGACGCCTGGTACCTCGCCACCCCGAAGGGCGCGGCGAAAATCCCCACGACAGCGACGACCACCGGCGAACTGCTCGCCGACCGCGCGGCGATCGCCGCGGCGGGCCCGTTCGTCGACCGGGTCGAGGACCTCGAACCGGTGTCGCCGGTGACCGCGCCCTGCCGCGTGGTCGCCCAGATGACCAACTTCACCTCGCACGTCACGGACGCCGGGATGGACCCGAAGACCGTGCCCCTGACGTTCTTCCGCAAGGCGTCCGGGTCGCTCAGCGGCCCGTTCGACGACGTCGTCAAGCCGGCCCACGTGCGGCTGCTCGACTACGAGGTGGAGATCGGGCTGGTCATCGGCCGGGAGATCCCGGTCGGCAGCGACGTCACCGCGCTGGAAGAGTGCGTCGCGGGCCTGGTGGTCACCAACGACGTGTCCGCCCGGGACATCCAGCTGCCCCAGACCCAGTTCTACGAGGCCAAGTCGTACCCGACGTTCACCCCGGCCGGGCCCGCCCTCGTGCTCCTGGAAGCCGACGAGCTGAAGCGGTTCGCCGATCTGCGGCTGACGCTGTCGGTCAACGGCACGGTGCGCCAGGACTCGGTCGTCGGCGCCGACATGATCTACCGCCCGCTCGAGGCGCTGCGGGCGCTGGCCCGGTTCCAGCGGCTGGATCCCGGCGACCTGGTGCTGACCGGGACTCCCGCCGGCACCGCGTTGTCCGCACCGCCGAAAGCCGTGGAAAAGCTCGCCGCGCTGCTGCCGCCCGCACTGAAATGGAAGCTGTTCTTCAAGGGCCAGGCGAAGAACCCGAAGTACCTGGCCGACGGCGACGTCGTCGAGGCGAGGGTCGCGACCGACGACGGCGCCCTCGACCTGGGCACCCAGCGCACGGTCGTGAGGTACCAGCGATGACCGGCGCTTCCCTGTGGCCCCGCTACGCCGAGCCCGCCGATCTGGCCGCGATCGAGGCCGTCCCGCTTGCCGAACGAGGCCTGCCGGAGTCGACCTACGCCCTGCTCTCGCGCGCCGCCGGGTGGTGGCCGGATCACCCGGCGACCACCGTGTTGCCCGAGGCGGCGCGGTGGCGGGAACCGGTCCGGCGCACGTTCGGCGAGCTGCTCGCCGACGTCCACCGCTACGCGAACCTGTTGTTGGAGCTGGAAATCCGGCGCGGCGACGCGGTGGCCCTGATGTCGCCCAACTGCGCCGACCTGATCCCGGCGACCCTCGCCGCGCAGCTCGCCGGGATCGCGGCCCCGCTCAACGGCGCCCTGTCCCGCGACCACCTCACCGAACTGCTCCGCCGGTCCGGCGCGCGCGTGCTGATCACCGCCGGGCCGGAACTCGCGCCGGAAGTCTGGGACACCGCCCGGACGCTGGCCCCCGAGCTGGACGTCGTCCTCGTGCTGCGCCCGACCGGCGCGGCCGGCGAACCGGCCGCGTTGCCCGCCGTCGAGGGGGTGCGTGTCGGCTACCTCGCCGACCTCGCGGCCGGCCACGACGCCGCCGACTTCGCCGGTGAACCCCCGGTGGCGGCGGACCTGGCCGCGTTGTTCCACACCGGCGGCACCACCGGGGCGCCGAAGCTGGCCGCGCACACGCACGCCAACGAGGTCGCCGACGCGTGGATGATCGCGGCCAACTCGCTGCTCGACCCCGGCTCGGCCGTCTTCGCGGCGCTGCCGCTGTTCCACGTCAACGCGCTGGTGGTCACGCTGCTCGCGCCGCTGTTCAAGGGCCAGCACGCGGTGTGGGCCGGCCCGCTCGGCTACCGCGAACCGGCGTTGTACGGGGAGTTCTGGAAGATCGTCGAGCACCACCGGATCGCCGCGATGAGCGCGGTGCCGACCGTGTACGCGGTGCTCGCGCAGTGCCCGGTGGACGCCGACATCGCCAGCCTGCGGTTCGCCATGGTCGGCGCCTCGCCGCTGCCCGCGGCGGTGCGGGCGGGCTTCCAGGACCACACCGGCGTCACCCTGGTCGAAGGCTACGGGCTGACCGAAGCCACCTGCGCCAGCGCCCGCAGCTTCCCCGACGCCCCGCGCCCCGGCACCGTCGGCCAGCGCCTGCCCTACCAGCGGCTGAAGGTCGTGCACCCGGAAACGGGGGAGGAGCTGCCCAGCGGCGAGACCGGGGTGCTGGCCATCAGCGGCCCCACGGTGTTCCCCGGCTATGTCGTGGGGCGTGCCGAAAACGCGTACGTCCTGGACGGCCTCGGCAAGCTCCGTGACGGCTGGCTGGACACCGGTGACCTGGCCCGGCTGGACGCTGACGGGTTCGTGCAGCTGGCCGGCCGCGCCAAGGACCTCATCATCCGCGGCGGCCACAACATCGACCCGGCGATGGTCGAGGACGCCCTGCTGAGCCACCCCGAGGTGACCGCGGCCGGCGCGGTCGGCCGTCCGGACGAGCATTCCGGAGAGGTCCCCGTCGCGTACGTGACCCTCGCGCCCGGCGCCACGGCGACCGAGGCCGACCTGCTCGCGTGGGCCGCCGAGCGAGTCCCCGAGCGCGCCGCCGTGCCGAAGGCCGTCACCGTGCTCGACGCGCTGCCGGTGACCGACGTCGGCAAGCCCTACAAGCTCGCGCTGCGTGCCGACGCCACCCGCCGCGCGATCGCCGAGGTCCTCGCCCCGTTCGATCGCGTGACCGTCGATGCGGTGATCGAGGACGGAACCGTGGTCGCCGCCGTCACCCTTCCGTCCGAAGTGGACGAACCGAAGGTGGCAGCCACGCTGGCCCGCTACGCCGTCCCCGCCCGCCTGACCTGCGAAGGAAAGCCATGATTGTCCTGTCCGTTCTCGTGGCGGTCATCTTCGTCCTTTTCGGTGCGGCCAAGCTGTTCGCGCTCGCGCCCATGCGGGAACGCGCCGCGCACGCCGGATTCTCCGTCACCGCCTACCGCGGCATCGGTGCGCTGGAGATCGCCGGCGCCGCCGGGCTCCTGCTCGGCTTGGCCGTGCCGGTGCTCGGCACCCTGGCCGGGGCCGGCCTGCTGCTCCTGCTCGCGGGCGCACTCGTCACCCACGTGCGCAACCGGGACGGCCTCCGCGACCTGGTACCGGCGCTGGTCTGCGCGGCGCTCGTCGCCGGATACCTCGTGGCTCTCGGGGTGTCGCCGTGAGGGTGCCCGTCGTCATCGTCGGGGCGGGCCCGACCGGATTGACCGCCGCGGCGCTGCTCGGCCGCTACGGCGTCGAATGCCTGGTGCTGGAGCGGTGGGACTCGGTCTACCCGCAGCCCCGTGCGGTGCACCTGGACGACGAGGTGCACCGCATCCTCGGGCGGCTCGGGCTGGCCGGGGCGTTCGCCGCCCTCTCCTGGCCCTGTCACGGGCTGCGGCTGCTCGACCCGGACCTGCGGGTGCTGGCCGAGTTCCGCCGTTCCCCGGGCGCCGGCCGCCACGGCTACCCGGAGGCGAACATGTTCGACCAACCCGATTTGGAGCACCTGCTGCGGACCCACCTGGAGACGGTCGGCACCGTCACCCTGCGCGGCAACACCGAGGTCACCGGCATCGCGCAGGACGGAACCGGCGTGCGGGTCGAGACGACCGACCGCGGCACCGGTGCGCGCGAGACGATCCACGCGGACTACGTCCTCGGCTGCGACGGCGCCAACAGCCTCACCCGGATCGCGATCGGCGCGACGATGGCGGACCTGAAGTTCGACCAGCGCTGGCTCGTGGTCGACGTCGCCACCACCGCCGACCTCGGCCAGTGGGAAGGCGTGCACCAGGTGTGCGACCCGCGTCGCGCCGCGACCTACATGCGCATCGGGAAGACCCGCTACCGCTGGGAATTCCGGCTGCTGCCCGGAGAGACCGGCGACGACTTCAACGACATCCGCCGGCTGCACCCGCTGATCGCGCCGTGGACCGGAGAGATCGACCTGGAGATCGTCCGCGTCGCCGAGTACACCTTCCGCGCGCGGGTCGCGGACCGGTGGCGTGACCGCCGGGTGTTCCTGCTGGGCGACGCCGCGCACCTCACCCCGCCGTTCATCGGCCAGGGCATGGGCGCCGGGGTGCGCGACGCGGCCAATCTCGCCTGGAAGCTCGCCGGTGTCCTCGACGGGACCCTGCCCGAGCGCGTGCTTTCTTCTTACGAGGCCGAACGCAAGCCGCACGCCCGCGCGATGATCCGGCGAGCCGTGCTGATCGGCAAGGCCATGACCGAAGGCGGCCGGTTCGGTGACCTGATCCGCCGGGTGGTCGCGCCACGCTTGAGCGGCCGCGTCCTCGACAGTGCGACACCCGCACTGCACCGCTCAGGCTTGGTCGTGCGGCCTCGCTTCCGGCGGTCCCTGGCGGGACGGCTGTGCCCCAACGCCCTTCTCGACGACGGAACCCGCTTCGACGACGTGGCCGGCGGCCGCTTCGCCGTCGTCACCACGAGCACGCCGTCGGAGACCGAGCGAGCCGCCATCCGGGAGTCCGGCGCGGTCCTCGTAACGACCCGGCGTTCCGCCGAACTGCACCGCTGGCTGCGTACCGGCGCGGCCGTCGTCCGCCCGGACGGCACGGTGCTGAGCGCGAGCAACAGCCTCTCCCGGTCCCTGCCGCGGTTCACCGCCCCCTGACGAGGAGCAACGATGCCCCGACGCCACGAAGTGCCGGTGTACCGGCCGGACATCTATTCGCCGCAGGCGATCCTGGACCCGTACCCGCACTACGCGAACCTGCGTGAACTCGGGCCCGTGGTGTGGCTGCCCCGGCACAAGGTCTACGCGCTGCCCCGCTACGCCGAATGCAAAGCCGTGCTGCTGGACGACAAGACCTTCGTCTCCGGCGACGGCGTCGCGCTCAATCCCGTCGCCAACCGGCTCTCCCGGGGCACGACCCTCAACAGCGACGGCGAAGACCACGCCCGCCGCCGGGCCCTGGTCGCCCACCGGCTCACCCCCCGAGCGCTGCGCGCGATGCGGGACGTGGTGGACCGCCAGGCGGCCGAGATCGTCGACGCCGCACTCGCCCGGCGCACCGTCGACGGCGTCGAAGTCGCCGCCGCACTGCCCGCCGCGGTGGTCCCCGACCTCGTCGGGTGGCCGGTGGAGGGGCGGGAGAACCTGCTGCGGTGGGGCGCGGCCACCTTCGACATCCTGGGTCCCCTGAACGGCCAGGCGGTGCAGGCGGTACCGGCCGGCCTGGGAATGGCGCGGTTCGCGCACACCGTCGCGAAGCGGCGGAAGGTCCTGCCGGGCAGCATGGGTGACGACCTGCTGCGCGCGGCCGAAGCGGGCGAGCTCGCCCACGCCGAGTGCCCGGCGCTGATGATCGACTACCTGGCACCGTCCCTGGACACCACCCTCAGCGCGATCGCGAGCGCCCTGCACCTGTTCGCCACCCACCCCGGCCAGTGGCAGCTCCTCAAGGACGACCCCGGCCTGATCCCCAACGCGGTCAACGAGATCGTCCGCTACGAATCCCCGTTGCGCGCCTTCAGCCGCAAGGTCGCGCGCGACGCCGAGGTGGCCGGCGCCGCGCTGCCCGCGGGTTCCCGTGTCCTCGTCCTCTACGCCTCCGCCAATCGTGACGCGCTGGAGTGGGACGACCCGGACACGTTCGACATCCGCCGGGACGCCGCCCGGCAGCTCGGTTTCGGGCACGGCACGCACGGCTGCGCCGGGCAAGGCCTCGCCCGCCTGGAAACCCAGGCGATGCTGCGTGCGCTCGTGGCCCGGGTCGACCGGATCGAGCCGGCCGGACCGCCCGAGTGGGCGCGCAACAACATCATCCACCGCCTCGGGCGGCTCCCGATCGAACTCATCCCGGCCTGAAAGGGGACCCGCGGTGAAGATCTCCGCCGACTACGACCGCTGCGAAGGCCACGGCCTGTGCACCGAACAGGCCCCCGCGATCTTCGAACTCGACGACGACGCCGAACTCGTCCACCACTTCGAAGGCACCGACATCCCGCCGGAGCAGCTCGCCGCCGCGCGGGCGGCCGTCACCTCGTGCCCGGTCGCCGCGCTGCGGGAGCTCCCGTGACACGACCGCGCTCGATCGTCGTCGCCGGCGAGTCCATCGCCGGCATCACCGCGGCGAGGCAGCTCCGGGAACTGGGCCACAGCGGTCCGATCACCGTGATCGGCGCGGAAGACCACGGCGCCTACGCGCGGCCTCCGCTCTCCAAGGCCGTGCTCAAGGACGACAGTGCCGACAGCAGGCTCGGCTACCGGCTCGACGGGCTCGACATCGATGCCGTCCGCTCGCCCGCGGTGACCGCCGACGTCGGCCGGCGGGTGGTGGCCACCGCGAACGGCCGGGAGATCGGCTACGACGCGCTCGTCATCGCCACCGGCGCTCGCGCCCGGCGGATCGCCGCTCCCGGGCAACGCGGCGAAACGGTGCTGCGGACCCTGGACGACGCACGCCGGCTGCGCACGCGGCTCGACACCGCCCGTTCCGCGGTCGTCGTCGGCGCCGGTTTCCTCGGCCTGGAAGTCGTCAGCGCCTGCGTGGCCCGGGACATCCCGGTCACCGTGGTCGATGTCGACCCGCCGCTGCGCCGCGTCCTCGGCCCGTTCGTGTCCGAGGCGATCACCACGCGGGCCGGAGAACACGGCGTCCGCGTCGTCGTCGGAGGACCGGCGGCGTTGACCGGCGATCCGGTCGACGGCGTGCGGCTGGCCGACGGCACCGTCCTCACCGCCGACGTGGTCGTCACCTGCTGTGGCGAGGTGCCGAACACGGGCTGGCTGGCGGGGACCGGCCTGGCCGGTCGCCTCGGCGTCGGGATCGACCCGGCCTGCGCCACCGCGGTGCCGGGCGTGTTCGCCGCCGGGGACGTCACGTACCTGCCCACGGGCGGCGGCTCGCGCACGCCGTTCTGGTCCACCGCCGTCGCGCAGGGCAAGGCAGCCGCCGCGTCGGCACTGAGGCTCGACCCGGCGGGACCGCCGCTGGACGACTACTTCTGGACCGAGATCCTCGGCCTGTCCATCAAGGTCGTGGGCCCGTTGCCGCCACTCGGCGAGCCGGATCTCGTCGAGGGCAGCGTGCCGGCCGGATCGGCGCTGCTGACCTGGCTCGGCGAAAACGGGCAGCGCACGGTGATTTCCTACGGCAAGCGCATCCCGGTGCCGAAGCTGCGTGCGCTGGCCACCCTTCCAGCTGGGGATTGATGACCAGCCACGCCGAGGATCAGGATGACAGCGGAGCGGCACGGTCGTTGCGCACTTCGCGCGGGGTCCGGCCGAACTGTTCGCGGAACACCCTGGTGAAGTGGGACTGGCTGGCGAAGCCGCAGCGGTAGGCGACATCGGCGATCGTGGTGGCGGTCCCACCGGAGGTCAGCTGGGCGTACGCGCGCTCCAGCCGCTGCCGCAGGATGTAGCGTGCGGGGCTGGTGCCCTCGGCTTCGAAGATCCGGCTCAGGTGGCGGGCCGAGATCCCGGCCGCAGCTGCCACGCGCTGCGCGCCCAGCGCCGGATCCGTCAGGTGGCGGTCGATGTACTGCCGGATCGCGGCGAGGTGGCCGCGATCCCCTTCGAACCGGCGCGCGCCGAGCGCCCGGATGAGCTCCAGCAGCGTGGTCTCCGGGTCGCCGCCGCCCGGCAGCGACCGCTGGGTGACCAGCGCGTCGACCACCGAGTGCAGGGCCGAGACGGCCATCGTCTCGGCCGTCGAACGCGCGCCGAGCACCGTGGGCTCGGGCACGCCGCCGGACCAGCAGCGCTCGGTGAAGACCGGGCGCGGGATGTCCACCAGGATCTGCCGCATCGGTGCGGAGAACGCGAACAGGTACGGCCGCTCGGTCTCGTAGAGCACCAGGTTCCCGGCCTCGACCGGGAACACGCCGTCGCCGGAGAAGAACACCGCGGTGCCGCCGAGGACCAGGCTGGCGAACACCGAGTCCTTCGGCAGCGCGCGGCAGGTCTTCCGGGACCGTTCGACGGCGTGCGCGTTGCCCAGGATCTCCGCGACGTGCAGCGCACCGGCGGCGAGGTTGGTCTCTTCGGCCACCAGCCCCTGCTCGGCGTACGACGAGCAGGTCAGGCCGACCAGCTCGCGCCGGTTGTGGTCCTCCCAGAACTCGATGCGCTCGTCCGGAGGCACGGACTCGGTGGACGCGCTGGAGAGCACGGCGATGGGACTGCTGGGCGCGGGCATCGTTGCCTCCTGGCCGGTCCTGGTGCTGAACGGCGTGGACAGCCTAAGCCAGGTGGCCGGCCGAGTCACCGGTCCGGTTCAGCCCCGGCAGCACTCTCCCTGCACCGCTGTCCCGGCTTCGGCCGCACGAGCACCTTGATCTGTCCGGTGCCGCCGAGCAGTGCCTCGAAGCCGCGGGGTACCACCTGGTCGAGGGGGATCGTCTCGGTGGCGATCGGGGTGAGGTCGAGCCCCTCCTCGGCGACCAGCCGGATCAGCTCGGGATGACAGTCCCGGTACCCGACGCTGGTGATGATCGACTGCTCGTTGTTCACCAGCTCGAAGGCGCTCAGGCTGATCTCGCCGGTCAGCCCGACCAGGACGACCCGGCCGCCGCGCCGGGTCGCGGCGAGGCAGGTCCGGAGCGTGTGCTCGGCGCCGACCGCCTCGAAGGCCACGTCGGTTCCCTGCCCGCCGGTCAGTTCGCGGATGCGTTCGGCCGCGTCCTCGCCGGAGCCGGCGTCCACCAGATCGGTGGCGCCGAGCCGGGCCGCCAGCCGCAGCCGTTCCGCGACCACCTCGGCGGCGATGATCCTGCTGATCCCCAGCCGCGTGGCCAGCAGCACGGTGAGGAGGCCGATCGGGCCGAGCCCGATGACCGCGACGGCGTCCGCGGGCCCGGCGCCGGAGCGGCGCAGCGCGTGCAGGGCGACGGCGGCCGGCTCGAAGAGCGCGGCCTGTTCCAGGGAGACCTCGGGCGGCAGCCGGTGCGCCATGTAGGCGGGCAGCGTGCAGTACTCGGCCAGCCCGCCGTGACCGCTCAGTCCGGCGAACCCGAAGTGGCGGCAGATGTTGTACTCCCCGGCCGCGCACCGCGGGCAGGTCCCGCACCGGTAGTTGGGTTCGACGGCGATCCGGTCGCCGATCGCCAGACCGGACACCTCAGGACCGACCGCGCTGATCGTCCCGCAGAACTCGTGGCCGAGCACCAGCGGCGCGGCGACCCCGGAGGCCGGGTGCGGGGCGCCGACCGGGACCGCGTGCGGCCCGTCGACGTATTCGTGCAGGTCACTGCCGCAGATCCCGCAGTAGGCCACCTCGAGCGTGACTTCGCCGGGCCCTGGCGGGCGGACGTCCAGTTCGGTGATCCGGACGTCCTTCGGCCCGTGCCACACCGCGGCCGTCATCCTCATCGGGCCACCGCCGCCTTCGCCGTGGCCCGACGGCGCAGCACCGCGGGCGCGGTCTCCCGCAGGCCGAGCGACAGCGCGGCGACCACGACCGCGCCGCCGGCCGCGATGAACATCGCCGCGCGCAGCCCCCAGGCATCCGAAGCCCACCCCGCGACCACCGGAGCCAGGAATCCGCCGGCCAGTTCGCCGACGCCCATCACGAGCCCGAGCGCGGTGGCCAGCGCACCGCGCGGCACGGTCTCGGCCGGGATGGTGGCCATGAACAGCGTGAAGCAGCCGAGCCCGGTGAAGCTGAGCACCACGACCACGCCGAGCACCAGCGGGTCGGGCACGTACACCACGGCCACCGGGCAGACCGCGGCGACCAGCGTGAACACGGTCATGGTGCGCCGCCGCCCGACGCGGTCCGAGATCGCCGGGGTGAGGAATCCCCAGACCACCCAGGCCACGCCGAAGCAGGTCATCACCGCGCTCATGGTGCCGGGGGAGAACCCCTTCACGCTGGTGAGGAAGACCGGGGTGAAGGTGATGATCACGATGAACCACGTCAGGTAGAAGCACGCGATCAGCGCGCAGAGCACCACGTTCCGGTACCTGAGCACCGACCAGAACCCCGGCGCGGGAGATTCCCCGTCCACCGGCCGGTCGGCGACCGGTGCCGGCGAGGCGGGACCGCCGGGCGGTACCTCCCGCACCGAGCGCCGGATCCACACCGCCAGCAGCACGCCGGGCACGATGGTGACGAGGAACGCGGTGCGCCAGCCGAAGTGCCCGGCCAGCCACACCACGACCAGGGGCGAGATGATGCCGCCGAGCAGGCCGGCCGACGAGCCCTGCACCAGGCCCATGTTCAGCCCGCGCCGGCGCTCTTGGGACGCCTCGACCATCAACGACTGCGCAACGGGCAGCACCGCGCCCTCCGCGACACCCATCAACGCCCGGGTGAGCAGCAGGCCCACGAAGCCGGTCATCAAACCCGACAGCGAGGAAATGGCGGAGAAGAGCAGGACCGCCGCGATCAGGATCGGCTTGCGGCGGCCCAGCCGGTCGGACAGCCGTCCGAAGACCATCCCGGACAGCGCCCAGGTCAGCGCCAGCACCCCGGAAAGCACCCCGAGTTCGGTGTTCGACAGCCCGAACTCCTTGACCAGGAACGGCGCGAGGAAGGAAAGCGCCTGGCGGTCGAAGAAGACGAACCCGAACGACAGGAACAGGATCAGCAGCAACAGGTTCTCGTAGCGCCGGGCGGCCGCGGAGGGCACGCCGGCGCCGGCGTCGGAAGACATGCATACCTCGATTCGCTGGAAGGCCCCCCGGGCAACAGGTCCGGAGCCGCTCAGCGGAGCAGCGAGTTCACGTAGCCGGCGCCGATGCCGACCTCGTCGTAGTGCCTGCGGCACATGTCGACGTAGTCGTGCACGTCGAAGTAGCCGGTGGTGCCGCCGTCCTCGTCCAGCCAGATCAGCGGTCCCTTCACGATGAACAGCGCCTTCATCGGTTCGGGTCCGTCGTAGGCGACCAGGGTGTGTCCCTCCCCGGGAGCCTCGTAGACGAAGTCGCCGGCGGAGGCCGTCCACGGCCGTTCGAGGTAGCCCCACTTCCCGGAGATGGTGTACGCGAACACTTCGTGCGGGTGGTAGTGCCGGTTGACCAATCCGGCCTCGGTGGCGCGCAGGACGTCCGACCAGGAGTTGTCCTTGATGTTGATCCACAGTGGCCGGGAACCGACGGTCTCGGTGAACGGCACGTAGTACCGGTCGTCATCGGTGGCCACGTTCTCGAGGTAGACCTCGGGCAACGCATCGGGTTTGACCGAGTTCCGGATCGGCTTCAGCTCCTGCCAGAACTCCGTGGTGGCCTCTTCGGGCATCCTGCGCTCCTCGCGTCGATCGGGAGCAACAGAGAACCTCGCCGGGGCCGCGATCGTCTATCCGGTTCAGGACACGGGGCTTGCCTGTTCGGGACATGACCGCGCGCGGTTCTCCGGCTCGAAGACCTGGCACCGTGGATTCTCCAGATTGGATGCTCGTGCATTTCCGAGTCGTCCGGCGTCTCGGGTTTCCGGGAATTGGTCGCTGCCGGTTTCCGGGCTGACGAGAGCGAGCTTCGCGTGCGTGAGAAATCTGGCCGGGTGGGAACTCGCGTGTTAGGGTCGAGTGATGGGGACGGTTGACGTACGGCCGGAAAGTGTCCACCAGGCAGCTCGGAGCGTTGACGCTGCGGGCCAGGACTGGGGAGAGTCGGCGGCGGCATTGGCCGCGGACATGGGCGCCGTGGGGAATCCCTACGGAGATGACGAGCTGGGCAACGCTCTCCAGGATATGTACGAGATCATCGGCCCCACCGCGCTGGAATACTTCAACCAAACCGGTTTCTGCCTTGTCGAAACTGCCGCGGCGATGAATCAGGCGGCCGCCGCGTACACCGTGGTCGAACGGGACAACACCAGGCAGATGCGCCGCGTGCAGGCCATCATGGACAGCTTGGGTGATGCCTGAGTGGGCCTGCAACTGCCACCTGAGCTGATCGAGGCGCTGTCCTGGATCGGCTGCACCTGGCCGGAGGCCGACGAGACGAAGCTGTTCCACTGCGGTGAGTACTGGGGCACTTTCGCCGAACAGGCGGCCACGCACGCGGAGGCGGCGGCGAAAGCGGTGTCGGAAATGCTGGCGGAAAACCGGAGCCCCGGCCTTGATGCCTTCAAGGCGTATTGGGAGAAGCTGTCCGGCGAAGCCGGTTACCTCGTGGACTGCGGCATCGTGGCCGGTGCGGTGTCCATCGCGTTCTACTCCGCAGGTTCGCTCGTCCTGACCCTGAAGATCCTGGTGATCGCCCAGTTGGTGGCGTTCGCGGTGATCCTGGCAGCGGCCATCGCCGCCGCATTCTTCACCCTCGGTGCGTCTCTCGCAGCGGCCGCGGAGACCGCGGTCACGGTCAACAGGACGATCGTGGCCCTGGTCAACACCACCGTCACCGCGATCCGTGAACTGGGCGCACCGCTCTCCGGCCTGGTGCGCGAGCACCTGAGCGAAGAGATCGACCGGCTGGAGGGGCGGCCCATCCACACCTCCGCGCAGGGGGTCGATGAGTTCGACACGCCTGCGGAGCGCGAGCAGGAACGGCAGGAGTACGAACGCCGCAAGGAAGAGCTCGCCAAGGATCCCGATCACGGAGGCACGGCTACGGCGGCGACGAGGCGAGAGGCGGAGGTCGCCCTCGGTCTGGAGAAGATGGGCGCGGTTGCCCCGCCGGTCGAACGCGGCAGTCCCGGCGCGGATTTCAAGGACGGCAGCGGCCAGGACTGGGATGTGAAAGGATTTCAAACGAGGTCCGGACGCGGCGGCTACACCAGAGCCGCCGCGGAGAAGTCGATCCAGCGCGAGATCGCCGCCGGGGAGCACGTCGCGCTCGATATCAGCAAGTTGTCCCAAGCCGACCGGGACGACCTGAAGGAGCTCGTCGGGTCCCATCCGGAGTGGGCGGACAAGGTGGCGATCTACTGATGGCACAAACGCTGGGGCAGGCTGAGTTCGATGCGCTGCTCGAAGACCACCGGCGGTGGAACGACAACGACGGCGGACGGCAGCTGGACCTGACCGGCCGCTCACTCACCCGGCTTCGGCTCGCCGGCCAGCGGGTGGACGGCGCCGTGCTGAACGAAGCCGACCTGTCCGGCTGCGACCTGACCGGCGTGGACTTCAGTCACACCGAGCTGATCGGCGCGAACCTGCGGCGCGCGAAGCTGACGGCGGCCGACCTGTACAAGGTCAACCTCACCGGCGCAGATCTCACGGGCGCCGACCTGACCGGTGCCCGGCTGCTCCGCGCCGACCTGACCGAAGCGGTGCTGGTCGGAGCCGTGCTCGACCGCGCCGACCTGACCAAGACGTACTTCTTCCGCACCGATCTTCGGGACGCGAAGCTGCGCGACGCCCGGTTGGACCGAGTCGGGTTCGACGCCGACCAGGTCGGTGGGTGGGACGCCGCGGGCGCGACGGGTACGGTCCTGGCCGGCAGCGCCGTCACCGGAACCGGCGGCCTGACCGACGCGATCGACGCGCTGCGCGAGGCCGGGGCGCTGGTCCGGCCGTTCACCGGGAAGGTGACACCGTGACCGATCCGTGGCGAGCGTCCAAGGACGTCGTGCATCACATGCAAGACCAGCTCGATCAGCTCCGGGCCGGTGGCGGGCCGGCGGCAGGTGCCACTTCGCCCGAGCCGTCGATCGGCACGGGGGAGGCGATGGACGGCAAGGTTCGCGTCGAGATCACCGGGGGACGGGTGAGCGCGGTGCATCTCGACCCCGCGGCGCTGCGTATCCCGGCCGGTGAACTTGCGACCGTGGTCATGGAAGCGACCAACGCGGCACTGGATGCCATGCGAGCCGCGATGACGGCTTCGGTGCCGAGCCCGGCGTCGCTGGATCAGATGACTCGCACACTGAACGAGATTTCCTCGGACTCGTTCCGTGCCCTCGACAAGGCCACTGAAGGCATCCGGCAGTCCATGAACGCCGTCCAGCGCATCTCGGAGCAGCACCGGAAGCGCTAGGTGTTGTGCCCGGTGAGGTTGCTGACGCGGGTGATGCGGCTGAGGGCCGCCGCCTCGGCTTTGCTCAGCGCGGCCGCAAGTCAGGCGTAGCCGCGTTTGAGCAGCATGCCGGCGGCCTTGTCGAACTCGGCGTCCGTCGGGATGGCGAAGTCCAGCGCGTTGGCGTAGCGGGTGACGATGTTGAACACGGCCGCGACCGCGGTCGCGTCTTCGAGCTGTTGCCGGGTGACCCCCTCGGCTAGCGCCGCCCGGACTTGCTCGCCCTCCAGCTCGTCCGGGCGCAAGGTCATGACTTCCAGAACAGCCAGCGTGGCGCGCAGGGCCTCCGGGATCGGCGCGGTGTGGTAGTCGGCGAGGGCCGCGTCGGCCACTGCCTTGTCCATCCCGTGCACGGCGATGGCGCGGTGCGCCCCGACGCAGAAGGGACACGAGTTCCACTTCGCGACCATCGCGGCCATCAGTTCCCGCTCGGCGACGGACCATTCGCTCGGTCCGCGCATCGCAGCTTGCGTCCACGCGCCGAGCGCGGTGCCGACGAATCCCTTGTGGTAGAAGGCAACCCGGGCCGCGTCCGGGAGACGCGCGCCGAGTGCGAGGGAGATGACCCGGATCAGCAGTCTGGTGCGGAGACCGTCGCCGCGTTCGATTTCAGGCAGGCGCATCTGTTGCCTCCGCGATCACTCGGGCGGCGGTGTCCCACCGGGCCAGGCCCGCGCCGATGCAGGCGGACATGACGATCTCGAACGCGGCTTTGTCGTTGCCGGCCGCCTGCCGGACGGCGTCGACCTCGGCATCGGTCACCCGGTAGGAGGCTTCGCCGATCTGCCGGGCCAGGTCGTCGTACGGTGCGGCAACAGGCGGCCCGCCCGCCGCGCGGGCCGCTACCGTGGTCCGCAGCGCCGCCTCGGTGATTCCGGTGTTGCCGGCCATCGCCGCGCGCAACGCGTCCGCGTGATGGCGGTGCGAGTCGGTGCCTGTGCTCATGTGGCCTCTCCGCTGCGGTCGGGTCCGGTGTGGACGGTATCCGCTTCAGCCCCCGGCGGCATCCCGTTGGGTCGCGGCGCGGAGCCGGGGGGCGGACTCCAGCTGCAAGCGCGGGCTGATGTCCCAGCTGAGGGGCCAGCCGCTACCTCGTCGAACCGCTCGGTGAACACGCGGAAGGCGTTCTCCCGGGAGACATCGACGACGATGTCGGCCTGCAACGCTGTCGCGGCTGGTGACGTGCTGCTCATCGGCGGTCCTTTCGGTGAGTCGTCGGCTGACTCACCAAAGGACGAACGGCTGGCCGGCTTCTCGACAGCTCATCTCATCGAGTTTCCGGATTTTCGAGGGCGCGGAGGCGGCTGGCGAGGAAACGCTGGTCGGCGGGGTTGGCGGCGAGGTCGTGAGCGCGCCGGTACGCGACAACCGCGTCGTCGGTGTGGCCGAGGCGGCGCAGGAGGTCGGCGCGGGCGGCGTGCAGCAGGTGGTAGCCGTCGAGGCCCTCGATCCGGTCGATCAACGCGCCCCTCGCCCGGGGTGGTGGCCATGGCGACCGCCACGGCGTGGTTGAGCGCGACCACCGGCGACGGCGTCACCGCGAGCAGCTGCTCGTACAGCGCGGCGATCGCGGGCCAGTTCGTCTCCTCGGCCGTCGGCGCCTGGGCGTGCAGGACCGCGATGGTCGCCTGCAGCAGATACGGCCCGGGCGTCCCGAACCGCAGGGCCCGGTCCAGGAGGCCGACGGCTTCGGCGATCTCGGCGCGGTCCCAGCGGGACCGGTCCTGGTCTTCGAGCAAGACCAGGTCGCCGGTCGATGCATATCGGGCGGCCGAGCGTGAGTGGTGGACCAGCAGCAGCGCGACCAGGGCGAGGGCTTCCGGTTCGTCGGGCATGAGGGTGGCGACGAGCTTGGCGAGGCGGATCGCCTCCTGCTGCAGCTCGCGGTACTCCGGCTGGTCGCCGCCGGCGGTGTAGCCGCGGGTGAAGATCAGGTAGATCACCGCCAGGACGCCGGAGAGCCGCTCGGGCAGGAGGTGGTCGGCGGGGACGTCGAGACTGATGCCCGCGTCGCGGATCTTGCGCTTGGCGCGGACGAGCCGTTGCGCCAGGGCCGGCTCGGCGATGAGGAAGGTGCGGGCGATCTGCCCGGCGGTCAGGCCGGCCACGGCCTGCAGTGTGAGGGCGACGCGCGCGTCCTCGGCCAAGGCGGGGTGGCAGCAGGTGAAGAGGAGGCTGAGGCGCTCGTCGCCGACGCTGAGCAGGCGCTCTTCGTCGAAGTTCATGGTCGCCGCCTCCGGCTGGTGTCCGAGCTGGGCGAGCTTGTCCCGGCCGGTGCGGGCACGCCGGAGCCGGTCGATCGCGCTGTTGCGGGCCGCGGTCAGAAGCCAGGCCACCGGGTCGTCGGGTGGCCGGTCGTCCCAGGTGCGCAGGGCGAGCGTGCACGCGTCCTGGAGGGCGTCTTCGGCGAGTTCGAAGTCGCTCAGCGCGCGGACCAGGGCGGCGAGCATCTTGGTGCGGTGCTCGCGGAAGACCTCCGACAGGACGGCCGTCATGCGCCCGTCGACGGGCGGTGGTCGAGGTCCGGAACCCCGGCGATCGGCCGGACCTCGATCGTGCCGTCGGTGGCCATCGGGCAGAGCGCGGCCAGCTCGAGGGCTTCGTCGAGGGTGCGGCAGTCGAGGACGTAGGTGCCGCCGAGGTGCTCGTGGGTCTCGGGGAACGGGCCGTCGGTGATCAGCGTCTTGCCGTCGCGGACGCTGACGGTCGTGGCGGTGTGCTCGCCCTGGAGCGGGTGGCCGGAGACGAACGCGCCGCGTCGGCGGCATTCCTCGGCGAAGGCGTTGACCCGGGCCAGCGCCTCGGGGAAGGCCGGGTCGCCGGGCTCGGGGCGGTTGCAGTTGTAGATCAGCAGCATGTACTGCACGTGTCCTCCAGGTCGGCGACTCCGGTGCGGTGAAGAGGATGACGTATCCACGGGCTCAGCCGCCGCCCTTTCCTGAGCACCGGTGATCGGTCACGTCAGTCGTGACACGAGCCTGCCCTACGCGGGCGTGCTGGGTTCGGTGTGCTGGGCAGCGGCGTAGTGCGCGGTGCCGATCGCCCCGGCGATGGCGAGGACGAAGCCCGCGGCGGCCGCGGTGGTGAAGCCGTTGCGGACGCGGTCGTCCAGGACCACCAGGCCGATGAGCGAGGACACCGCGGTGTTGGTGGTGAACATGATGGCGGTGACCGCGGTCGGCCGGCCGCGTTGCAGGGCCATCGCGAACGCCGCCGCCGCGACCAGCCCGTTGGCGATCATCGCCCACAACGCCGGCTCCGCGACGAGGTGCCAGACCGGCCCGGACGCGTCGAGCGTCCGGGCCGAGATCCCGACGGTGCTGAACCCCAGCCCGGCGCAGAACCCGAGCACGACCGGCGCCCAGCGGCCGTCCCGGCGCTGAGCGGTGAACGCGATCACGGCGATCACCGCCGCCGCGCCCACCAGCAGCAGCTTCCACCCGGGCGGTAACAGGCGCGCCGGGCCCGGATCCGCGGACAGGCCGAGCAGGACCAAGCCGGTCGCCCCGACCCCGAGCGCGGCCCACCCGGCACCGGCCAGCCGGACACCGAGGATCGCCGAGATCGTCGCGGTCACGCCGACGCTGAACGCGAGCACCGACTGGACCAGGAACAACGGCAGGCGGTGCAGCGCCGCCGCGGCGAAGACGAACCCGAGCAGGTCCACGCCCAGGCCGAGGAAGTAGAGCGGCTGCCGGCGCAGCGCGACCAGGTCCTGCGGCGAGCCGCCGAAGGCACCGGCCCGCCGGACCCCGGCCGACTCCAGGATGGAACCACTACCCGAAGCGACCGCGGCCAGCACGGCGAGGACATATCCGAGGATCACGGCCCCGAGTCTGTCAGCCCGGTGACGGCACACCGCCGTTCACCCGCCGAGCGCCGGCTCGGCTGGGCGAGGTCGACCCGCTCTGGCTCGTGGTTGACTTGGGTCCCATGCAGATGATCGAACGTCCGTGGGGCGTGACGGTGCACGGTGCCGCGAGCGTCAAGGCGGCCCCGGACCTGGTGCGGGCGCGGTTCAAGGTCGTGTGCCTGGAGCAGAAGCCGTCGGACGCCTTCGAGGCCGCCGGGCTGGCCGTGCACGAGATCCGCTCGACGCTCCGGCGACACGATGTCCCGGACGCCGGGGTCGAGAGCTCGCGGATCGAGCTCGGCGGCAAGTGGGAGTACGGCCAGCAGCGGAAGTTCCTGGGCTACGAGAGTTCGGCCTCGTTCGTCGTGGAGTCGGCGGCGCTGGACGATCTGCCGTCGTTGCTGACCGACCTGGTCTCCGCCGGCGCGAACGAGATCGAAGGCGTCGACTTCGACGTCCGGGACAAACCGGCGCTCCGTGCCCGGGCCCGGCGCGAGGCGGTCGCGGCGGCCAGGGCGAAGGCCGAGCTCTACGCCGAGGCGGCCGGTGTCCGGCTGGGCGCGGTGGTGCACATCGATGACGTCAACCCGGACGAGCGGCCGCAGTACCGCGGGCACGGGGCCGGGGACGCCGCCACGGCGGAAGACCTGGCGCCGGGGCACGTGGTCGTGTCGGCGGCTGTGGTGCTCGGGTTCGGCATCGTGCCCGCGTAAGAAAGACTCGCAGGAACTGAGGCGTGGTCACCGCGCCGATGACCCGCCTCGGCGGCTGACCAACCGGACCCGATGGGGGAACGGGTAGTGGAATCACGGCGTCCCACGCGCGGTGTGCTGTTACATTGCTGGTGGGATGTGTCACTCGCGGAGGGTGGCCGACGGGGAGGAAATCCGGTGGGCTTCGAAGTCGACGTCGCGGACATCAGCAATGCGGCAGCCAAGCTCGGCGAGGGGAAGCCGCCGACGCTTTCCGCGGGAGGGTCGCCGAACGTCGGGAGCACGGCCCGGGCCGGCGGCTTCGCCGGTGACTACGACGTCTGGCTGGCGACCCGGAAGGACGACCTGGACGCCGCCCAGCAACAGGTCGAGAGCCTCGTCGAAAGCATCCGAACCGCCGTGAAGAGCTACCACGGCGCCGATTCCGAAGCCCGTGACGCCTTCCTGAAGACCCTGGACAGCAGCTTCGAACGGATCGACCGGTGAGCGTTTTCGACAAGATCTTCGCGCTCGCCGACCAGGTGGAGAAGGGCAGCACCACCGAGCTGGACGACCGCGCCCGGGCCTGCCGGGCCACCAAGGAAATGCTCGAGGACACCAAGGCGCTGCTGGAGAACGTGCGCGTCCAGCTGAGCGAGGGCTGGCACGGCGGAGCCGGCGAAGCGGCGCTGAACTCGCTGAACGCGTTCAAGAAGAACCGCGACGACCAGGCCCAGGACCTCGAGGAGTCGGCCAAGTCGTTCGAGGCGATCCGCGACGCGCTCGCGAAGGCCCAGCAGGACGCCCGGAGCAAGCGCGCGGACGCCCAGGCGCTCCAGAAGAAGCTCGACCACGAATGGCACGGCTTCGGGATCCGCCCGGTCGACCTCGCCGCCACCTGGGCGAGGGACAAGGTCCTCAAGGCCGAGGCCCTGGTCCTGCTGGCCGACCTGGAGCGCGTGACCACCACCTACGACGCGATCCTGCTCATCGAGGGCCAGAAGCTCCGGTTCAAGACGGGCCAGGTGTGGGAGCTCGCAGGCTCCGAGAAGCGGAACTACGCCGAGATCGTCGCGATCATGCTCCGCGAGCTGCCCGGCCTCGCCGCGCTGGTGGCGAAGAACCCGGAGCTGCGGGACGCCCTCATCCACGGCGAGTGGGACAGGCTCATGCAGAACCCCGAGGTCGCGCAGAAGATCTACGACTACCTCGGCTTCAAGTACAACGCGGAAGGCGACTTCTACACCACCGGCGAGCATTCGGCGCAGAGCTACTTCGGGTGGCGCGACCTCTTCGACAAGCTCGGGCCGTACCTCGGGATGGAGCTCGACGACACCGGCGCCGACGGCGACAACATGGAGTTCACCGACCCCAAGACGGGGAAGACGTACCGGCTGGAGCTGTGGAAGGGCAGCTACGGCAACCACGGCGCGTTCGGTGGCGAGGTCGGGTTCTACAGCAGTGAAACGCCGAACACCAACGGGCACTTCGACGCCGTCCGGGGTGACGACCAGATCAAGGTGACCCAGACGATCTACAACAAGGGAACCGGCGAGGTCTACTTCACCAACGACGGCCAGGGCGCGGACGGCACCGACAAGAAGCACTTCTGGAACCTGGCGATCCGCACCGAACCCGGCATCGAACGCGGCGACCTCGGCCAGCGCGCCACGATCGAGGTGCGGGACACCGACATGCGCGACCGGATGTACGACGAGATGGCGCGGTGGGCCGCCGCGCACCCCGAACAGCACCTGACCGTGACGAAGGGTTCGGACCACCCGCCCACGCTCAGCTACGACTGGCAGAAGTGACCCCTACCTCGAGGTCACCGGCCTGAACTCGTACGGCTCGTCGTCGTCCTCGTCGCGGCGGCGGGCGGGGGCGGGCTTCCCGGTCAGGCCGGCGAACACCCGGTCGACGTCGACCAGGGCCGCGACCGCGTCGGCGACGTGCTGGCCGTGCCGGTCTTCGATGTCCTCCAGGCCCGCGCGCAACGCCGTGGCGGCGGCGCTTCTGGCCTTGTCACGCAACGCGCTTGCCAGCTCCTCCGGCGTTTCGCCGGAACCCCACCTCGAGTCGGTCATGCCCCCAGCCTAGGGGCCGCGTGCGCCTTGGCGACCGTGGCCGGATTCGCGGAAGGCTTCGCGGTCGTGCGGGGCGGGCAGGCAGTGCAGGAACCGGACGTCCGGGTTGGCCTTCCGGGAGCCCGTTCAGCTCGGGTCGAGGTCGTTCGGTCGGGCCGCTCCCAACGGCGCTGTGGGGCCGGAATTCTCCTGGGACGGCCTTCGCCGCTCGGTGAACAGTTCGTGCGTCCAGGCCCGGTCGTCGAGGATCGTTCGGGCCAGGTCAGCGAGTTTCAGGTGGTGACTGCGTGCGTAGCCGCGCAACGCGGCGAAGGCGCTGTCCATGTCCACGCCCAGGCGGACGGAAAGAACGCCTTTGGCTTGTTCGACGAGCACCCGGCTGGTGAGCGCCAGCTGCAGTTGTTCGGTGACCACGTCCCGGCGGCGGATGGACCGCTCCTGGAGCAGCCCGATCGTGGCGATGTCCACGAGCGCTCGCGCGGTCCGCAGGTCGCCCGGCGGCAGCGCGCCACTGGCGGTCCGGAACAGGGTGAGGGCGCCGATCACGTCGCTGCGCAGCTTCATCGGCATGGCGTCCACGGCGGCGAAACCGGCCTTGCCGGCCGCTTCGGCGAACGTCGGCCAGGTCGTGCCCGCGGTGCTCAGCCGCGGGTGGCTCACCCGGGTGCCCGAGCGGAAGGCGTCGAGGCAAGGGCCTTCGTCGTTCTGCAGCTGGAGCAGTTCCAGCAGGCGGACCTGCTCGCTGGAGGAGGCGATCAGCCGGAGCCGTCCGTGGTGGTCGGACAGCTGCAGGCCGGCCGCGTCGACCTCGAGCAGCTCGACGCAGCGGTCCACCAGGACCTGGAGGAAGGCGATCGTGTCGAAGTCGTCGACCAGGGTGTCGGCGAGCTCGACGAAGGTTTCGATGAGGCGGTTGCCGCCGGGAAGAGAGCTGTCGGACGCCGGTGTGGTCACCACTGGCCGCTTCTTCCGCCGGAAGGCGACCGGTGGGCCTCGTTGGTGCGCACGTCCGACTGGACGGCGATCATCCCGGTGGTCCGGTGGACTCGTGCCTCGTGCGGGGGCAGGGTTCTCGCCGTCCTCGGCTCGGTGGGGCACAGTGTGGTTTCCGGCGATCGGCACGATCAGGGCGGCTCCGGCGGAAGCCCCTCGTCGCACGCGTGGTCTCCGGGCGCGAGGGACTGGCCGGTGGGCAGGGAAGAGAGCGAGCCGGGGCGGTTCGCGTTCCAGGTCAGCAGCCGCCGGAGCTGCTCGGGCGTGAGGGCCGCACGGCGGGCGAGGGTGGTCAGGCCCGCGTGGTGCAGTCCCGGCTGGGTGCCGGCCCGGGAGAGCCGGCCGAGCCAGAGCTGCTCGTCGACCCACGCCGCCCGGCCGCGGTCGGTGAGCAGGTGGAGGTGTTCGGAGCAGCAGACCGTCACCGGGCGCCAGCCGTCGCACCCGGGATCGAGCTCGTCCACGACCGAGGAGTCCGGAACCAGGGAACCGATCGCGCTTCTCGGAGCGATTGCCTGCCCGCAGAAGTCGCAGATGCGAGCCGGGGCCTGTCCCGGTCCGTCGAACACGTGCCGTCGTGCCGTGTGCACAGCCGCCTCCACATGAGGTGAAACGCGGTCCGAGCCCCGATCCGGGGTCTGGGGCGTGCAAGGCTCGAGTCGTCCTGGTCGCGACCTGACCAGCATGGCACATCCGGCGGGGCCGGACGTTGCTTGTTCGTCACATCTCTCTTCCCGAGGTACGGAGAACCCGGGCGGCACGTCACCTCGGCGAACGGGTGGCTCCCGGCGCGCGGTCGCCGATCGAGGTCCGTGCGGCGATGGTCATGGTCGCGATGTCCCGTTCGATCGCCGAGGCCAGTGCCGCGGTGTCCGGGACGCTCGCGAAGTCCGACGTGATGCCGAAGGCCATCCGGTCGCAGTAGGTGAGCACGGCCACCCCGACGCGCAGCTGCAGCGCGATCGGGACGTAGGGGTACAGCTCGACGATCGGCCGGCCCAGCAGCGACAGCGGCCGGCGCGGCCCCGGGATGTTGGTGGCCACGGTGACGATGTTGCGCTGGGGGATCTTCGCGGCCGCGCGGACGGCCCAGGCGATCGGGGCGAACGGTCCTCGCTGGGCCGACGCGGTGACCGCGGCGCCGGCTCCGGCGCCGTCGTCGGCTTTGAGGCCGGCGAGGCGGCGGTGCACGGTCAGCAGGCGGGCCACCGGATCGACGACGTCGACCGGCAGCAGCGGGAGCATCAGCGAAATCTGGTTGTCGACGACGTCGTGGTCCCCGGCCGCCCGGACGGACACCGGCACGAGGGCGCGCACGCTGTCGGCCGCCGGTCGCTCGCCGCGATCCAGCAGGAGTTCCCGGAAGCCGCCGCTGATCACGGCCAGCACGACGTCGTTGACGGTCACCTCGAAGGCGCGGCTGATCTCCCGGACGTCCTGCAGCGACGCGTGGGCGAGGGTGTACCGCCGCTGACGCTGGATCGGGCCGGTGAGGAAGGACGGCGCGGCGGGGATCAGGGCCGCGGCGAGCGAGCCGAGGCCGCGGGCGGTGGCGGCGACGCGGCGAACGAGCCGGTCCGGGCTGAGCAGCTGCTTCCCGAGGGAGCCGAGCCGGGAGAACGGGCTGCTCGCCAGCTCGCCGAGTGCGGTCCACAGGACCTGCGCGGTGCCCGGTTCCGGGGCGGGTTCTTCGTCGTCGCGGGGGCCCGGCGGGGTGCCGGCGAACAACACGGCCTGCAGGGCGTTGGCCGAGATCCCGTCGGCGAGGCAGTGGTGCAGCTTCGACAGCACCGCCCAGCGATCGCCGGGCAGCCCCTCGATCACCCAGAACTCCCAGAGCGGCCGGTCCCGGTGGAGCCGCTCGGTCATGATCAGGGCCACGAGGTCGGCCAGCGCCGCGTCGTCGCCCGGAGCGGGCAGCCCGATCCGGAAGAAGTGTTGCCGTGGCGCGAAGTTCTCGTCTTCGACCCACATCGGCGCGCTGAGGTCGAACGGCACCCGCCGGATCTTCTGGCGGTACCGGGGAACCATGGGCAGCCGGGCGGAGATGGCGTCCACGAAGTCCTGCTGGTCCGGCGCGGGACCCTCGGCCACGGCCACCGAGGCGATCGCGAGCGAGGCGTTGCGGTCTTCGTCTTCGATCTCGAGGAAGGCCGCGGCGAGCTGGCTGAGCTGTTCCATGATGTCCTCAATGGACTGCTTCGTGGGGAGCCCGGGGCGGGCCAAGCGCCGACCGTGCGAAATGCTCCCGGAAGCCCCGACGATACACGCACGGCCCGCATCGCCCGCATGGCAAGGCGTCCGGGACCGAAGTTCGCCCGAACGATCACGGCCACCGGTTCCGCGGCGCGGTATGCTACCGAGGACAGCGCCGAAGTGCCGAGTCCCCGCTCTTGCGACGACCGCCAGCCGACGACCGGACGTCCACACCAGGCCCGCGCAGTGTCCGATGTGGTCAGAGCCGGACGGCAACGCCTGGAGCGAACTCATGAAACTCAGCGCGCTGACCATCCGCCGTGGCCGGGATTTCGCACCGGAACCGTTGGTGCTGATCATGTTCGGCCCGCACGGGGCCCCTTCGCCCGTTCCGGGCCTGAGGCTGTCGGAGGAGCTGGTCGGCCGTACCGCGGTCTTGGCCCTGGAGGGCGAGTTCGACCTGTTCACCGCGCCCGAGGTCGGCCGGGTCCTCGACCGGATCCTGCGCCGGTGCCCGCGGCGGCTCGTGGTGGACCTTTCGCAGGTCAGTTTCCTGAATTCGGCCGGGCTCGAGGTGCTGATCGCCTGCCACCGCCAGGCCGCGCCGCGGACCGATCTCCGCATCGTGGCGACGACGCGGGCGACGTGGCGGCCCATCCAGATCGCCCGCCTGCACGAAACCCTGGTCGTCCACGCCTCGCGCGCGGCCGCTGTCGCCGCTCCTGTGCCCAGGGATGTGCTTCCGAGCCGCTCGCTCGCGGCAGATTCGGCCTGACCGTCACGAAAACGGAACGGCGAAGACCGGCGCGGCGTACCGCGCCGGTCTTCGCGCGGAAGCCGTACCCGGCCAAGCGGGTCGGGTACGGCAGCCCGTCATCATGTCCCGGCCGGTTCTCCCGTCACGGACCCGTGTGGCCCGCGGGCATGGGCGTCTCGGTGGGTTCCGTGGGGGTGGGAACGCCGGGCTCGTCGCCGCCGGTGTCGAGGCGGAACGGCGGGTACCGGTCCGTCATCAGCGCGGCGTAGGCCGCGACGCGCAGGCCCCAGCGCTGGATGCCGACGATGAAGTCGAACAGCGGGCGGGGGTAGCTGCCGGTGAACGTCAGGGTGATGGCGGCGATCAGCACGAGCAGGCCGACGAGGCTGCCGCCCCAAGCCCAGCTGCGGCCGTCGAGTCCCCACGCGGCGCCGGTCCCGCCGCCGAGGAGGATCGCGAGGACGAGGTAGTGCGGGATGGCCAGCAGCCACCACTTGACCAGCACGAGCCCGCGGGAGAGCCGCTCGGGGTACTCGACGCTCAGGGTGGCGGGGTAGCCGGGTTCTTCGCGGAGGCTGAACGGCGGGTAGCGATCGGTGCCGAGGGCACCGTAGCCGTAGTAGTTCACCCGCCAGCTCCAGCGCAGCACTCCGACGTTGAAGTCGAAGATCTTCCGAGGGTAGCGGCCGGTGATCAGGATGGCGAAGAACGCGACGATGCCGAGCACCCAGAACGCGGCCCACAGCACGATGAGGACCAGCACGTGCGGCACGAGGAGCAGCCATTTCACCAGCCACAACCCGCGTGACACCGGGGCGTCCAGCACTGCCCGGACGCGCACCGGGTAGGACCGGTCCGGCGTGCCGGGGCCGCGTGGTTCCGGATGAACGGTTCCGTTCATGTCGTCGCCTCAAATCTGTACGATGTACAATAACTGTACGCTGTACAAAGACGATCCGATACGGGCTACCGGGAGGAAAAGTGGACAAAAAGGGCCGCCCGGGTCGTCGGCGGACGCTGAGTGAGCAGGACATCCTCGACGCGGCCCTCGCCCTGCTCGCCGAAGGTGGCGCGGACGCGGTCACGATCCGGGGGATCGCGGCCCGGGTCGGGGTGGCCCCCAATGCGGTGTACACCTATTTCCCGGACAAGGTCGCGGTGGTGCGGGGGCTGGCGGAGCACCTGCTCGGCCGGGTCAACCACGACCGGTTCGCCGATCCGTCGCAGAGCTGGCGCGACCGCATCCGGGCCTTCGTCCTCGAGTTGCGGGCCGAACTGCTGGCCCATCCCGGATCGGTGCACCTCATGCTCAGTCACCCACCCGACGGGCCGCACACGCAGGCCGTGCGCGAAACGCTGCTGACCATCCTGGCCGACGCCGGCCTGGGGCGGGCCGCCGCCGATGCGTCCCACCTGATCAACACCCACCTCCTGGGCTCGGTCGCCTTCGAGGTCGCCGCGCCACCGGACGACCCCGAAACCGGAACCGCCCGTTTTCGCTGGGCCGTCGACCGCCTGCTCGACGGACTCGCCGCACACGTCGCGACCGCCCGGTCCGCCCCGCGGTGACCGCGCGGCCCGTTTCGCGGAAATGCATCCGCGGCCCATTGTCGTCGGTGTCGCCGTCGGCCCACAATCACCGTGTCATTTCGGGAAAGTGTGCGTCCGTTCGGGGGACAGCGGTATTGATCCGGGTGGGCGCCGGAGTAGGTTCGTGTGTCGTTGCCCCGGACCTCGGTGACGTGATATGTCCGCGATGCTCGCGGAGTCGGATCACGAGCCGAGGTTTTTCGTACCCGGGAAGCAGCCGTCGAAACCGCGGCGGAAGTGGATGGCTCGTGGTTCGCACAACTCAGTCACGTTGGCGCGGCGCGTCAAGGTGAGACAACGCTGAATTGCGTTCCAGGGAATGAAGTCATGAGAATTCGACAGGCTCGATTCCGCCGAGGGTTCGTCGCCGCGGTCGTTGCGGTCCCGGCCATCTGGATGATCGCCCCGCCGGCCGCTGATGCCGCCGTCAACTGCGTCGTGGGCGCCGGGGTGACCCAGACCGACACGACCGTGACCGGAAGCCCCGGCAACGACACGATCGACTGCGGCGGCACCAATCCCGGCAAGACCATCAACGGCAACGGCGGGAACGACACGATCACCGGCTCGGACTTCGACGACACGATCGACGGCGGTGACGGGAACGACACCCTCACCGGCGGCACCGGAAACGACACCCTCACCGGCGGCCTGGGCATCGACACGATCTCCGGCAGCGCCGGCAACGACACCCTCATCGGCGCGTCCAACGACGGCAGCCAGGACAGTCTCGACGGGGGCCTCGGCACCGACACCTGCCAAGGCCCCGCACCGGACCCCGACATCCACGCCGGCTGCGAGAACACGAGCACCCCGCCCACGGCGGGCCCGGGCTCGGGTACGGCGAACGCCACCCAGCTCTGCACCGCCACCGGCGGCGTGTTGTCCCTCACCGTGAGCCCGGTCGGGTACGTCTGCGTGTTCAACCCCCTCAGCCCCACCGACCGCCGGGTCACGGAGGCCCGCCGGATCTGCACCGGGGCCGGCGGGACGTTCGTGAGCCTGCTCCCGCTGAGCTACGCCTGCCTCCTCCCGGCCACGCCGTAGACCACGCTGATCCGGTCGTCCGCACCGGGACGAACGGGATCGACCAGGACGGCCGCGCCGCGGGGGAGAGCGCGGCCGTTCGGCGTCGAGGGCCGTCGCCCGGCAGAGCCTCTTCACGCGGGCAGCGTGGCCTTCGAAGTCACGGTCCGCAGCGCGCCCCGCAGCAGCCGGGCGATCTGGGGGGACGTCCAGCCGGTGCGGGTGGCGAGTTCGGCCGTCGTGAGGTGGTCCACCGCCGTCGACCACAGGGCGAAGCGCTGGCGAGGCGGCAGCAGCGTCACTTCGTCGAGCAGTACCGCGTCCCGCAGGGCCGCGTCCAGCCGCGGCCGGTCGATCCGCCGGCCCAGGTCGGCGCGCAGGTCGGTCAGGACGCGTGCGCGCACCTGCCGCCCGGCGTCCACGACCGCCCGCGGCTCGGTGACATCCGGCTGTGCGCAAAGGATCCGGCTGCACAACTTGACACTCGTCCGCCGGGATTGGCCGGTCTGGCACGCGACCCGGTAGACCAGGGTCAGCATCCGGCCGGGCAGGTCGACCTCCGCGGATTCCCACGCCGGCACCGGGCCGGCCGTCATCCGGTCACCTTCGGCCGCGCTGCATCCGAGGGCAGGTGGCCGAGCAGCCAGACGAGTTCCGCGGCGTCGATGATCCCGGCGTCCGCGGCGCGGATCCAGGCGTCGGCCGCTCGCCGGATGAACTCCTGGGTGATGAGGGGTTTCGTCGTGTCCTGGACGCTGGTCATGAGTCGCTCCGGTGGGCGGGTGACGCTTGTTCGGCCACCGGGGTCCGGGGTTGCCGCGACGTGCTGCTCTTCCGAATTCTAGGCCGACTGCCGCCGGGGAGCGAATGCGGTGATCGGGACCCCTCTCCCCGCCGGCCGCCCTGACGATTCCTGTGGTGCCGGTCCGGTCTCGTTTAGTGCGTGGATCCGCAGGGAATCCGGGCCGGGTTGCGAACATGTGGTCGCCCCGGTCCCCGGCGCCATGACTGGGAAGGACTTCCATGGTTGCGTCTCCGGAGAACGTCGGCGTTCGCGCGAAGTCGCGTAACGACTTCGGTGATCTTGCCCGCCTCGTGCGGGGTGAAGGCCTGCTCGACCGTCGCCACGGTTACTACGCGGTGAAGATCGGTCTCACGCTGCTCGCGCTGGCCGGCGGGTGCGTCGCGTTCGCGGTGCTGGGCGATTCGTGGTGGCAGCTGGCCACCGCGGTGTTCTTCGCGGTGGTGTTCGCCCAGATCGCGTTCCTCGGCCACGACGCCGGCCACAACCAGATCTTCCGCACCGGGCGCGCCAACGACCGCGTCGGCTACGCGTTCGGCGGCCTCGTCGGGATGAGCTACGGCTGGTGGATGGGCAAGCACCGACGCCATCACGCCAATCCCAACCACGAAGGCGACGATCCCGACATCGACATCCCGCTGCTCGCCTTCACGCGGGGACAGTCGGCCGGGAAGAGCGGGTTCGTGCGCTGGACTTCGAAGCACCAGGCGGCATTGTTCTTCCCGTTGCTGTTGCTGGAAGGGCTGAGCCTGCACTGGGCAGGCATCCAAGCGGTGTGGCGCGGGGAGACCAAGGCGCGGCGGCTGGAAGCGGCGCTGCTGTTCGCGCACTTCGGCAGCTACCTCGGTGCGGTGTTCGTGGTGCTGTCCCCGCCGGTGGCGGTCGCGTTCATCGCGGTGCACCAGGGGCTGTGGGGGATCTACCTGGGCTGTTCGTTCGCGCCGGGCCACAAGGGCATGCCCACCTTCACCGGCGAGACCGAGCTCGACTTCCTGCGCAAGCAGGTGCTCACCAGCCGCAACGTGCGCGGCGGTCCGTGGGTCGACTTCACGCTCGGCGGGCTGAACTACCAGATCGAGCACCACCTGTTCCCCGGCATGCCGCGCCCCAACCTGCGCCGCGCGCAGCCCCTGGTGCGGGCGTTCTGTGCCGACCGCGGGATCGACTACGCCCAATGCGGACTGTTGAAGACCTACCACCACGTCCTGCGCCACCTGCACGACGCGAGCGCGCCACTCCGGGCGAGGAGCGCACCCGCCCGGTAGCCCGCGAGCGGCCCGGCGGTCGGCACGGGCTCGGGTGCCGTCGGCCTGGATCCCGCCCGGCCGGCACGAGCCGTGGCGACGGGCCTGCGGTCTCGGCGCCCCGGGAACGCGGCCAGCGGGGGTGAACACCCTCGGCCGGCCCGGGCTACCCGTCCCGGTGGGGATTCTCGCCGGCGGATTGGTTCAGCACGACCCCCGCCGGCCGTGGAGGTCGCGGGGGTCGTGGTGGCCGAGCTGTGGTGCTACAGCGGCAGGAGGGGGAGGAGGACGGCGCCGGCGGCGCTGGTGATCGCGACTACGGCGCCGTTGACGATGCCGACGACGGAGTCGATCAAGCCGCCGATGATGACGATGCCCATGATGGGTTCTCCTTTGTGTTCGGTGGGATCTTCTTGGGGGCTTAGGTGCGGTGGTCAGCCGGTGCAGCCGGGGACCGCGGGAACGCTGCCGACGCAGTTGTTGGGGGTGTTGGCGGTGATGGGGGCGTTGGTGGTGGTCATGGTGCCGCCCTGGCGGTAGACGCCGCCGGAGTTGCCCAGGAGCAGCAGGGCGTGGTTGTCGGTGACCGCGGTTCGGGTGAGGGTGGTGGCGGTGGAGCCGACCGCGGAGATGCCGCCGCCGCGGCCGGCGCTGTTGCCGGTGATGAACAGCGGGCTGCCGGAGACACCCGTGACGGAGAGGGTGCCGCGGAGGCCGTTGTAGATGGCGCCGCCGTCGCCGAGGAGGGTGGTGTTGCCCGACAGCGGGCTGTTGGTGAACGTGGCGGCGGGTGCGGTGCCGGTGGGGGTGTCGGCGTTGGCGAGACCGCCGCCGTTGCCGGAGGCGGTGTTGCCGGTGAGGGCGCTTCCGGTCAGGGTGACCGCGCCGCGGTTGAGGATGCCGCCGCCGTTGCCGAGGACGTTGCCGCGGGTGAAGGCGACCCCGGTGGTGAGGGTGAGATTGCCGGTCGGGCCGACTTCGGCGATGCGGAACATGCCCAGGCCGAGCAGTGAGGCGTTGGTGATGGTGGCGGGGCCGGTCATCTCGATCGGCGTGGTGATGACCGGGAGGGCGTTCGCGGCGCCGCCGTGGGCGGTGGTCATGCCGTAGGTGCAGCCACCGGCCAGGACGAGGGTGTCGGAGGTGGGGGTGGAGTTGGCCAGGTCGACCGCCGCGACGAGGGCGTTTTCGCTGCAGGCCACCGGAATGGTGATGGCCTGCGCCGCCGGGGCCAGCACTACCAGGCCGCCGGCCGCGAGGCCGGCTCCGAACACGATCCTGGCTATGGCGTGAGCGTTTCTCATGACGATTTCTTTCCTGGAACGCAATAGTGGTGGGGCTGCGGCGCGCCGCGCCGGCAGGAGAATTCCCGGAGGTCGTCCTGGTGCACCGAACGGGCCAGGTGGGATTTGTCCACAAAAATAGACCTCGGTTCCCGGCCTGCGCCGCAATGATGGAGAGCAGGTCGGATACCGAGGTCTGGGGTAACGGGAGTCAGCCTATCCCCGTCGGCCGGATGATCGATACCGGGGTCCCCCGAATGGCGGCACGCAAAGGAGTTCAGTTGCCACATCTGCAACGATGTGAATGCTGCCGCGCGATTAATCGGATTCTTCGGATCCGGATTCATGTTTCGGTGGATATCCTCGCGGAGGAGTGAACTGTCTTTTTTCGGTTGCCAACTGTCCGCGACGGGACGAGGGTGGGGCTCGGGAGTACTGGCAGACCTTGTCCCGGATATCCGGAACGGAAATGCCATCGTCAACGTGGCTGTCAGCCGCACTCCCGCTTCCGTGGCTTCAGCCCGGATCCCCTCAACACCATGAAGGTTTTCCCATGAGATCAAGCGCACGCACCACTACGGCTCGTCGAACCCGCACCGGCCTCATCGGACTGGGTACCGCCGCCGGGTTCGCCTTGATCGTCCCTGGCGTGGCCCACGCCGACCCGGTCGGCTGCACCCGTGTCTTCAACGGTTCGGGTGACACCGTCACCTGCACCGCCGGCATTCCCGCCGGGCAGTTCCTCACCGGCACCGCCGGCAACGACTTCGTCACCGTCACCGGTGGGCCCATGGGCGGCACCATCGACGCCTTGGCCGGCAACGACACGGTCACCATGACCGGCACGGCGGGCACCACCGGTGCTCCCGGCGGCGCGGGTGGGTCCGGCACGAGCACCAGCCCGGCCGGATTCGCCGGCGGTGCCGGCGCGGCAGGCGGCGTCGGTGGCCTCGCGCTGGCCGGCACCGGCACGGTCAACGGCGGGGACGGCGCCGACAGCGTCACCGCCACCGGTGGCGCCGGTGGGACCGGTGGCCTCGGCGGTACCGGCGGAGCCGGAGTCCTCGGCGGAGCGGGTGGTGCCGGTGGAGTCGGCGGCGCGGGCGGCGCGGGCGGCCAGGCCGGCGTCGGCGTCATCCACGGCGGCCTCGGCAACGACACGGTGAAGGTCACCGGTGGCGCGGGCGGCGCCAGTGGCGCCGGTGCGCTCGGCGGCCCGAGCGGACCCAGCGCCGGAACCGGTGGCGTCGGCGGCGTCGGGGGCGCGGGCGGCGTGGGAGGGATCGGTCTCGGCAGTTCGGGGATCGTCAGCGGTGACGACGGCCTCGACGGCATCACCGTGGCCGGCGGCGCCGGAGCCAATGGCAGCGCGGGCGGAAACGCCGGTGCGGGTCACGGCGGTGGCGCGGGCGGTTTCGGCGGCGTCGGCGGAGCGGGCGGGATCGGCAGTTCCGGTTCCGTCACCGGCGATGCGGGCAATGACACCCTGAAGGTCACCGGCGGGACTGGCGGCCTCGGCGGGACCGCGGGCCAGGGTGGCCACGGCATCGGCGGTGGCCAGATCGGCGGCGCCGGTGGCGGTGGCGGTGCCGGTGGCGCCGGCGGCGTCGGCAACAGCGGGACCGTCAACGGCGGCCTCAACGACGACATCCTCACCGTGACCGGTGGCAACGGCGGTAACGGTGGCACCGGTGGCGGTGGCGGGAACGGCTGCAACCCGGCCGCTGGTGGAGCTGGTGGCGCCGGCGGGACTCTCGGCGCCGGTGGCGTCGGCAGCTCCGGCACCGTGGCCGGTGGCGGTGGCACCGACACCATCGTGACGGTGAACGGCATCTCCGGGTTCAACGGCATCGGCGGTGCGTCCGGCGTCACGGTCGTGTGCTTCGTCTGATCACGACTCTCGCTGAACCCAGCCTGGCAGGGGCGGCTCCGGCCGTCCCTGCCGGGCTGTTCGCCGTCCAGGTCGAGCAGCGGGAACACGAACGGCTCACCGGGACGCGGTCACGCGCCCGCTTCTTCGAGCCGGGCGATGAGGGCGTCCACCGGTACGGTGGCCACGGCGACCCGGGCGTCGCTGCTGCCGTAGGGCAGCCAGAGCGTGCCGTCGTGGATCATCCCGCCGCAGGAGTAGACGACGTTCGGGACGTAGCCGTCACGCTCGTCCTCGTCCGGCAAGAGCAGCGGTTCGGGCAGCGCGCCCAGGATCCGGGCCGGGTCGGCGAGGTCGAGCAGGAGGACCCCGATGGCGTAGGTCCGCATCGGGCCGACGCCGTGGGTGAGCACCAGCCAGCCCGCCGGCGTTTCCAGTGGCGAGCCGCAGTTGCCGACCTGCAGCAGCTCCCAGGCCGCCGTCGGGCCGTGCAGCGGCACCTCGCCGGACCACGATCGGCCGTCGGGCGAAGTCGCCAGGCTCATCGTTTCCCCGTCCCCGCGGCACAACGCGAGGCGGGTGCCGCCGACGAGCCGGGGGAACAGCGCCATTCCCTTGTTGCGGGCCGCCGGGCCGGTGAGAGCGAACGCGCTGAACGACGTCAGGTCGGCGCTTTCCAGCAGCCGCGGCGTCACGGTGGCGCCGTTGTAGGCGGTGTAGGTGGCCCGATAGCCGGTCTCGCCCGTGTCGGCGGTGAAGCGGACGAAGCGGGCGTCTTCCATGCCGTGGCTTTCGGTCGCGCCGACCGGCCACAGCAGCCGTTGGGCGAGGTCGGTGTCGCCGGGAAAGCGCACCGTGTACCCGGCGGCGGCGAGCTCGCGGATGTGCTGGGTCGTGCCGGCCGCCCCGGCGCGTTCGAGCAGGCGCGGATCGAGTGTCGCGAGCGCGTGGTCGAGGTCGTGCTGGCCGAAGGGATCGGGGAGGGTCGCGGTCACCGTGGCGGTGATCTCGTTGTCGCAGTCGTCGTGTTCCAGTGCGGCGCGCAGCCACGATCGGCTCCAGGAGTCCGGTTGGCGCTCGCCCGTGCTCACCGGTCCGGTCCGGGGGTGCCACTCGGCGCGGGTGCCCGGCCCCAGGACGCCGGTGGCGAACCCGATCGAGGAGATGTGCCCTTCGCCGATCCCGCGCAGGCTGAGCGCCACTCGCACCTGCCCGGGCGACAGCCCGTCCTGCCGGGGGTGCGCCACCAGGGACGGGTTGCACAGCGCGGCCGCCTCGACCGCGTACTCGTGCGTGAAGCACGCGCCGAGGAGCAGCCGGCGCTGGGGGCTGAGGGAGCGGGAGGCGACGAGCCGGTGGCTCATGATCGATGCGTGGTGTTCGAGGACCTCGAGCAGGTCCCGGTGACGGCCGGAGAAGCCGGCCAGGACCCGGTCCACTGTGGAACCGACCGAACTCTCCGGCAGGGCGAGGACCCGCGCGATCAGCGCACCCGCCCGCGACCGGGTCTCCGGCGCTTCCTCACCGGGCACGAACAGCTTCGTCACGACCCGCGTCGGATCGGGCCGGAACCCGGCCGGGTGCCGGGTCACCAGTCCCGCGCTCACGCCGTACCGGAGCCGGTCAGCGCGCCGGCGCGCAGCCGCGGCAGCTGGAACGCGGCGAGCATCGCCAGCATCGATTCGGCACCCTGGTTGCGGTTGACGCCGTCGGCGCGGAGCCCGTCGCCGCAGCCGCCGGTGTCGCGGTCCAGCAAGGGCACGCCGGCGTCGTTGGTGCCCAGGAACCAGGCGCGGGCCAGGTCCACAGTGGACGCCCAGCGGGCGTCGCCGGTGACGGCGTGGGCCCGGGCGCAGGCCGCCGCGAGCGCGGCCACCTCGATCGGCTGCTGGTCGAACCCGGGCGGCGACTCGCGTGGCGCCCAGCCGCCGGCGGGCACCACCGACAGCCGGCCCTCCCTGGTCTGCCGGTCCACCAGCCAGTCCAGGGCGCGCAGGCCGTCGGCGAGTACGTCCGGGGCGGGCAGCAGCGCACCGGCGGCGATCAGGACCTCGGCGACCGCGGCGTTGGCGTACTCCAGCCGGGGCTCGGGCCACGGCCAGTCCGGGCCGGCGGGAATCGGCCCGATCCTCGTGACGGCGGCGCCGAGCAGCGCCCGCGCCGGCTCGTGCGCCGGGAACCGGGTGAGCACCTCGGCGGCACCCAACGCGGCGAACACCATGGCCCGCAGGTCCGGGGACCGGCGGCGGGCGCCCGCGTCGAACAGCAGCCGGGCTTCGGCGCGCAGCCACCCGCGTCCGGCGTGTGCCGCCGTACTGCCGAGCCCCCAGAGCGCGCGGCCCCACCAGTCGCCGAGACCCGGGGCGTCCCGCCAGCCGCGGTCGTAGCCGAGCCGGTTGCGGAAGCGGCCGTGTTCGTGCGCGTGCGCGGTGAAGGCGAAGAGCGTTTCCTGCACCCGTGACAGCTGGGGGGTCAGGTCCTGTTCGCGGCTCAGCACGACCAGGCCGCGGGCGGCGTCGTCGAGGCAGTATCCGTGCTCGCGCCGCGGGATGGCCCCGCAGGCGTGCTCGAAGAGACCGACGTCGTCGGACATGCGCAGCAGGTGACGGTCGTCCAGCATCACGCCACGACCCGGGGCCGGGCGGACACGAGCTCGGCGCCGAGCCGGCTGTACTGCGCGGCCACCGACGCCCAGCCGAGGCTGCCGGCGGCGATCCCGGCGGCCGCGGCCATCCGGCCCGCCGCGGCCCGGTCGGTGAGGATCTCCTGGAGCGCGTCCGCGATGGCCGCCGGATCCCGGTGGTCCACGAGCAGGCCCGCACCGCCGGAGAGCAGCTCGACGGCGTGCGGGAAGCGGGTCGCCACGACCGGTGTCCGCGAGGTGACGGCTTCGATGAGCACCCCGGAGGTGACCTGGTCGCGGGAGTCGTAGGGCAGGAGGACCACCTCCGCGTGGGCCACCAGGCGCCGCAGCGACGCGGCGGCGAGGTAGCGGGCGTCGAACCGGACGCGGTCCCGCACGCCGAGCCGCTCGGTCCGGAGCATCAGCGCCCGGCGGTAGCTTTCTCCCTGCTGTGCCTGCACTTTCGGGTGGGTGCGGCCGGCCACCAGGTACCGCGGCTCCGGCCACTGGGCGGGCAGCAGGGCCATCGCCTCGATACCCCATTCGATGCCCTTGCCGGGGCCGAGCAGGCCCCAGGTCAGGATCTGGCGGTGCTGGCTGTGGTGCGGCGCCGCTGCCGGGCCACCGTTGTCGGGGGCGCCGTGCGGGATCACCACGAGCCGGCCGGCGGGGACGGCGTAGCCGGCGACGAGCCGGGCGCGCGCGGTCTCGCTCATCACCACGACCGCGGCCGCGGCGGCGAGCACACCGTCGAGGACCGCCCGCTGGTGCGGTGTCGGCGCGCTGAGGACGGTGTGCAGCACGACGATCGCCGGCACGCGCAGCAGTTCCAGGACGCGCAGGACCTCTTCCCCGTCCGGACCGCCGTAAATGCCGTATTCGTGCTGGACGATCGCCACGTCGTCCCGGTCGAGCAGGCTCGCCGCCGCGTGGCAGCTCGCCGGCGAGCCGGCCACCAGGTCCCCGACGACTTCGGGGCCGCCCGCGGGCGCCGCGGACTCGACCGCACGGACCACCCCGCCCGCGGAGCCCGGCGGCAACGCGGCGCGCAGCGAGGCGGTGAACGACGCGAGGCCGCAGAGCGTGGGCGGATAAGTACTCAGGAGACCGAACGTGATCACACGGGCCCTTCGGGTCGGCGGCTGCGCACGGCAGCCGCGGTGGACGGTGCTGCCCGGAACCCACCGGGCGGGCCGCGCCGGAGGTCATGCGACGACTCTCTTTCGTCGCGCGGGCCCGGGCCTAGAGTCGTGTGACCTTTTTTCGAGGGGCGTTCGGCGGCCGGCGCGGCGCGTAGGATGGAGCTGTCGCCCCGGACCTCGGCGTATTCGATGGAGCCGGGATTCGAAGCCGGAATATCCAGTGAGTCCGGGCTCTCGTCGTCCGATCAGCGGACCGCGCCGGCGTGGCCAGCCATCTGAAAAGGAGAATCCGGTATGTCGAGGAACGATGTCGAATCGGGCGTCGCCGTCGCGGAAATCGGCGATCCGGTGGTGACCGCCTGTGCGGTGTGTCCCCATCCTGCCGAATCGCACGACGTGATCGCGCGCCGATTCTGCACGGCCACGCAGGCGGGTGCGTTCAACCGCGGCTGCGTCTGTTCGGGCGGACCGGAAAAAGCGGCCGCCGCGATGCGTGTCCGGAAATGACGTTCCTGTCGGACAGCACCGCTGGTCCCGTCATCGGCTCCCCGGCCGTCGAGGAGCGGCTGCGGGTGAAACCGCCGGGTGCGGTCAAGGGCTGCTTCGACGGCGCCTGGTGGCCACGCTCGCGGGAACCGGTCGCGGAATTCAGCGCCCTGGTCACCGCGCTCGCCGCGGACTCGGGCCCGGTGGACCGGATCGGCTTCAACCCGGGTGTGTGGGACCTGGCGCCCCGGAAACTCGCGCTCGAAAGCGGTTTCGTCCGGCTGGCGGGGTTCTTCGGCCTGGATCGGCACACGATCGTCGTGATCGGACCGCACATCCACCGGTTGACCCTGCTGGTGGTCCCGCCCGGCGCCGATCCGGCCGCGGCGGAACGAGCGCTGGAAGCGGCCGCCGCGCCGGACGCGGAGGGGTCCGCCGTGCTGATCCTGACCACCAGTGGGGCCCTCGGCCCGTCCACCGGGACGGCTTGAGCGCCACCTCCGGCGGGCCATGGGTCCCGCCCACTGGTGACCAACGGCAGGCGCGCGGGACGGCCGCCGTCCGCGATGCTGGAGTGGTACAGATCCCCGACGTCCGGAGCCGGGCGATTTCGCGCGCGGGCGTCGCAGCGTCCACATGGGACTGGACTGGCTCCGAGACGGCCGACGGACCCTACGTCGTGCTCGCCGCCGGTGGCGTGCCGGTTCTGGCGGTCCTGGCCGCGCGGTCGGGCCGGGACGGGGGCTCGACGTCCGGTGCTGTGAGGCCGTCGGCGGGGTCCAGTCCGAGGATGGCGAGCAGGGTGGCGCAGTCGCCGGCGTCGTCCGCCGCCGACGCGACCACACGGGCGCCACGCCTGCGTTGCTCGCGGCTGAGGGCGAACGGGTCCGGCTGCCTGGGTGGGGCTACCTTCGGCTGCCTCATCGGCGTGGGGACACGGGAGGTGGGGCTCGCCGGGGACCCGGCGCTCC
>NZ_MUMI01000180.1 GCF_002155975.1 Amycolatopsis kentuckyensis
GCCGACGCGCAGCGCGGCGGCGAGCGACTGCCCCATGGTGAGCGGCTTCTGCCCGGCCAGCGCGGCGGCCGTGCCGCGGGCGAGGCATTCGGCGGCGACCGCGGCGCCCTTGGCGTTCACCAGGGCGAGGTTCAGCCACTTGTAGTCGGCGCTGAACACGACGAGCCCGGGCGGCGTGGCGAGGTAGGGCGGGTTGAGGTTGGCCAGCTCGGCGCCCAGCAGGTTGCCGTCGAACTGGTCCGGCTCGATCGACCGGCCGTTCGGCAGGCCGCCCGGGAGCTCCGGGTAGTAGTCGCTGTAGCCCTCCATGAAGCGGAACCGCAGCGGGCTGTTGGCCATGACGAACGCGATCATCGCCGGGCCGTTGCGCAGGAAGGCCTCCTGCCGCGCGGCCGGCACGTCCGGCCCGACGACGGCGGCGAGGTACTGCGCGGCCTTCGCGGGCGTGTCCGGCACCCCGGCGGCGAGCAGCACCTGGTTGTTCGGGATCCAGATGCCGGCCCCGGACCGGGCCGCGGACCCGCCGAAGGTCGGCGCCTTCTCGAGCACGACGACGCTGAGCCCGCGTTTGGCGGCGGTCAGCGCGGCGGTCATGCCCGCGGCCCCGGAGCCGACCACGACGACGTCGTACTCCGCCGGCGGCGCCGCGGCGGCGGGGTTCGCGAGCCCGGCGGTGACGGCGAGGCCCACTCCGGCGGCGCTGCCGCGGAGGAGCTGACGGCGGGTCAGGTCGGCATCCATGGCGACTCCTCGTTCGCTGGAACGGCGAGGGTCATGGTCTCCGCAGCGACGCTTAACTGAAACAGGTTCTACCCGAGTGGAGCAGTCCCGCCGGGTTCGGCTCGGCCGGTGGCGCCAATGTGAACGGGCATTCGGCGCAGGGTCACCCCCGCCAGGTCACCGGCACCTCTTCCGGCCCGCGCACCGACAGCGGCGGCCGCCAGGTGATCGTTTCCCACGGTACCGCCAGGTCCAGCCCGGGCAGCCGGTCCACCAGCGCCCGCAGCGCGATCTCCCCCTCCAGCCGCGCCAGCGCCGCACCGAGGCAGAAGTGGATCCCGTGCCCGAACCCCAGCTGCGGCGCGTCCTTCCGGCGGATGTCGAACTCCGTCGCGGACGGGAACGCGTTCTCGTCCCGGTGCGCGGCCCCGACGTGCGCCAGCACCGCCTCCCCGCGGCGCACCAGCACCCCGCTCAGCGCCACGTCCTCCAGCGCCACGCGCAGCAGGGACGAGTCCACCGGCCCGTCGTACCGCATGACCTCCTCGACCGCGCCCGGCGTCAACGCGGGGTCGGCGCGCAACGCCGCCAGCTGCTCCGGGTGCCGGCACAGCAGGACGACCGCGCACCCGATCAGGCTCACCGTCGTCTCGTGGCCGGCGAGCAGCAGCTGCGTGGCCAGGTCGATCAGCTCCGGCTCGGTGAGCCGGTCGCCGTCCTCGTCGCGGGCGTGCACCAGGGCGCTCAGGAAGTCGTCTGCGGGGTGCGCCCGCTTCTCCGTTACCAGCGCGGCCATGTCCTCGGCGCCGTCGCGCCGGGCCTGCTCGACGTCGGCCGGGGCGTGCTGCATCGGCGTCACGATCACGCGCGACCACTGCCGGAACCGCTCGCGGCCGGCGAACGGGACACCCAGCAGCTCGCACATGACCAGCGTCGGCAACGGGAAGGCGAACCGCTCGACCAGGTTCGCCGGCGGCCCGTGCGCGACCATCGCCGCCAGGAGCCCGTCGGCGATCTCCTGGATCCGGGGCCGGAACGCGGCGATCCGGCGGACGGTGAACGCCTGCGCCGCCAGCCGCCGCAGGCGCGTGTGGTCGGGCGGGTCCATGTTCAGGATGCTGTGCTCGCCGGTCGAGAAGTCGCCCGGCTCGATCAGGCACGGCGCGCCCGGGTAGAGCAGGTTGCGGCTGAACCGCGGGTCGGAGAAGACCGTGCGGACGTCGTCGTAGCGCGTCACCAGCCAGCCCTCGTGCCCGCTGGGGAACGCGATCCGGGACACCGGCGGGTGCCCGGCGTAGATCTCCCCCAGCGGAACGGCGGGATGGTCCTTCTCGGCGGGATAGACAGCGGTCATGCCGCCGATGATGGGTACCGCTCCCCGGCTCACGGAAGGCGAGTGACCACGGGGAACCCGTCCGGACGCCGGAAACCGCCCGGACGGCCTCACCCGGGCGGCGTCCTTTGTGGACACGGAGACAAGTTGACGACACCCTCAACTTGGGGCTAAGTTGAGAGCATACTCAACTTTAGGAGGTTCCCTTGCCGAAAGTGCTCGCCGTCCTGGGCGTCGGTCCCGGGCTCGGCCTGTCGATCGCCCACCGGTTCGGCCGCGAAGGCTTCACGACGGCGCTGGTTTCCCGCACCGGCACGCGCCACGCGGGCTACCGCGCGGCACTGTCCGGGATCGACGCCCGCACCTACACGGCCGACGTCACCGACGAAGACCGGCTCCGCGACGTGCTCGTCCGCATCACGGCCGACGCCGGCGAGATCGACACGGTGTACTTCGGGCCCGCCGACGCCGCGGCGGGTCCGGGCATCACCCCGCTCACCGAGGCCGGCGCCGGCACGCTGCGCGCGTCGTTCGATTCCGTCGTGCTCCCGGCGGCGAAACTCGTCGAAGCCGTGTTGCCGGGCATGCTGAAGCGCGGCACGGGTTCGCTGCTGTTCGCCGGCGGCCTGAGCGGCAAGTACCCGATGCCGATGCTCGGCAGCCTCGCCCCGGCGTCGGCGGCGCTGCGGATGTACGTGCTCACGCTGCACGCGGCCCTGCGGGAAACGGGCGTCCACGCCGGGATTCTCACCATCGGCGGCCTCATCGAGCGCGGCGACATCCACCGCGTGTTCACCTCGCAGGACCACGGCTTCAGCGTGGGCACGCTCGATCCGGACGACATCGCCGAACGGGCGTGGCAGCTCTGCACCGAGCGGGAAGCCGAAGCGGAGTTCACCGCGATGACGGCGGCCTAGGCGAGGTAGGCGAGTTCCGGGTGCGCGGCGGCGTAGGCCTCGAGCAGCCGCCGGGCGACCGGCACCGAGCCGACCAGCGGGTGCAGTGCGAACGCCCGCAGCGCCGCCGCGCGCGAACCCGTCGTCGCCGCTTCGATCGCGGCCCGTTCGACGGCCTTGACCGTCGTCACCAGACCCAGTGCGTGGTCCGCGAGTGGCGCGGTGGCGAGCGGGCGGGCGCCGCCGTCGTCGACCGCGCACGGGACCTCGACGACCGCGTCGCCCGGCACGCCCGGGAGCGCGGAACCGTTGCGGACGTTGAGGATCAGCGTCGTGCGTTCGCCGTGTGCGAGGGCGCGCATCAGGGCCAGCGCGACCTTCTCGTAGCCACCACCGTCGAGGTCGTCCCGCTCCCCTTCGCGCGTCTCGGCCATGTACGTCGCTTCGCGCTCCAGGCGCGTGCGTTCCCACGACGCCAGTGACGGTTCCGCGTAGAATCTCCGTTGCTGCTCAAGGAGGAACGCCCCGCGCGACGCCGACCCGGTGGCCTCGCGGGCGAAATAGTAGTAGTGCAGGTATTCGTTGGGGATCGCGCCGAGGGTGCGCAGCCAGTCCGCGCCGAAGAGCTTGCCCTCCTCGAACGACTCGCACGCGGCCCGGTCGGCGAGCAGCCGCGGCAGGACGTCCTCGCCGCCGACGCGCACCGAGCGAAGCCAGCCGAGGTGGTTCAGCCCGGCGTAGTCGAACTTCGCCGCCGCCGGGTCGATCCCGAGAGCCCGGGCGACGCGGCGGCACAGCCCGACCGGCGAGTCGCAGATGCCGATCACCCGGCCGCCGAGGTGCGCGGCCATCGCTTCGGTGACCATCCCGGCGGGATTGGTGAAGTTGATGACCCACGCGCGCGGCGCCCGCTCGCCGATCAGCCGCGCGAGGGCGACCGCGACCGGGACCGTCCGGAGGCCGTAGGCGATCCCGCCCGCACCGACGGTTTCCTGACCCAGCACGCCTTCCGCGTGCGCGATCCGCTCGTCGGCCCGCCGGCCGCGCAGGCCGCCGACCCGGATGGCCGAGAACACGAAGTCCACATCGGACACCGCGGCGGCGAGGTCGGTGGTGGTCCGCACCCGTGGCGGGTTCGCGGCTCCGGCGGCCTGTTCGGCCAGGACGCGTTCGATCGCCGCCAGCCGCCCGGCGTCGACGTCGTGCAGGACGAGCTCGGTGACCTCGCCCGCGTCCAGCAGCGCCCCGTGCACCAGCGGCACGCGGAACCCGCCGCCGCCGAGGATCACCAGCCTCATCGGGGCGCACTTCGCCTGATCGAGTGATCGCCGTGCCGCATTCGCCGACCCTAGCAGCCGGGAGCGCGCAATCCGTGGCCGAAACGGCCCACCCCTTGCGAATCATGCGCCGCTGACGCAGGCTCGGGCGAGTGTTGCGTGACCGACGTGGAGGCGCCCGTGCCGGCTGAGCCCGCACCCGAAATCGATGTCTTCCTGTCCGGCCTGCTGTTCTTCGACCTGGTCTTCACCGGGCTCGAACACCCGCCGGCCCCGGGCACGGAGGTGTGGACGGGCGGCATGGGCTCGGGACCGGGCGGGATCGCGAACTTCGCCGTCGCGCTGAGCCGGCTCGGCCTGCGGACGTCGCTGGCGGCGGCGTTCGGCACCGACGTCTACGGGCGCTACTGCTGGGACGTGCTGACCCGCCAGGAGCACATCGACCTGTCGCGGTCACGGCGGTTCCCGGAGTGGCACTCGCCGGTGACGGTCTCGCTCGCCTACGCGGGCGACCGCGCGATGGTCACCCACGGCCACCCACCGCCCGTCCCGGTCGCCGAACTCGCCGGTTCGCCGCCGCCGAGCCGCGCCACGGTGGCGCACATCGGCCTCGACACGGCCGAGTGGGTGCACAGCGCGCACCAGTCGGGCAGCCTCGTGTTCGCCGACGTCGGCTGGGACCCGTCCGAGGCCTGGTCACCGGCGCTGCTGGAGCAGCTGGCGTGCTGCCACGCGTTCCTGCCGAACGAGATCGAAGCGATGCGCTACACCCGCACGGACACGCCCGAGGCGGCGCTGGCCCGGCTGGCGGAGCTGGTCCCGATCGCGGTGATCACCCGCGGCGGCGAGGGCGTGCTGGCGGTGGACGGGACGACCGGCGAGACGGCGGCGGTCCCGGCGCTGCCGGTCGACGTCCTCGACGCCACGGGCGCGGGCGACGTGTTCGGCGCCGGGTTCGTGGCCGCGACGCTGACCGGCTGGCCGCTGGTGGAGCGGCTGCGGTTCGCGTGCCTGACGGCGAGCCTGTCGGTCCAGCACTTCGGCGGCGCGCTGGCGGCCCCGGGCTGGCACGAGATCGCCCAGTGGCACGCGCGGACCCGCAGCCCGGACTACGCGTTCCTGGACGAGGTGCTCCCGTCGGAAACGGTGGCGGGCATCCGCCGCGGCCCGGTGACCCTCGGCTTCGGCGACGACAGCTGGCGCTGACCGGGGACCGGACCGGCCCCCGGTCGGCGTGCCCTCACCCCACCGACACCCGCAGGACCTTGTTGTGGCTGTTGTGCGGCGTGCTGTCCTTGTCGCCGTCCACGCTGGTCGCCAGCCACATCTGGCCGTCCGGCGCGGGCTCGACCGTGCGGAGCCTGCCGTACGTGCCGTTGAAGAACGTCTGGAAGTTCGTCAGCGAACTGCCGCTGATCACCGCGCGGTAGAGCCGCGCCCCGCGCTGGCAGGCCACGTACAGCGCGTCACGGATGATCGTGATGCCGCTGCACGAACCCTGCGCCACCGGGTACGTCTTCTTCGGCGCGACGAACCCGTCGCACGAACCCGACGTGCCCTCGCAGGAGGGCCAGCCGTAGTTGCCGCCCTTCACGATCAGGTTCGTCTCGTCCATGACGCTGTTGCCGAACTCCTGCTCCCACAACCGGCCCTGCGAGTCGAACGCCAGGCCCTGGACGTTCCGGTGGCCGTAGCTCCACACCGCGTTGTGGAACGGGTTGTCCGCCGGGATCGAGCCGTCCGGGTTGATCCGCAGCACCTTTCCGTTGGGGCTGCTGGTGTTCGGGGCGTTGCTGCTGTTCTGCGCGTCGCCCGTGCCCGCGAACAGGTAGCGGCCGTCCGGGCTGAACCGCAGCCGGCCGCCGTTGTGGAACTTGTTGCGCGCGATGCCGGTCAGCAGGACCTGCTCGGTGCTCGTGGCCAGCGAGTCGGCGGCCGGGTCGTACTTGATCCGCACGATCCGGTTGTCGCTCGGCGAGGTGTGCATGATGTAGAGCCAGTGGTCGGAGGCGAACGACGCCGGGTTGATCTCCAGCCCGGTCAGCCCGCCTTCGCCGTCGGTGCTCTGGACGTTCGGCACGGTGCCGATCGTCTTCTTCGCCCCGGTCTTCGGGTTCAGGTGGACGATGGCGTGCGCGTCGCGCTGGTTGTAGAGGATCGTGCCGTCCGGCAGCGTCACCAGGCCCCACACGACGTCGTCGTCGGTGCCGACCTGGGTGGCGCCGCAGACCCCCTGCGACGGCGTGCAGTTCGACCCGCCGGTGGTGGTGACGTCCAGGACCGGCGTACTCGGCTCGCTGAGGTTGCCGTTCCCGTCGACGGCCCGCACCTGCAGGTGGTAGGCCGTGTTCGGGGTCAGCCCGCCGAGCGTGGTGCTCGCCGTGTCCGACGTCCCGATCTGCGTGCTCCCGTTGTAGATCCGGTAGCCGGTGACGCCGACTTCGTCGGTCGACGCGGTCCACGCGAGGCCGATCGACGTGCTGTTCACCGCGGTGGTGTGCACGTCGGCCGGCGCGGACGGCGGCGTGTGGTCGTCCGACGGTGGCGTCTTCACCTGCAGTGTCCCGCTGGCCTGCGAGACGTTCCCGGCCGCGTCGCGCGCGTTGACGTAGAAGCCGTAGCTGCCGTTCGGGCCGAGGTTGCCGCAGGTCGCCGTCAGCGCGCCGGTCGTGGACGCGCAGAGCTGGCCGTCGCGGTAGACGTCGTAGCCCGTGACGCCGACGTCGTCGGTGGCCGCGGTCCACTCGATCGTGGCGCTGGTCGGCGTGACCCCGACGAGCGTCGGCGTGCCGGGCGGTGTCGGCGGCCGGACGTCGCCGGCCGAGCCGTAGACGCCGAATTCCTGCAGCGAGTAGCCCTTCGACGCGTCGGTGCGGCAGCGTTTCGTCCCGTACACCCGGACGTACCGGCCGGTGCCGTCGAGGGCGGTCAGGTCCTCGACACCGCCCTTGCCCGCGTCCGTCGCGTAGATCTTCGTCCAGGTGACGTGGTCGGCGGAGGTGTCGATTTCGTAGGCGGTGGCGCAGGAAGCGTCCCACTGCAGCCGGACGCGGCTGACGTGCACGGTCGCGCCGAGGTCGACGTAAATCCACTGTGGATCGACGCCGGCCGCGCTGGCCCAGCGGGTCGCGCTGGTGCCGTCGACCGCGTTCGCGGCCGGGCAGCAGCCACCCGACGACGACGCCGTGACGGGCTTTCCCTGTGACAGCAAGGGGTCCGCGGCCGCTGCCGGGGTGATCGCCGCGGCGGCGAGCGCGAGCGCGATCGCCCCCGCCCGAATCAGTCGACTCATACCGTCCTCCATGGCTGATGACGACGGCGGAGTGCGATCCGACCCTACGAGCGCGCCGGGCCGATGGTCAACTGGCGTCCCGGTCAACGGGCAGGACCCGCCCGAGGAAACCGCGGATGTACCCGGCGATCGCGTCCAGGTGCGTCTCCAGGGCGAAGTGGCCGGAATCGAGCAGGTGGATTTCGGCGTCGGGCAGGTCGCGGGCGTAGGCGCGGGCGCCGTCGGCGACGAAGATTTCGTCGTTCCCGCCCCAGACGGCGAGCAGCGGCACCCGGCTGGTCCGGAAGTACTCGTGGAACTTCGGGTACAGGCCGATGTTGTGGTGGTAGTCGGCGAGCAGCGCCTGCTGGATCGCCGCGGCGCCGGGCCGGTCCAGCAGCGCCTGGTCGTGGATCCAGACGTCCGGGCTGACCAGCGACGGGTCGGGCACGCCGTCGAGGTACTGCGCCTTGGTCGCTTCGAGGGTGACCATGCCGCGCAGGTCGTCCTCGGTCAGCGTGCCGGCGGCGAGCTTCTGCGGGAGCCCGGCGCCGAGGCCCTCGACGTAGGCGTTGCCGTTCTGGGTGATGATCGCCGTCACCCGATCGGGGTTGGCGGCCGCGATGCGCAGGCCGACCGGCGCGCCGAAGTCCTGGATGTAGAGCGCGAAGCGGCCGAGGCCGATCTGGTCGAGCAGGCCGAGGGTCAGTTCGGCGAGCGCGTCGAAGGTGTAGGTGAACTCGCTGGTGGGCGGCGCGTCGGAGGCGCCGGCGCCGAGGTAGTCCGGCGCGACGACGTGGTAGCGGTCGGCCAGGGCGGGGATGAGGTGCCGGAACATGTGCGAGCTCGTCGGGAAGCCGTGGAGCAGCACGATCGTGGGGGCGTCGGCGGGGCCGGCCTCCCGGTAGAACAGCCGGTGCCCGTTGACGGTGGCGTGGCGGTGATGCACGGCGCTCTCCTTCTCTCATGGTTATTATTTCATTTATCCATGAGACGACGTAGGCTGTCAACGGTCAGGGACACTGCGGGGACGAACTCCGGGAGGCGAACATGGTCACGGCGGCCCCCGGCGAGGACCGCTCGCCGGCGTTGGCACTGGTCAACACCGAACGCCTGGCGGCGGACGACCTCACCGCCCCCGGCGACGCCGGCTCGTGGTTGCACGAGCACGGGCTGCCGGCGGCGGTCGGCGACGAGGCTTCGCTGGGCCGTTTGACGGACTTGCGAGCGGCGGTCCGCGAGCTGCTGGCGGCACTGGCGGAGGGCCGGGCGCCGTCCCCGGCGGCGGTGTCGACGGTGAACGCGGCGGCCGGCGCGGACGCGGCGGCCTTGACGCTGGCCTGGCGGGACGGGCCGGTCCGCGAGTGGCACAGCGGCCGGCCGGGCAGCATCGAAGCGGCGCTGGCGGCCTTGGCCAGGGACGCGATCGAGCTGGTGAGCGGAGAGCTGGGGCGGTCGGTGCGGCCGTGCGAGGCCCACGGCTGCATCAGGTACTACCTCCGCGAGCACGCCCGCCGCCGCTGGTGCTCGACCACCTGCGGCGACCGGGTCCGCGCGGCCCGCCACCAGCGGCTGGTGGTCGAGCAGCGCGAAGGGCCCCGGTGAGAGCACGGCCGGCTGGAGGCCGCGCCGGGGCGGGCCAGCGTGATCGCGCGGGTGCCGGGCACCGATCCGGCGCTGCCG
>NZ_MUMI01000181.1 GCF_002155975.1 Amycolatopsis kentuckyensis
GCGGCGACTTCCCGGCCGCGCGAGGGCACGCCGAGCGGGCTCGGGCCATCCACGGGCAAGCGGCTTGCCGGCTCGGCGTCGAGCGCGCCGACGCGGTCCTCGCGTCGCTGCCCCCTCGGCGCCGGTAGGGAATCGCCGACGTCCAGCTTTGTCCAGGATCCGCTCCTCGGCCGCGCCTCCCGTGGTGGAGTGTGGCGGACGTCGTCCCGGCGGCGAAGGGGAGCCGATGGATCCGGCGTCGGCAGACGGTTCGGCGTGCTGAGCCCCACGGGAGGGAGGCGAAGCCGCCGAACCGTCGTGACCCGGGCTCGGGTCGCTGACTCTGCACAGCCGTCTCCGGATCTCTTCACCCGGGCGGCTTCCTCCTCGTAACGTCCTCGTGGCGTCGTGCGACTGTCACCCCGGCGGGGCCATCCGGCCCAATACGGGAGGCGCGGATGCTCACGGACGGCTCTGACCTGCGCCTGACCGAAGCCGACGCCGAAGCGGTGTCCGAAGGGGACGCCGGCCGGGCTCGGGGGCGGAGTGTGCTCGCCGGGGCCTTCGCCCTGCTGGAAGTGCTCGCCGATGCCGAAGCCGAGCTCGGGCTCACCGAGGCCGCGCGGCGGGCCGGGCTGCCCAAATCCACTTCGCACCGGCTGCTCGAGCAGCTGTGCGTGATGGGCGCGGTGGAGCACCGGATCCGCGGCTACGGCGTCGGGCCGATGTTCGGCCGGTTGTGCGAGGGCCGCGGCCGCACGCACGCCTGGATCCGGGCCGCCGTCGGGCGGCCCGCCGTGCGGCTGGCCAAGCTGTCGCGGTCCGACGTCGTCGTGGGGGTGTCGTCCGGCTCCGAGGTGCTCGTCGTCGCGACCTTCGCCGGGCACTCGGCCCGGCTCACGGTGGTCCGGCCCGGCACGGTCCTGCCGTCACCGACGCCGCTCGCGGAAGTCCTGCTCGACGGCGCCGATGCCGCGCTGGGGCCCGGCCTCGTGGCCGGGCTGAGCTGTGCCGCGGCCCCGATCCACACACCCGACGGCCGGGTCGTCGCCGCGCTCGGGGTGCTGAGTTCGTGCCCCGGTGAGCTGGCGCGGCTGCGGCACCTGGTCGTGATCGCCGCGGCCGAAGCCGCGCGCGAGCTGACCCGTACTTCGCGGGTCCACTGAGCGGACCCGGGCCTTCCGGAAGATCCGTCCCCTTTGTCAGTCTCGCCCGGTGGGCGGCGCCCGGCTATCCGGGTGCCCGCGAACGTGGAGGGTGACCATGGGCTCGAGAAGGTGGCTCGGACTGATCACGGTGTTCGCGCTGGCACTCGGCGGCAACGTCGTCACCGCCGCTCCGGCGCACGCCGCGAGTCCCGGTGTCGGCACGCTGGTGAGCGCGCTCGCCGCCCCGGCGAACAGCTTCGCCGCGTGGTCGACGGGACTGGGCACCCTCGGGCAGCTCGCCAAGCCGCTGCCCGCCGTCCAGACCAGTCCGGGAGCCGCGCTGGGCTTCGACACCCTGGCGCAGGAGGCCTTCCACACCGGCACCAAGAAGCTCGCCGACGCCGTCGACGACGCCGACCTCGACATCGACCAGCCGATCACGCTGTCCGCCGGCCGCGCCGGGACCCTGAAGACGACGCTGAGCACCGTCGGCGAGGACAAGAAGCTCGACCTGACCCTGGCGATCTCCCGGGTGCTGGACGACCAGGCCCTGAGCATCCCGCTCCCGATCGGCGACGGCACCAACGCCCCGCAGTCGGCGTTCTCGTCCACCGGCGGCGTGCGGCTCACCGTCGCCACCACGCTGAAGCTGACCCTGATCTGGGACAAAGCGCACGACAAGGCCTACTTCGTCAACGACGGGACGACCCCGTCGCTGACCGTCGACGCCGCGGCGAACTTCCCCGACGCCAACGCGATCAAGGCCGTCAAAGCCGCGGTCGGCATCCTCGGCGTGAAGCTCGTCGAGACCGACTCCGCGCTGGACCTCAAGGCACACTTCGCCGCCACCGTCAACGATCCCGACAACGACGGCAGGCTGGCTTTCACCAACTTCGACGGCACCGCGGGAGAACTCGCCCAGAACGGTTCCCTGGCCGGCCTGGTCAGCTTCGGCTTCGCGAGCCCGGCCGGGTCGCTGACCGGTTCGCTGCACCTGGCCGCGGCCCCCGCGAGCTCGTTCTCCCTCGACCTGCCCGCGGTGGACGCGAAGATCGGCCTGAACTGGCCCGACATCGCCACCGGGACCCCGCAGATCACGCCGACGGGCATCGCCACGGTCGGCCCGTTCCTCAACATGACCCCGCGCGACCTGGCCACCGGCCTGGCCCAGCTGGCCACGACGCTGACGTCGATCCAGCGCGCCAAGTGGGGCGACGCGGCCGGCCCGATCGGCAACCTCGACCTGCCGTTCCTCAAGGGCTCGCTGGCCGACGCGATCCAGCTCAACGAGTCGATCAAGAAGTTCCTGCAGGACAACACGAAGACCGCGGCGGACCCGACGCAGGCCGGCGAACCGACGTTCGTGTCCCTGCAGGAGCTGCTCGACAAGCTCAACACCGCGGCGAACCTGCCCGGCGGCGGCAAGATCGGCATCTCCGACGTCCACTTCCCGCCCGGCACGACCAAACTGGACTTCAAGATCACGCTGTCCCGCCAGGCACCCACGACGGCGATCGACCTCAACGCGGCCGCCGCGGCGGCGTCCGGGCCGGCGGGCACCCCGGCGAAGACGACCTACACGCAGACCACCCTCAAGGACGACAACCAGAAGTGGAAGCCGGGGGAGTTCGCGGGACGGCACGTCGTCGCCGGCGCGGCCGGGGCGACGGTCGAGAACAACGACGAGCACACCCTCTTCCTCCAGGCGCCCGGCTGGACGCCGGTGATCCCGGTGGCCAACGCGCCCTACACGATTTCCGGGATGCAGGGCGACGTCGGCGTCGTCCAGCTCGGCAACGACCTGAAGACCGGCGGCCGCGGCGTGGGCGAGGCCAACGCCGTCAACGCCACCGCGAAGGTCAAGCCCAGCTACGACGCCGCCGTCACCCTCGTGCTCGACCTGCAGAACCCGACCGTGCACAACCCGCCGATCGAGCAGAAGAACCCGGACGGCAGCACGACGCTGGTCGGCGCGACACCGACCGGGCCGGACCGGGTGCTGCTGCGCACGTCCGGCAGTCCTTCGCTGTTCACCGCGGACTTCCCGATGGACGCGGGCATCGACCTGTTCGCCAACGCCGGCTTCCTGCAGGTCGAGCTGAAGGGCGCGGCGCACATCTGCCACCCCGACGCGGGCGCCGACTGCGCCGGGACCCCCGACGCCGACGACCACATGGTCCAGGTGAACCTCAAGGACCAGGGCGACCTGACCTTCGGCGGCGTCGTCGACAAGCTGCTGCACGACCCCGGTTCGCTGCTGGACTTCCAGGTGCACGTCCGCGGCGCGGGCGGGGTCGACGCGAGTGCGCCGGGCACGGGTGACTTCCTCAAGGGCGCGACCGCGCACGCCGGGTTCACCTGGAACGACCTCACCAAGCCCACCGGCTCCGACGGCCCGCAGTTCAGCACGAGCGACCTTTCCGAGCTGGCGAACTTCGACTTCGACCCGGCCAACCCGAAGGCGCTGTTCTCGATCATCCTCAAGACGCTGCAGACGCTCAACGCGTCGATCAGCGACGCCTCCCCGGCGGGCGCCGCGGTGTTCGGCACGAAGATCCCGCTGGTCGGCCGCTCGCTGCGGGACCTGCTGCGGGCCGACGAGGCCGGCTCCGGCCCGAAGGTGACCTACGGCGCCAACTCCGTGAAGGACGCCGCGCGCAGCGTCGAGAAGGGCAACGCCTTCCCGCCGACGCTCGTCGGGCGCACCGTCGTCGCCGGGACCCAGGTGGGCATCGTCGGCAGCGTCACCGCGGACACCCTCGTCCTGGCCGGGCCGTGGGCCAGCCAGCCGTCGCCGTCCACGGCGTACGTGATCCGGTCCGAATTGGACGATGTCATCTCGATGCTGGAAGCCGCGCCGTCGGACAACCTGCAGCGACTGGTGCAGACGGTCAACGAGCGGTTCAAGGGCAGCGTGCCGGTGCAGTTCGAGTACGCCGAGCCCGCCGGGACGCCGTCGCTGATCATCCGGCTGGACTGGAAACGCGCCTACCACACCAGCACGCCCGTGCAGTTCGACTTCAGCCTGCCCGCGGGCACCCAGCGCGTCGCCGGCGTGCAGGGCGACGGCTCGGTGTCGCTCGGGGTCGGCGGCGAGGTCAAGATGGGCCTGGTCGTCCCGCTGCAGCCGGGTCCCGGCCCGGCCGACGCGAACGCCCTGCGCGTCCTGGACGACTCCAAGATCGGCGTGAAGCTCGACGCCGCCGTGGAGAACGCCACCATCGCCACCACCCTCGGCCCGCTGACCGTCTCGCTCGGCAACCCGAAGTCGCCGGACAAGGCGACCGCGAAGGCGTCCTACTCGCTCGACCTGGCCAAGAGCGGCGGTACCGGCGCGCCGGTCACGTTCTCGGAGTTCGCCGGGGCGGTCGGCCCGTCGGTCAACGCGGCGAGCACGGCGGTGAACTGCGGCCTCGACGGCAGCACACCACTGGCCCTGTGTGCCAAATTGCCGCTCTACATCAGCGAAGACGGCGGTGCGACCTACACCAAGGTGATCACCGACGAAACCAAGGCGAACGACTTCGCCTTGCGCCTGCCCAAGTCGACGACGCCGGACGACTACTTCAACCTCGGCGGCGCGGCCATCGACGGCCATCCCCGCCTGGAAACCCCGGATCCGACGTTGCTGGGCCAGGAGCTGGCCAAGCGGCTCATCGACTTCGGGCGGCTCGACGGCCTCGACAGCTACCTCAACCTGGCGGAGCAGGCGCTCAACACCGCCAGCTTCGGCGGCAAGCTGCCGCTGCTCGGCGACGACCTCCAGCAGGGCGCCGACTTCATCGGCAAGCTGCGCACGGCGATCCACACCGCCTTGGACCAGCTGCCCGCCGATGGCCACTTCACCGACATGGCCGCGGTGCGCGGCTGGGTGAACGACCAGCTCGCCGCCAAGCTCGCCGCCGCGGGTCTGAACCCGGACACGGTCACCGTCGACACCTTGTGCAAGACGCGGCTGGGCACCGTCGGCACGCCGACGGTCAAGCTGCACGAAGGCGCCACGGCGGCGGACAAGACCTACCGGTACGTCGTCGCCTCCTACGCGACGATCAACGGGGAGAAGAAGCAGGCCAAGGCGAGCGACCCCGGCTCGATCACGAACGGCCCCGCGGCACTGTCCACAACGGACTCACTGGACATCTCGTGGGAGCCGGTCGACAGCGCGACCGGGTACCTGGTGTTCCGTGAGGAAGGCGGCGTCTTCAAGCTGATCGCCGACGTCACCGACACCAAGGCGACCGACACCGGTGCCGCGGCCATCGGCGGGGCGCCGGAGAACCCGGCCGAGAACCCACAGCCGCACGACTGCGCGTACAACGACCTCGACGCCGTGACCATCAGCCTGAACGTCAGCCAGGGCGACTTCAGCGGCGACCTGCTCAACTGCGCCGGGCTCCCGGCCGGGCACGAGTGCCTGAAGAAGTCCGTGCCGCTGGACCTGGGCATCCCCGGGTTCTCCCTCAAGGCCGACGGCGGCGCGGGCCCCGAGGTCCAGCTCGGCTGGCGGCTGCACCTGGCCATGGGCATCAGCCGCAGCGAAGGGTTCTTCGTCAGCACCAAGGACTCCCCGCAGCCGGAGTTCGCGGTCGGGCTGAACGTCACCCTGCCGCAGAAGATCAACGCGCAGCTGGCGTTCATCAACATCACCGCGGAGAACTGCACCAAGCAGCTGAGCGCCGACGACTGCAACGCGGCGGCCGCGCCCCCGGCCAACGGCGTCCTGCCGCTGTTCGGCGGCGCGTTCAAGATCGACCTGATCGCCCCGGACGACCCGACCAACGGCCGGCTGCACCTGACCGACCTGCAGAACGCCGGGCTGGACCGGCTCGCCGACGTCAAGCTGCACGCGAGCGCGGACATCAACTGGCTGCTCAAGGCGCGGCCGGGTGACGACGCCGGGTTCCCGGGCATCCAGGCGAACTTCCGGCTGCACTGGGCGTGGAACAACGTCAAGCCGGGCACCAACTCGGCCGACGCCGGCAACAACCCGCTGACCCTGGCCTTCGACAAGGTCGCCATCGACAGCGGCGAGATCTTCGGGAAGATCCTCAGCCCGATCGTCAACAAGATCAAGCAGGTGACCGGTCCGCTCGACCCGGTGATCAAGACGCTGTACGCGCCGATCCCGGTGCTGTCGGACCTGTCGCACCTGGCCGGCGGCGGTGACGTCACGCTCGTCTCCCTCGGCAAGGCGTTCACCACGATCGCCGGGGGCCCGGACCTGAAGTTCGTCGACACCATCGCCGGGGTCGTCACTTTCATCAACAACTTCCCGACGTGCACGGACAAGTGCCTCATCCCGCTCGGCTCGTTCGAACTCGGCGGGCAGCAGGCCCTGGACACCACCGCGACACCCGACAACACCGAAAGCCTGATCAGCAGCAAGAAGGACGCCGGGGGCGGTACCGCCTTCGCGCCGCTGCTCGACACGATCAACGGCAAGAACTCCAACACCGCGTCGGTCAACCCGATGACGACCCAGGCGTCGGCGGCCGGGTTCAGCTTCCCGGTGTTCGAGAAGCCCGCCTCGCTGTTCAACGTGCTGCTCGGCGGCGACGTCGACCTGGTCAAGTTCGACTCCGGGCCGCTGCGCCTCGGCTTCGACTGGCGCCAGCAGTTCGGGCCGGTGTACGCGCCGCCGCCGGTGGTCATCACCCTGCACGGCTCGGCGACCGTGTCGCTGCGGATCGTCGCCGGGTTCGACACCTACGGCATCCGCAAGGCGTTCGAGGCGGCCCGCGCGGGCACCCTCGACCTCGGTACCGTGGGCAACGCGTTCCTGCAGAGCCTGTTCTTCTACACCACGGAGAACGGCAAGCCGATCCCGGTCGTGACCTTCACGGGCGAGATCGCGGCCGGCGCCGCCGTCACGGCCGTGATCATCACGGTCGGCATCGAGGGCGGGCTCGGGCTCACCGTGTCCTTCCTGTGGAACGACCCCAACCACGACGGGAAGTTCCGGATCACGGAGTTCCTGCAAACGGCGTTGAACAACCCCATCTGTCTGTTCACCGTTTCCGGGCGGCTCTACGTCTTCCTCAAGCTGTACGTGACGGTCGGATTCGGCCCGTTCTCGGTGTCGTTCAGCTTCACGATCGTCGACGTCACGCTGCTCGACTTCACCGCGACCCCGAACTGCACGCCACCACCGCCGAAGCTCGGCGGGCTGAGCGGCGACGGGAAGACCTTGGTCGTGTACGCGGCCGCGCTCGGCCACACCGCGCAACGCGGTGGCGGCACGGGTGACCCGTACGAGTCGGACAAGCAGGAGAAGGAGACCGTCAAGATCACCTCGCTGCACGACTACGCGAACGCGGCGAACCCGGCGTTCACCGGCGTGGCCGTGGACATGCTCGGCATCCGGCGCGAGTTCCGGAACCCGAACATCGAACGGGTCGTCGTCGACGGCCGCAACTACGGCAAACCGATGAGCGTCACGTTCATCGGGGACGCCAAGGCCGACACCACCAAGACCGGCCCACCGCCACCGACCGCGCAGTTCGACCGCGACGCGATCGTGTTCGGCGGCACGAAGAACGACCAGATCAAGACCGGCATCGGCAACTCGTGGGTCGACGGCGGGGCCGGGGACGACACCATCGTCACCGGCGACCGGACCGTGCTCGCCGCGAACAAGACGAGCTACGTCCGCGACGACGCGAAGGCCCGCGTCGCGGGTGGCCCCGACGTCGACAGCATCACCGTCGGCAACGGCGTGGACGTCGTCGCGGGCGACTCGAGCCTCGGCGCGCCCCCGCTGACGTCGATCGGGCTCAAGGAGCTGAAGAACGACGGCCGTGACGGCGGCGACCCGATCGCCGACGGCACGGGCGGCCCGAGTGTCTCCGTGCCGAACTGGGCGCTCCTGCCCGACCCGGCCGGCGGCACCGGGACCGGCGACGGCGGCGACACGATCAAGGTCGGGCTCGCGAAGTCGACGGCCTTCGGCAACGGCGGCGACGACACGCTCGGCGTCACGGCCGACGACCCGCTGAAGGACGTGCCCACGTACCCGCAGGCGCTCTTCGTCTCGCAAGGGGCGACGCTCGTCGGCGGGGACGGGAGCGACCGGTTCGCCGGTGGCACCGGGCCGGACAAGATCTACCCCGCCGGCCAGGTCGACCCGGGCATCGACGGCTACGGCTCCGACGACGCCAACACCTCCGGCGGCCCGGCGGGCGGCCCGATCAACACCGTCGACACCGGCAGCGGCAACGACACGGTCTACGGCGGCAAGGGCCAGGACCGCGTCACCGGCCACTCCACCAAGGACCAGCACGACGACTTCCGCGGTGGCGGCGGCAACGACATCCTGTTCGGCGGGTACGGTCCCGACACGCTCTACGGCGGGCCGGACGACGACTACGTCATCGCCGAACCGTCCATCTTGGACTTCCCGAACCCGGGGAAGACCGACGGCTTCGGGCCGTTCTACGTCGTCACGCACACCCCGCTGCCGTCGGGCGTCACCCCGTCGCACAAGACGCTGGTCGGCGGCCTCGGCTTCGACCACGTCATCGGCGGCGACGGCGGCGCCGACGTCTACGGCGACAAGCAGACGACGCCGTGCAAGGCCGGGACGCCGATCCCGTCGACCTCGGTCGACGAGTCGGTGAACGACCCGCTCGACGGCAACGACCGGATCATCGGCGGTGCCGGCGTGGAGAACGTCCGGGCCGGTGGCGGCGATGACAATGTCGACGCCGAAGCGGCGGACGACCTGGTGTGCGGCGAGAAGGGCAAGGACGCGCTGCACGGCGGCCGCGACGCGGACCAGGTCTGGGGCGGCTCGGGTGACGACGCCGTCCACGGCGACTCCGGAGCGGACCTCCTGTACGGCAACGACGGCGTCGACACGATGTTCGGCGGCGACGACCCCGACACGATCGAGGGCAACAACGGGAAGGACTGGGTCTCCGGTGGCCTGGCCGGCGACACGATCGTCGGCGGCACCCGGGCGGCCGGGCAGGCCGACGACGCCGACCAGCTGTTCGGCGACAGCGGCCCGGACACGATCATCGGCGACAACGGTGATCCGCTGGTGCCCGGCGGCCCGGTGTTCGACCTGGCCAGTGCCGACCCGGCGCTGGGCGGCGACGACACGATCTCCGGCGGGTTCGACAACGACGCGCTGTTCGGCGGGCTGGAGAACGACACGGTCTTCGGCGGGAAGGACCCGGACCGCATCGAAGGCAACCCGGGCGCCGACAAGCTGAACGGCGAGGCGGATGCCGACGACATCATCGGCGGCAGCCACCAGACGCCGGGCGACCCGGCGGTGAAGAACGCGACCGGCTACCCCGACGCGGGCGACACGATCTCCGGCGGCGACGCCGACGACGTGATCACCGGCGACAACGCCACGATCACCGGCACGGGCGGCGGCGACACCGGCGACCCGGTCACCCGTGGCCGCGGGTTGTCGGCCGGACGGCACGTGGTGCTGTTCGACCTCGGCTACACGCCGGTGGCGGGCACCTCCGGCGGGGACTCGATCTATGGCGGCGAGGCCACGGACGTCATCTACGCCCAGGGCGGCACGGACACCGTGCACGGCGACGCCGGAGACGACTACGCGGAAGGCGACCAGGACGCGGACAAGCTGTTCGGCGAGTCCGGGCAGGACGACCTGGTCGGCGGCTCGTCGTACGTCGAGTCGGGAACCGGCCAAGGAACCGCGGGCCAGCTCGACACCGGGGACACCATCTCCGGTGGCGACGACGCCGACCTGATCAGCGGCGACAACGCCCTGCTCACCCGGGACGCGGGAATTCCGAAGAGCCCGATCACGCAGGGCCGCTTCGATTCCGACGCCCAGGGCGCACCGGGAATGGTCCAGCGCAGCATCCAGCTGTACGACCTCGGCGACGGGCCGGTGCCGAACACTTCCGGCGGCGACGACATCACCGGGGACAACGGCTGCGACGCGATCCTCGGCCAGTCCGGCAACGACCGGATCAAGGGCAACGCCGACGGCGACTACGCCGAAGGCGGGCCCGGCCGGGACTGGCTCGAGGGCAACAGCGGCGACGACGACCTCGTCGGCGGCAGCTCGGTGATCTTCGGCACGGACACCGCGCTGACCACCCAGGGCCAGCCGGACGTCGGCGACGCCGTCTTCGGTGGCACGGGCGACGACGTGGTGCTCGGCGACAACGCGATCACCGACCGGATCGCGCCACCGTCGCCGTACCTGCTCCGCGTCGGCAGCACCGGGACGTTCGAAACGCAACGTTCGCTGCGGCTGCTCGACCTGTCGTGGAGCAACGGGTTCCTCGGTGCGCCCACGCGTCCCGTGGCGGGCGGGGACCAGCTGTCCGGTGGTGGCGGCGTCGACGTGATCTTCGGCCAGGACGGCGACGACCAGATCTCCGGCGGCGCGCACGACGACTACGCCGAGGGCAACGGCGGGCACGACACGGTGTTCGGCGACCGCACCCTGGCCGAAGCCGGGATCCCGATCACGCCGCCGAATCCGGCGTGGCCGGGCACGGCGTCGGGCGACCTCGGCGACGTCTCCGCACCGAACGGGCAGGACGACCTGCTCGGCGGCAGCTCACTGGCGGTCTTCCGCGACACGGCCGACGACGTGCACGGGGACGGCGCCGCCGACTTCGTCCTCGGCGACGGCGGCACCGCGGTGCGGGACATCGTGGACCAGACCGGGAAGCCGGTGGCACTCGGCGACGACCTGTCGAAGGTCTCGCTGCCGCTGACCAACCGGATTTACGCCAAGCGCTACCCGGCGACCCCGCCGGTGGGTGCGGCGTTCGTCCGCCACGGCGCGAACGGGGCCCCGACCCGCTTCTGCACCACCACACAGGCCACGTGCGAGGCGCCCGGCGCGTCCGGCGGGGACAACCTGTGGGGCGACGCGGGCGAGGACACGCTGTACGGCCAGGACGGCAACGACCTGATGTACGGCGATACCGGCACGGCGACGGCTCCGGGTGACGGCGCCGACGACGTGTACGGCGAGCTCGGCGACGACCGGATGTGGGGCACCGGCGGCGACGACGCCATGGTCGGCGACCGCGGCGGCATCGTCGACGTGTACCAGAACGGGTCGAACAAGTTCGTGATCGACAACAGCCAGGTGCCCCAGATCCACTACGAGGGTTTCCTGGCCGGCTCGGTCACCCGGCAGGTCGACCTGCAGCACGACGTCAACGGCGACAGTTTCGCCGCACCGGGTACCGCTCCGGCGATGCCGCACCGCGGCGACCTCGAAGGCGGCGTCGACCGCATCCGCGGCGGCGACGACCACGACTCGATCCACGGCGGCTACGGCGACGACCTGGCCAACGGCGATTCGGGCGGGGACACCGTCTTCGGCGACGACGGCGCGGACGTGCTGTGGGGCGGCAAGGGCGGCACCGACGCGGCCAACCCGAACGACCGCGGCGTCAACGACTCGCTCGTCGACTACGTGCTCGGCGGCAAGGGCGCGACGACCGGCCCGTCGGTCGACCCGGTGGCGGGAGCGCTGGGTTCGGACATCATCGACTGGCGCCCGCGCGGCACGTACGGCACACCCGGTTCGGCGACGTGTTCGGCGAACCCGTGGCCGCAGACGTTCGGCAACGGCAAGAACGCGGTCACGGTGGACCCGTGCTCGTGGTTCGAGATGACGAACCTCGACAACGCCGACGTCGCGGACAACCAGCACCACCAGGGCATCGACTGGATCTACGGCGGCTGGGACCGTGACGTGCTGCAGGCCGACGTGGCCGACAACGGCCCCAACCAGGGCGACCGCCTGCTCGACTGGGGCGGAGCGTACAACCTGTACACCCACTGCAATGCGGCGTACGGCGGCTACAACGACGTCCGCCAGTGGAGCCCGACGCAGCAGGAGTTCCTGCAGCGCTGGGCGCACTCCCTGGGCGCGGGCCAGGGCCCGGCGGACGTGACGACCGCGGGCACCTCGGCGTTCGACGAGCTGGCGCTGGTGTACCAGTCGGACCTGCAGGACCACGGGGCCGGACCGGCGTTCCCGACCACCCCGGGCCACTTCGACAACCCGAACGCCTGCGCCCCCTGAGAGGAGACCGGCCACGGCGGGCGCCCGGATTCCGGGCGCCCGCCCGTTTCTGCGCCGCCGGGTGCAAGGGTGCCCGCGAGCGCCTGTGCCGCGTCCGAAGGCACCGTGACGGCACGGTGACGGCAGACCGCGAGTCTGGGCACATGGCCGGGTTCGGTGCGATCGCTTCCGTGGGCAAGAGCCTCGAGCTCCTGCTGAACACGGGGTACGAGGCTGTGCCGCCGGTCGGCGGGGAGATCACGCAGGCGATGCTGGTTCGGACCGACGACCTCGACGGGGCCGCAGTGCCGGTACCGCGGCCTGGGCTGTCGATCCTGTTGTACCGCGTCGACTTCAACAAGGTGACGCGGCCGGCCTGGGCCACCGTGTCCGAACTGGACGGTGCCGCGCATCTGCCGCTCGACCTGCACTACCTGCTGACCGCCTGGGGCGACAATGCCGAGCACGAGCACCGGATCATCGGCCGCACCCTGCAGGTCCTCGAACGACCGGCCGGGCTCGGGGCCGCGCAGCTGCTGCCCGGCGGCGACTGGGGCGACACCGAGGCGGTCGAGATGGAACTGGAGGACGTGCCGACGGACGATCTCATGCGGACGTTCGACAGCCTGCGCTGCGATTTCCGGCTGAGCGTGCCCTACCTGATCCGCATCGTGGTCATCTCCCTCGACGGCCAGGCCGGGCCGCCCGTGCTGACCGCAGTGCGGGGCGTGACGACGGGACCCGGGCGATGAACGTCTACCTCGCGGCCGAATGGGACGAGCGGGTCTTCCGGCTGCGGCTCGGCGTCGACCCGGTCGACGCGCTCGGCTCGTCGGAACGGTCCGGATCGTCCGACGTCGGGGTACTGATCGAGCAGGTTCCACGTCCGTACCGGCTGCCCGCGGTCGTGGACGACCGGCTCGGGCTGCCGGCGTTGTGTCGCACGCGGTCCGGCCGGTTCGCGCTCTGCTTCGGCGCGCGGGCTTTTGACACCCCGCCACGGCTGGCGATCCGGATCGTCGACCCTGCCCAGCGGTACGTGCCGCGCCGGCTGTCGGTGCCCGTGCCGGATCTGGCTTCCGTTCTCGCGACCGAAGACCAGGCGGTCAAGCCCGCGCGGGCGCATCGGCCGGCGCTGTTCCCGGGAGCGCGCCGGCCGCTGCCGTCCGGCTCGACGGTGTTGCTGGGCCGTGCCGTTCGGGGCGCCCCCGACGGGCCGCCGGTCCCGTGGGCCCGGATCGAGGCGGGACTGGCCGGGACCGGATCCGTGCAGTGGCGGGCGCACGGTGATCGGGACGGCGAGTTCGTGCTCGTCGTGGGTGCATTGCCACAGCCGTACGCGAGCTCGCGCACGGGGACGGTCGACCTCGACGTGACCGTTCACGCCCGGCCGGACCCCCGGGACGGCGACCCGGTCGATTCGCCGTCCGGATCGCGCGCCGACCCGCTCTGGTGGCTGCCGGTCGAATCGGTGGCGGCGCTCGAAGCGGCCGATCCGACCGAAGCCGGGACCCGGCTGCCAGCCGGTTACACCGACCACGTGTCCACCACGCAGACCCTGCCGCGCGGGCGGCCGTTTCGTCCGGCTCCGTACGTCTTCCCCTGACCCCTGAGAGGCCTTCATGCCCGAGTACCTGGCGCCCGGCGTCTTCGTCGAAGAGGTCACCTACCGCGCGAGCTCGATCGCCGACGTGTCCACCTCGACGACCGGTTTCGCCGGCCGCACCCACTACGGCCCGGTTCAGTACGCCGGGGGACCCCGCGCGTGCGAGCCGCGGCTGGTCACCAGCTACGCGGAGTTCGAGCGGGTGTACGGCGGGCTCGAGACGTACGATGACCTCACGCTGGCGTACCTGGCGCATGCAGCTCGCGCCTACTTCCTCAACGGCGGGCAGCGGCTCTACGTCTCCCGGGTCTACGAGCCGCCGGCCGGCACCGGGGTCGCGTCCTCGCCGGACATCCCAGTGGCGGCGACCGGCGGTCCGGCCCTGGCGCGGTGGCGGGCCCGGTGGCCAGGCCAGGCCGGAAACGTGTCGGTCACGGTCACCGCGACCCGGTCCGGGGATGTGGGCCTGCACACCGGGGCAGCCGCGCAGGCCAACGGGGTCCGCACCGGCACGGTGCTGGAAGTCATCGAGGACAGCCGGCAGCCGGGCGAGAACGCGATGATCGACCCGGCCAGACTGCGGATCCTCCGGATCGAACCCGACCTGACGCAGACCTTCCTGGACGCCGGCGGCAATCCCGCACCGCCGCCCGTGTCCGCGTGGCTGCTGCCGGTCGAAGTGACCGTGACCGTCACAGACACCGCGCAACGGCAAACCAGCTATCCGCGGCTCGGCCTCGCCCCGGACGGGCGGCGCGCGCTGAGCCGGGTACTCGACCGCGACGACCCGCAGGACGAGGACTGCATGGTCTGGTTCGAGCACGACTTCCGGGCCCAGAACACCACACCGATCCAGTTGCTGGTCGCCCTGCTGGCCGGAGCCGAAAATGGGCCGACTCGGACGTACCGCCTGACCGGCGGCTCGGACGGCCAAGCGGTCACCGCGGCCGGGCTGCTCGGCGCCGAGGCCGACCCGGACGACGCGACCCGCAAGGCCACCGGTCTGTACGCCTTGGGCGAGGTCGACGCCATCGCGATTGAGGCCGCCCCGGATATCGGCGCGATGGAGGAGGCGGACCAACGTGTGCTCGCCACCCAGAACCTGATCCGGCACGCCGAGCTGGCGCGCTACCGGATCGCCGTGGTCGACGGGCCGATGGGTGCGTCGCTCAACGAGATCCGGGCGTTCCGCGGCAACTTCGACTCCAAGTACGCGGCGCTGTACCACCCCTGGGTCGAAATCCTCGATCCGATCACGCCGCCGCCCGGGGTGCCCACGCCGTGTCTCCGGCTGCCGCCGTCCGGGTTCGTCGCCGGCATCTACGCTCGCAGCGACGTGACTCGCGGCGTGTTCAAGGCGCCGGCGAACGAGGTCGTGTACGGACTGACCCGGCTCGAGGTGAACATCAACACGGGCCGTAACCAGGTGCTGAATCCCGAGCACGTGAATGCGCTGCGGTTCTTCGCCGGGCGGGGCAACCGGGTGTGGGGAGCCCGTACCCTCAGCTCCGATCCGGAGTGGCTGTACGTCAACGTGCGCCGCCTGTTCATCTTCCTCGAGCACTCGATCGATCTGTCCACGCAGTGGGCTGTCTTCGAACCCAACGGCGACCGGTTGTGGCGCAGCATCACGCAGACCGTCGCCGATTTCCTCAATGTGCAGTGGCGCAACGGCGCGCTGCTCGGCACGACACCGGCCCAGGCCTACTTCGTGCGGTGCGACCGCTCGACGATGACCCAGAACGATCTCGACAACGGTCGTCTGATCTGCGAGATCGGCGTCGCTCCGGTGCGCCCGGCCGAGTTTGTCATCTTCCGGATCGGCCAGTTCACCGCGGACGCCCGCGGCTGACCGGCACCGCCAGCGAAGGGAGCCATCCATGCCCACGGAACGTGACGAGCGACGCCCGTACGGCGCATTCCGGTTCACCGTCGTGATCCTGGCCGGGCCCGGCGGCGGTGAGATCACCGGCTACTGCTCCGACGTGTCCGGTCTCGCCTGCGAGATCAACTATTCGGAGTACCGCGAGGGCAGCGCGCTGACCAACACGGTGACCAAGGTGCCGAACACCTTCAAACTCGACCAGGTCACCCTCAAACGCGGGCTCTGGGGCAACGTCCAGCTGTTCGCCTGGCTACGGCTCGTGCGGGAGGGCACCTACTCGCCGCGGACGGTGCACATCACTCTCCACGACGAGGCCAACCAGCCAGCTCAGCACTTCGTCCTGCACAAGGCCTCGCCGAGCAAATGGGTCGGGCCCGGACTGGTCGCCAAGGGTGGCGGCGACTGCGCGATGGAGGAGCTGCACCTCGTCCACGAGGGCATCGAGTGGGACGAGGCGACGTCGGCATGACCGTGGATCCGGGCGTCGGCGGGCTGGTGCTCGGGCCGCCCGGCGTCTACCTGTTCCCGGAGATGCCGCTGCCCCGGGCCGCGGTCGAGCGTCTCGACGTCGCCGCGTTCGCCGGGGTCTCGGTCCGCGGCCCGGCCTTCGAACCGGCCGATGTCGACGCGGGCTACCGCCGGTCGGTCCCGATCGCGGTGGACAGCTGGGACGAGTACGCGGAGCTGTTCGGTGGCTTCGAAGGCCCTGGGTTGCTGCCCTTCGCGGTGGCCGCGTATTTCGCCCAGGGGGGACGGCGGGCGTACGTGATCCGCGCGGTCGCCGCCGCGCCGTACAGGCCGGACGCGCAGAATCCGCCACCCGGGTGTGCCACCTACCGGCTTCTCAACGGGCTCGAGGTCCGCGCGCGCAATGAGGGCACGTGGGGTAACCGCCTGACGATGAGCTGGTCGTACGAGACACGGCTGCTCACCGCGACCGTCACGGCGCGGACGACCGCGACCGAGGTGACGCTCGATCCCGGCTCGGTCGTGGTCGTGGGCAGCCTGCTCCGGCTCGGCGGTGACCGGGTCGCGGCGGTGGAACGGATCGAACGGCGCGGGCACGCGGACGACCCGGGCGCCGACTGGATCGCGGTCTGCCCGCCCGGTCTGCCCGCCGGTCCCGGTGTCCCGGTCGAACTGGTCGAGGGGCAGCTGGAGATCACCGACTCGGATCCGCTGCGCCGCCGGTCCGAGGTGCTCACCGGCCTGGGGCTGCTGGCCGCCCATCCCCGGTACGTTGCCGAGGTATTGCGCCGCGAGTCCCGTCTGGTGGCGCCGCTTGAAGGGCGCTGTTCCGACGTCGTACCCGATGCCACCCTGGGTCCGGTGTCGGCGGGCAGACCGGATTCGTCCGGCGCGGACCGGTTCGGTGCGGTCGTGGCAGGGGACGTGCTGACGGCCGTACGCGCGCTGGCGGACGCCGACGAGGCGGCCTCGATCGTGGTGCCGGACTTGTTCGCACCGGCCGGGCCGCCGCGTCGTGACACGGGGACGCCGTCGGGTCGGAGCGCGGACTTCCGTTCCTGCGCGCCGCCCGCGGCCGCCCCGCCGCCGCCGCCGGCGCCGGTCGCCGAACTGCCGGGGCTCGTCCTCGACCCGGGTGATCCGTGGGACTTGGCCGTGCTGGCCGACCGGCAGCGGGAGCTCTTGGCCGTCGCCGAGGAACTGCGGATGGTCGTGCTCCTCGACGTGCCGCCAGGTCTCACCGACGCCCAGACGTTGCGGTGGCGGTCCTGGTTCGCGTCGTCGTACGCCGCGGCCTACCACCCCTGGCTCCGCGTGCCCGGCCCCGCGCCGAGCCGCATGCTGGTCACCGTGCCCCCGTCGGCTGTCGCGGCGGGCATCGTGGCCCGGTGCGAGCGACGCGACGGGCTGGCCCGCGGCCCCGCCAACGAAGCGGCAAACCAGGTGGTCGGCCTGGCCGCGGTGGTGCCGTCCACAATGGAGGGAGCACTGCACCGGCTGGGGATCAACGTGTTCGGTCGGGCTCCGGACGGTGTGCGGCTGAACAGCGCCCGTACGCTCAGCGCCGATCCGGCGCTGCGTCAGCTCACCGCCCGCCGGGTGCTGATGGAGATCGAGCGGGTGATCCGGCGGCAGCTCGCCTGGACTGTGTTCGAGCCGTCCGGCGATACCTTGCGGGCGGGCATCCGGCGGCATCTGCAGCAGCTGCTGGACGAGCTGTCCGATGCGGGCGCGTTCGCCGGGGGGACCGCGGAGGAGTCGTGGTTCGTCACGGTCGGCGCCCCGGACGCGACCGGGCCGGGACAGCTGGTCGTCGAGGTCGGGGTGGCGCCGGCTTCGCCACTGGAGTTCGTGCTGGTGCGGGTGGTGCTCGACGCCGACGGGGTGCAGCCGCCGCAAACGCTGCTCGGCAGGGCCGTGCTACCGCCGGCCTCACTGGCGACGGGCGGCCTGAACACCGGCGGGCCGGATCATGGCTGACGATTTCGCGCGGGCGTTCCGCTTCGAGGTGTCGCTTACCCAGTCGCCGGCCCCGCCGGCGCCCGGGCAGGCACCGGCCGAGTCGCGGCAGGTCGCCGGACCGGCCCTGGGCACCGGCCGCTTCCAGGAGTGCACCGGCATGGAGATGGAAATGGACGTCGGTGAGTACCTCGAAGGCGGCCGCAACGACGGTGTCATCCAACGCGCTGGGCGGGTCAAGCTGTCCCGGATCACACTGCGCCGCGGCATGCTGCACCCCGCCGACGGTCCGATGGACCTGACGTTGTGGCGTTGGTTCGCCGACGTCGTCAACGGCGTGCGGCCCCTGCGCCGCTACGACGGCACGATCCGGATCATCGCCGCGCCGCACCGTTCGGTCGGGGGCTGGACTTTCGTCCGGGGCCTCCCGGCCAAGATCGTCGGCCCGGCACTGCACGGCGCCACCGGCGCCATCGCGATCGAGGAACTGCAGATCGCCCACGAGGGCCTCCGACTGGAGGTGACCTGATGGAGCTCACCAAGGCCGAGCTGAGGGCGATCGGCGACGGTCCCGGCACGGCCCCGAAGCCGGACAGCGTGCCGATCGTCGTGCAGATCAACCCGGCCACGCTGCGGCTGCAGATGTCCGCCTCGGTCGACGCCGGGAAGGACAGCGGCCGGTCCAAGGTCCAGTACCAGGGTTCCACCTCCACGCTCTCGTTCGACCTGATGTTCGACACCGCCGACGAGGGCACTACTGAGGAACCGGTCGACGTGCGGACCCGGACCCGGCAGCTCGAACAGTTCGTGTTGCCGGCCAAGAACACCAAGGCGGTGCCGCCGCGGGTCCGGTTCACGTACGGGTCGTTCAGCGTGATCGGCGTGATGACCTCGCTCAACCAGGATTTCGACTACTTCGCGCGCAACGGGGTGCCGCTGAGGGCCAAGTGCGCGGTGACCATCAAGGAACAGCGGCCCGAATTCGACGCCACGAAAGCCGGCGCCGGCGACAACCTGGGGTTGGGTGCGATTCCTGCCGACGGGACGCCACGCGTCACCTCGCCTGCTACCTCGTCGTCCGCCAACCCACCGGGTGTACCGCTGCCGGTCCAGCCGCCGCCACCGCCGGATCGCAGTGCCGCCGCGCTGGGTGGCGAGAGCGCTCCGGAGCTGGCCGCCCGCATGGGACTCGATCCGGGCGCGTGGAAGGGGCTGCAAGGCATCACGGATCCGCTGAGCCTGCCGGCCGGTCAGCGCGTGGACTTCTCGAGCGCGCTCACCGCACAGGCCGGCCTCGGCGCCGCGCCGGCCGTCTCCGCCCCGGCGGTGGGGCTTCCTCCCGACGGCGTAGCGCTCGCCGCCGCCGGGGGGCTGACCAAGGTGCTCACCGACGCGGCCTCCACCGGCGGCGGGACGGCCGCGGCGACGGCCCGGCAGGGCTTCGCGGCCGGCCCGGATCCGGCCCGGCCGGCGTCTCCGGCCGTCACCGTCGCGGTGCCGGGCCGCGCGTCCGGGCCCGATCCCCGCGCGCTCTCCTACGGATACGGCGTCCCGTTGCGCCGCCGTCTCGCGGCCGGCGCGGCCGCGGCGTCGGGACTGGTGACCGATCGACGGCGCGTCCCGGGCGCGGAGGGGCCGCCGAGCATCGACGACCCGACGGTGGCCGGCTGGCTGGCGCTGCGAGCCGACCCGGTCGGTGGTTGCGGTTGCGGAGGGGTGTCATGAGCGTCCACGTCGGCGAGATGACCAGTCGGATCGACCTGCACGGAGTCGACTCGGCCACGCCCGCCGCCGTCGGCCCGTCCGGCTGCCACGCCAGTCCGTCGGTCTGGCAGCAGGCTCAGCACGCCGCCGACCTGGCCGAGGAACGCGAGCGGGACAAGGCCCGCACTGCCGCGGGAGGCTTCGATGACTGAACCTGCCTACGCCAGCGCCGCCCCGGTCTTCATGGTCGCCGGAACCCGGGAGCCCGAGCTGGCCCGCGACCTGGTCCGGCTCGACGTGGCCGAGGATGTGCGCGGCCTGCGCACGCTCAAGGCCTGTCTGCTCGCGACCGCGCCCCGGCAGCAGTCCGGCAACGACGTCGTCGAGTACCTCGACGGCCGTACGCTCGATTTCGGCAAGCGGTTGCAGGTGTCGATCGGGCCGCCCGGCAACGAGCGGGTGGTGTTCGCGGGGTCGGTGTCCGCACTGGAGGTGCGGTTCACTGAGGGGGACGTCCCGGTAGTGACCGTGCTGGCCGAGGACGACTTGATGAAGCTCCGGCTGCGCCAGCACAGCGAGACCTACAGTGACTGCACCGACGCCGACGTCGCCGGACTCGTGGTGCGGCGGCACGGCCTGAAGCCCGACATTGCGCTCGACGGGCCCGCGTACGACGTCGTCCAGCAGCTCAACCAGAGCGACCTGGCCTTCCTGCGGGAACGCGCCCGCCGCGTCCAAGCCGAGTTGTGGGCCGGCGACGGCACGATCCACCTGGCCAGCAGGGATCGCCGGACCGGCAGCCGGGTCGAGCTCACCCGCGGCAGCGACCTGATCGACGTCGAGGTCAGAGCCGACCTGGCCCACCAGTGCACCGCCGTGCACGTCTCGGGGTACGACGCCAAGTCCCGTGCCGCCATCGACGCTGAAGCACCCGCGTCCACTGTGGACGCCGAGATCACCGGCGGCCGGACCGGTCCGCAGACGCTGCGAAGGGCGTTCGGAGAGCTGCCCGGCCGCCGGGTCCGGGACGTGCCGATCGCCGAATCCGCGGCGCGGGAGATGGCCCGGGCCGAGATGTTGCGCCGCAGCCGCGGCTTCGTCCAGGTGCGTGGCGCGACCGCCGGCACGCCGCAGCTCACCGTGGGCAGCCGGGTGACGCTCCGACGTTGCGGGCGGGCGTTCGACGGCGCCGGCTACTACGTCACCGGGTTCCACCACAGCTACGACCTGACCGACGGCATGCGTACTCGTTTCACCGCCGAACGACCGACCGTCAACGCGGGCTGAGCCCCACCGCGTGAGGAGGACCGCCATGACCGACGAGAACCGAGCGTGTTACTTCGGCCTGTACCCGGCCCTGGTCACCGACATCGTCGACGACCGGCGCCAGTCCCGCGTGCAGGTGAGCTTCCCGTGGCTCGGGGGCGACGGCGGCTTGGCGCGCTACTGGGCGACGTTGCTGACGCCGTACGCGGATGACGACCAGGGCTTCGTGATGCTGCCCGCGGTGGACAGCCAAGTCGTCGTGGGCTTCGAGTTCGGGGACCTGCAACGACCGTACGTGGTCGGGTCCTGCTGGAACGGCCGCGAGATGATGCCGTTCACGCCGACCCGTCCCAACAACCGGCGGATGATCAAGAGCCGGTCCGGGGCGAGGCTGGAGTTCGACGACAGCGCCGGCGCGGCGACGGTGACGGTGGCCAGCGGTCGCGGCCACACCGTGGTGATCGACGACGGTGCCGGCAGCATCGAGATCAAGCACGCCAACCAAACCCGGATCACCATCGACTCCGGCGGCATGGTCAGCATCACCACCAAGGCCACCGTCGACATCACCGCGGCCGCCCTGAACGTGCACGCAGGTACCGCGGTCTTCGACGGGATGATCAGCTGCACCAACCTGATCGCGTCGGGGGCCGTGGCGTCGCCGTCGTACAGCCCCGGCGCCGGGAACGTCTGGTGACCGCCACCGACGTCGCCGTCACCCACGACTGGCTCGTGGTGGCGCCCTGGTGGCATTGGCCGCGGCTGGACGGCGAGCCCGCGCCCGGCGACCCGGCCAAGCGCCGCGCCGTCCGGAGCCGGCCGCCGGCCCTGCAGAAGTACGACGGCCCCGACCTGATCAACACGTTCCTCGCCGATCCGCAGCGGCGCCTCGCCTTCAGCGACGACTCCGACCGGGTCGCCACGATCGTCGACCATGGCCCGGCGCACCTGCCCGGCCGGACGACCGCCGACGGTCTGCGCAAGCTCTACCTGGCCACCCACCACCGTCACTACCTGGTCGTCTGCGCTCTGCACTGCGACGCACCGGGCCTGCCACGGGCCCGCGGCGACGAGGTGTGCGAGGCCGGGTTCGTCGTTCGCCGCCGGATCGGCACGCTGCCCGGCGGGCCGGATGGCGACGCGGCCACGCGGTTGCGGCACTGGGCCCGGGCCCGCAGCCGGCTCCAGCAGGTCGAGCGGCGGCTACGGGCAGAGCCAGGCGCGATCCGCCGCGAGTTCCTGCTGCGCCGGCGTGAAGTGCTGGTCACGGCCGAGACGGCCGCCCGTGACGAGGTCCGTGCCGTGGCCCGCGACGCGCTCGCCGGCGGCTCGACCCGGGAGTTGCAGGGCTGGGTCCCGCTCGGCCTCGACGCGGCCGGGGTGACCGGTCCGAGGCCGGCCTGCGGCGGAGGGGGGTGGACACCCTTGACCGGTGCGGGCGCCTGGCTGCCGGTCGAGGAGCTACCTGATCAGCTGACCGAGGCAACCTATCCGCTGGCTCCGCGGCCCGGCGACGATCCGCAGACCGTCTACTTCGGAGTGGTTCCGGTCGGGTCGGCCGATCTCGACCCGGAGGGCCATGCCCGGTACGACGACGACAGCGTGTACGAGATCCGCTGCTACGCGCGGCGGCACCGGCCCGAATGCCCGCGCGACGGGCACCATTGCGGGTGCCCGCTGTTCTGGTCCGAGCCGACCGACGCGTACCGGCTGGCCGGGCACTTCGACCTGGAGGGCTGCGCCAATCGGCCGGTAACCGTGCAGATGCCGGACATCGCGCAGCTGCGGGCAGACGCGTTGCGGCTCGGGCCGGGCGGGGCGGGCGGGCTGCGGTTCCGCACACCCCCGAAGTCCGAGCTGTCGTTCACCACCGACGACCTGAAGGCCAGCGCGCCCGCGCCGATGCAGAACACCGCTGTGCAGATCTGCACGTTCGCGGTGCCACTGATCACCATCGTCGCGACGTTCCTGTTGCAACTGTTCATGCCGATCGTGGTGTTCGTCTTCCAGCTGTGGTTCCTGCTCGCGCTGCGGTTCTGCGTACCCCCGGACGTGACGGTCGGCAGCGGACTGGCTGCGGAGTTCGAGGCACTCGGGAAGGGCCTGGACATCGACGCGGGCGCGGCGGCGAACCTCGCGACCCGGCCCACGTTCGTGAACACGCTCGCGGGCCTGCTCAACCGGTCCAAGCCGCAGGGCGTTGCGCTCGGGGCGAAGCTCGCCGACGAGGTCCGGGCCGGGCGCGTGGACGCCGCGTCGTACGTGGCTGTCGGCCGGTCCGCCCTCGCGACCGCCGCCGCCCCGGTACCGAGCCGGGTCTTCGCGCCGCGGGTCGAACGGCCGGAGGTGGTGACGCCGTGATCGGGTGGTCGTTCCCGCCTGTACCGGCCGTCGACGGCGGGTTCGCCTGGCGGAGTGACGCCGCGTTGATCCGCCAGTCGATCCTGCTGATCCTCGACACCGAGCCGGGGGAGCGGGTGATGCGGGCGGCGTTCGGCTGCGGACTGCGGAGATACCTGATGGCCCCGAACAACCCGGCCACCCGTGCGGCCATCGCCCGGGACGTCACCGCCGCACTGACCGCCTGGGAGCCACGGATCGACCTGTCCGCCGTCGACGTGACCACGACGACCGACCCGGCTGCCGTGCTGGTCTCGATCAGCTACGTCCACCGGCGGGACCGGAGCAGCGGCGGCCTGCGGCTGACCGTACCGGTGAGCGGGGCCTGACATGGCGCTGCCGTACCCGGTCCTGGACGACCGCTCGTTCGAGCAGTTGCTCGCCGAGCTGCGGGCGCGCATTCCGGTGTACGCCCCGGAATGGACCGACCTGGGGGAGAGCGACCCCGGGATCACTCTGCTGGAACTGGTCGCGCACCTCGGCGAGACGCTGCTCTACCGGTTCAACCAGATCCCCGATCAGACCCGGCTGTGGCTGCTGCGGCTGCTGCAGATCCAGCCCTACCCTCCCACCCGGGCGACCGGCGTGGTCCGATTCCTCCTCGATGACCCGGTCGCGGCGCAGATCCCGCTCGGCACGGGCGTGGTGGTGGCGGGAGCGGTACCGTTCCGGGTCGGCAATGACGTCGCGGTGGTCCCGGCCGAGGTCACGGCGGTGGTCAAGGCGCGCACGGACTTGCCCACCGACCCGATCCTGCTGGAGGAGTACCACCAGGTGCTCGATCTGGCCGGGCTCGACCCCGCGCAGGCCGTCCCGTACGCCGAGCAGGTGCTGCGCCGCGACACCGGGCAGCCGGGCGTAGCCGAGCTCGACATCCGGACCGCTGTGGACCGTGCTTTGTGGATCGCCGTGCAGGCCTCGGACGGCGCACCGGCGGGCCGGCTCGCCGCCGTGCTGGATCCCGGCGGTCCGCTCGGGACCGGCCCGGTGACCCTCGGCTTCGCCACTGCCGCGGTCCACCCCACCGGCGGCGCCGTGATGCTGCCGTCGCAGACGTTCGCCTCGGCTGCCGCCGGCGGCATCACCGCGATCACCGGCGAACCGCCGGGTCCCCCAGAAGCTCCGGCGTCGTCCGGGGAGGCGGTGGACTCCAGCCTGATCTGGCAGGTGTCGCTGGCGGACGGCACGTACCTCCCGGTCACCGTCGTCCAGGACACCACGTCCGGGCTGCGCAACACCGGCGTGGTCGCGCTGCAACTCCCGCCTGCCCGGTTCGCCGACATGGGTGTCGCGCTGCCGGCCGACGAGGACCTGGGCGGGGTCAGCGACACCCCGCCACGACTCGAGGGACGACCGCCGGCGCTGTTCTGGCTGCGGGCGTTCCCCCGTGAGGGCGCCCCGGAAGTCGGCACGCTGGTCTGGGCCGGTCTGAACGCCGCCGACATCGAGCAGGTCGCGTCGTCC
>NZ_MUMI01000182.1 GCF_002155975.1 Amycolatopsis kentuckyensis
CGCGCTGGCCGGCCAGCGCGTGAAGCCCCAACGGCTTGCCGAGTCGGGCCACGAGTTCCGCCACCCCCGCCTGGCGGACGCACTGGCCCACCTCCTCGGCACGGCGACCGGCCCTGCGGGAGAACCAGCGTGAAGAACTGGACGACGCGGCGCTGAACCCGGCGGCGTGTCTCCGCGGCGTCGAGCGGTTCCGCTTCGGCGACCGATTCGAGCTCACCGCGTATTCCACGCACCGTCGCGGCCAGGCGCCCCACGGCCGTCGGATCGACTGAAAACCCGGTCATCGCGAAATCCGAGCGCATGAGCGACGTGGGGTTGCACACCTGGAGGACATGCCAGGAGGTCGTCCGCGCCGGCGCCCTCGTTACGTGTCGTGTCCGGCCGGGTGGCCGACGACCGCCGCACATGAACGAGAGAGAACCGCACCAGGCACCTCCTCAGGCTGTTTCGGCTTTGAGTCGCGCCTGGGCGGTGCCGAGTTACGGCCGGAGGTGTCCGAGCCGGCGACCCGTGTGCGGGGGAAATATGCGCTCCGCGGACCGACGAGTCGCGAGAAGCAAACCGCCTTCTTCTCCTCAGGACAGCGAACGGGGATACTGGTCGCCCGAGGGAGGGAGAGTGGCGGTGGGCGAACGAGCGACATTCGGTGCCGAATTGCGGCGGCTGCGGCAGAAAGCCGGGCTTTCCCTGGGCGGTCTGGCGGAACTCACATTCTACAGCAAAGGCTACCTCAGCAAGGTTGAGAACGGGCTCATCCGGCCGAACGCGGCGCTGGCGGCGCTGTGTGAAACCGAATTGGGGACACCAGGCGAGCTGGTGTCCTTGCTGCCGGCCGAAGCGGGGCAGCGCCGGCCACGGAGCAGGCTCGACGCCATCCCGTCCGGCCTGCCGCCGGCGACCGCCATGTTCACCGGACGGACCGCCGAACTGGGAGCCATTCGCGCTGCGCTGGAAACCGGGTCCGGCGTCTGCGTGATTTCCGGGCTCGGCGGTGTCGGCAAAACCGCGCTGGCCGTCCGGTGCGCCCATCGGCTGGCGGCCGGGTTCGCGGATGGGTGCCTGTTCGTCGACCTCCGGGGACGCAGCAGGCCCCCGGTCGCGCCGTCCGTGGTTCACGACCGGGTGCTGCGGCGCCTGGGCGTCGTGGCCGAACGCATCCCCGCCGATCCGGACGATCGGGCCGCCCTGTACAGCGCCCACCTGCGTGACCGCAACCTGCTGCTCGTACTCGACAACGCCGTCAGTGCCGCGCAGGTCCAAGCGCTGCTGCCCGGCGGTTCGCGTTGCCGCGTTCTCGTCACCAGCCGCTCGCGGTTGACCGCTCTCGACGACGCCGAGCACGTCTCGGTGGGTGTGCTTCCCAGGCAGACAGCGATCGACCTCTTCGCCATGCTGACCGGGGCGGACGAGGTCGGCGAGGCCGGCCACCGGGTGGTGGAAAGGTGCGGGCGGCTCCCGCTGGCCATCCGGATCGCGGCCGCACGGCTCCGGGCGCACCCCATGTGGGACGTCGACGAGCTGGATCGCCGGCTTGCCGATGCTTCGGCGTTGCTCACCGAACTGGACGACGGCGAACGCAGTCTCGCGGCTTCGTTCCAGCTGTCCGCGGGGGAACTCGAGCCGGCCGAGGCGCGGATGCTCAGGCTGCTGGCCCCGCATCCCGGAGCGGATTTCGACGTCCCCGCGGCGAGCGCTCTCGGAGGACTGCCGTCGCGGGACGCCGATCGTCTTCTCGATCGGCTGCACAACGTCTACCTGGTCGGACAGCCGACCGCGGATCGCTACAGCCTGCACGACCTCGTGCGAACCTTCGCCCTGACCATGCCCGGGCCACGCGAGGAGGACGCCGAGGCGCTACGCCGCATGCTCGAGCACTACCTCGCCATCGCCGAAGGGGCCGATCGCCTGATTGCGCCGAATCGGTTTCCCATGGTCGGGAGCCCCGGCACGCCCGCCGTGATCTTCCAGGACGCTGAGGAAGCCCGGCGGTGGCTTGAGGCCGAGCTGCCCACTCTCGTCGCCATGGTCGAGCTGGACGACCCGGCCCTCGACGTCTACCGCTGGCAGCTCGCCTACGTTCTGCGCGGCTACTTCTACCTGGCGAAAGAACTGGACGCGTGGCTGCTCACCCATGCCGCCGCACTGGGCGCGAGCCGGCGGTTGGGCGACTCCCGGGCCGAGGCCATCACCCGGAACAACCTGGGCATGGGGTTGGCCGCGGCGCAGCGGCTGGACGAGGCGACCGAGCAGCACGACGCTGCTTACGCACTCTTCGACGCCTTGGGCGACCAGCACGGACTCAGCGACTGCCTCGCGAACCTCGCGGCCGTGCTGAGCAGGCAGGGCCGGTTCTCGGACGCTCTCGAGCATCAGCAGCGGGCCCTGCGGTTCTATTCGGGCGCGGGCCTCGATCGCAAGCGCGGCATCACCCTGCGCAGCATGTCCACCGCCTACCTCGCCCTGGGGCGGGTGACCGATGCCGTGCGAAGCGCGGAGGACGCCCTCGCTCTCGCGACGCGGTGTGCCTACGACTTGGACATCGCGCAGGCGGCCAACGCGCTGGGGGCGGCGCGGGAGGAGGAGAACGACCACGTGCGCGCGGAGGAAGCATGGCGGACGGCGTTGGCGCACGGGGAGCGGTGCAGCAGCGTGCACGAGCAAGCAGGTGCGCACTGGGGGCTCGGCCGAGTGGCGTTGGCGCGAGGCCGGACGACCGAGGCCGAGGAATCGCTTCGCGTCGCTCTCCTGCTGTACGAGTCCTTGAATTCCGTTCAAGTGAAACCGGTGGCAGAGTTGATCAAGGAGTTGCGCCGACGCTGAAAAGTAGTGTCGTGACCGGAGTCGAAGCGCGATATCATACCGGCGTGGCCGCCACCTCCAGTACGGAATTGCGAAAGATATTCATCTCCTATTCTGGGTCCGAATACTATCGGATGGAGCGGTTGTGTGCCCGGTTGAAGGCGCGGAAAGTCCCCTTCTTCATCGATCGGCAGGGCAATCATCTGGGTGACTCGGTCACTGCGAAAATCGAAGAAGAGCTGAACGAAAGTGCGTTCTGTCTGGTCTACTACTCGAAACGCTATGCGAAACGGCACGCCTGCCAAAGTGAACTGATGCGGGTACTCGTCGCCGAGGCTCGGGAAGGCGTGCCACGGACGCTCGTCGTCAACCCGGAAGACGACAAGGCGCACATCCACCCCGCCGCACTCAGAGATCGTCTTTACGTGCCCGGCAACGAGAGTGACGCGGCACTCGACCACCTCGTCGACGAACTGGTGCGACGCTCGTCTCAGGTGAGCGGTACCTTTCGGGGAATCGATTTCCGCTCCTTGCCGCGCATCGCCGGCCGCCGGCCGGGAGTGGAGACCCGAGTCCGCCGTTACGGCTCCATGTGGCAGCTGCACTCCGCCTTGCACGCGTCGCGCTACGGCTTGACTCACCCGCCGACCAACGGGATCGCCGTGCTCACCGGACTGAGCGGGGCGGGGAAAACCGCGCTCGCGGACGACTACCGGCTCCACTTCGCGCACGAGTACGGGCTGGTGGTCGAGGTCGATCTCGGCGACGCCACCGGCACGACCGCCGAAACGGCACTGCGCGAGGCCGCGGCGAGGGCCGAGTCGGCGGTGGAATCCGCCGAAGGGCAAGCTCTGATCATCGTCGACAACATTCCGGCCGGTGTACCGAGGGCGTTCTTCACCACCGGGTTCGAACGCCCCGAGGTCCTGACGCTCCTTGTCACCGAACACGGAGAATACGCTGGCTTGGGCCAAGAAGTCCGGCTCGGCGGATTGACCGACGATGAGGCGCGCGAGCTGTTCCATCACCTGCACCGGTTCGATCGAGACGACGAAGCCGAGTCCGACACGGTCGGTCGGCTGCTGGCCGCCGTGGACAACCACCCGACGGCGATCGCGCTGGTGGCCGGTTCGGCGACGACGCGGCGCGGGCTCACCGCCCTGCGCGAACACATCGGCCGGGTCCTCGACGGCACATCCGACATCCTGACGAAGCTCGCCGATCTGTTCGACGAGCACGTGCGCACGGCGAACGACTACGAGCTGGCTGTCCTGAGCCTGATGGCGGCCTGCGGTTCCGCGGCGGTGCCGGTCCGGTTGATCCGGGACGTGTTCACCACGCTCGGTCTGGACCGGGCCCGGGTGCCCGCCGTCCTGGAAGGGCTCGAGTCCCAGCGGCTGGTGCGCGGGGAACGAGGACTGTGGACCATGCCTGGCCTGCTTCGGCCCGCCGTCCGGCGCCACCCCAGGGCGGGGCTGGACCACTTGGCACCGATCTGCGCCGAGTACCTGGCCGGTGTCCTCGGCGCCGGGCCGGAAACGCACCGCGACGGCGAGTGGGCGGCGTTGGTGGAACACGCCCGCCACCTCGTCGAGCAGCCGGGCATCCCACCGGCGGTGGTCACCGCCCTGTTGCCGCTCATCGCCCGCGAACTGCGCGCGGAAGGGCGGATCGCGTCCGCGGCCCGATACCTGGACCGCCTGTTCGCTTCGGGTGCCGCCGACCCCGCCCTGGCGGTGGACGCCGCCTCCGATCACTACGAGGTGGGTGAGTACCGGGAAGTGGTCGAAACCCCGGCTCGCCTCGCCCGGCCGGTCAGTGCGCGTGAGGGCGTCCTTCTCGAGTGCTGGCGAGCCGCGGCACTGGACGCTCTGGGCCGGTTCGCCGACGCCGAGCCGCACTGGCGCCGAGCGCTCGACAAGGCGGAGGCCGAAACCCTGACCGAGGTCGAGCGCCTGCAGGTGCGGCTGCTGTGGCTGCGGGGGCAGCGCTTGCGTGGAATCGTGAAGGCCACCATCGCCGAACTCGAGAAGGTGCTCACCGCGGAGGGACGGCTTCCCGCGCGCATCGCGCACCTGGCGAGGATCGAACTCGCCCACGCCCAGATGGCCACCGGGAACCAGCGACGGGCCCGTGAGCTCGCTCGTCATGTCCGTGATGCGTACGCGCCTGGCGGTCGGCAGCACCACCCGGTCGCGGTCGACGCCGCCTACGTGCTCGCCACTGCGGAGCTCAGGCTGCATTTCACCGAGCTGCATCCTTCCGAGGCGCGGTGGCGTGCCGCCGAGGAATCACTGCGTCGGATCGCGCGGCAACGCGAAGAAGAACTCGGGCCGCGCAACGTCGAGGTTTTGGCGACCAGGGTGAGCGTCGATTTCGCGATCATCTCGCAAGGTCGCCCTCGAGAGGTGCTCGAGAATGCCGTCGAACTCTTCCCGATGTTGCAGGACAGGCTGGGAGAGCTACACCCGATCGTCCTCCGCGAGCACTACATTCGTGGGCTGGCCTATTCGCAGCTGGCCCGGTTCGACGAGGCGATCGACGAGCTGGGCCGTGCCGAGGGAGGACAGGTCGTCGCTTTGGGAATCGCCCACCCGGAAACTCTGCAGACGCAGTTCGAACTCGCCATGGCTCTCAAGCTCCGGGGTCACCAGGGAGACATGCGGCGTGGGAACACCCTGCTCGACGCGGTCCTGGAACGAACGCCGTCGGTCATCGGAATTCGCCACGACCTCCCATGGCAGGCGTTCATCGCGGCGAAGGGGGCCCGGTGGGCGCCCGCCCGCCTGCTGCGAATGGCGCACCGGCAGAACCACCGACACAAGTGGTGACCGGTCACCGGCCGGCGGCGGCCACGTCGGGCGATCCCCGGGCGCTTTGCCGCTCAGGCGCGGTTCACCGGTAAAGGTGTCGGTCAGGGTCTGAGGTGGCCGAACGCGGCGACGATCAACGCTCGGATCGCGGCGCGCGAGATGCTCGTCGATGTTGCTTCGGACAGGTACACCTCGTTCGACGTCGAGCCGTTCGGGCCGAATGTCTGGACCAGGATCGCCAGGTCGACCCGGCTGTCGTCGGTGACCACGGCCTCGCTCAGCGGCCCTTCGAACAACGGCACGCCACCGGTGTAGAGGCGGTACTGGAAGTTCATCCCGACCCGGCCGCCGAACTTGGTTTCGCGATCGGGCAGTTCCAGTGCTGAACAGACCAGTTTTTCCAGTTGCCGGCCGGTCGTCCCCGCCGGGACCACGACCGTGTGCGTCACACCCAGGGCTTGGTTGTGCACGTAAACGCCGACGCGACCGAGGTCCGCGGTGTCGGCCGTCGTCACCGGTGCGGGACGGACGGGCGAGTCCATCAGCCGGTCCCGGTCCCAGGTCGCGGTCAGCCGTTCGACCACCGAACTCCAGCCGCTGGTGGCGTCGAGGTACTTGCGCGGCGCGAGCAACAGAGGCAGTGGTGTGTCGTCGAGCCGGACGATGAACAGGAACACCCGGTGTTCCCGGAGGAACCGGTCCGCGTCCGACTCGTCCAGTTCTCTGGCGAACGCGGCGGACCATTCCGCGTTCACCCAGCTCCGGCCCGGGGTGTGCCGTGACCAGAGCAGGACGAAGTAGTCCGCTGCGGACATGAGTGCGTCGATGCCGAGCAGGATGTCCTGCCCGGGCCGCAGATCCTCGTCGTCGACGAAGGCTTCGATGCCGCGCTCGCCCAGTTCGGCCTTGAGCCGGCGTGCCGTTTCCCGATCTTCCCCGGCGAACGAGATGAAGACTCGGCTGGAAGCCTCATTGTGCATCGGTGTCATGTCTCCTCATGGTGTCGTGGACGCGGCGGGCGAAGCGGCGCACGGGGCCGACGGCGGTCTGCAGGCCTGGATCGCCGTACAGGGTCCAGCAAGCCCAGCGCGCGGGGTGGTCGAGAGCCGTCACCCCGCCGGGGGCGCTGCGGCACAGGTCCACTTGCGCCCGCTGCAGCGCGACTTCGCGGGGCAAGTAGCGGATGTAGCGTTCGAACCGGTCGAGCACCCTGGTCGCGGCGTAGCCCTGGGCATCCCACCGGGCCGCGACCACGGTGGACGCCCCGGCTTGCAACCCGGCTCGCACGAAGCCCGCTCGTTCGTCACGTCCCCGCCGGCGGGCCATGCCCGACTCGCAGGCTCCGAGCACGAGCGTGGCACAGGAGCCCAGATCCATCGTGCGCAGATCCTCGGCGTACAACCTTCCGCCGGCACCGCCCGGACTCAGCTGGAGCCACGATCGGGCGGGCCGGTCAGGATCGTGTGCGCCGTGCGCATCGATGCGTATCCGCTGGTGGTTGTGGTCGGCGGCCGCTTTCCTCAGCCGGACGGCTGTCGCGTCGGCGTCGTCGAGAGATTCGCACCCGGGCGGAATCGCCGTCCGGGACAGCCCCGGGACCGGAGGCCGGATCCGCAGCGCGCGATCCCCGCGTTGGCCCTGCGCTCTGCGTCGCAGGGGTTCCCGCGCCGACAAGCACGGCAAGTCGGACATCGCGAACCGGTGGCCCAGCCGTTCGGCCGTGCCGGGGACCGGAATGGCCGCGAGCGGGATGTCGGAAAGGACCCCGCCCGCGACTACGGCGATCCGCTTGACGTGGTGGGGCACGGTTTCGGCCACCTTCGCCACCCCGATCAGGTCTCCGATCCGGCACAGTGCTTCTTCGAACTCACCGCTCTCGATGGAGCCCAGCAGGAACTCTTCGCTGCAGCACGCCAGCAGGTTGTCCACCGCGTCGCTCAACTCGACGGCCGGCGCCCCGGCGGAGAACTGCAAGAGCAGCTCGCGACCGGCGATCGCGTGGTACACCCGCTGGGGGGTCGCGTGGGTCAGCCAGACGACCTGCGACCGCGCCAGATCGCGGGTGGTGCGTGACAACCACCGCCAAGCGCCGGCGAAGTCGGTCAGTGCCGGGAGGCTCCGGACCACCCCCGCGCTGTCGGGCAGGACAGTGCCGAGGATCGATGTGCCCCGCGCAGCTTCGATGGCGACCGCGACTCCGGCAGCCGCCTCGGGACCCCGTTCCGCGACCAGCTCCGCTGCCGCGCGGACTCGTTCGTCGTGCTCGTCGGGCGCGGCCAGCAGCATTCGGATCCGCACGTCGTCAGTGACTTGGCGCCCGGCGATGTGCTCCTCGATCCGGTGGGCCTCGGCCCAGCACGCAGTGGCCTGTTCGGCGTCGTCGAGACGAGCGTGCACTCGCCCGAGCAGGCGCAGCGCCAGCTGTCGCACCTCGTAGAGCGGCACGGAATCCGTGTGCCGAACCGCGCTTCGGAACCGGGAGGCCGCTTCGGTGAGGAACTCTCGTCGACCGGACTTCTGGTGACGGGCCTGTGCGAGCTCACCGGCGGCGAGGTGCCACAAGGCCGTATCCCGGTCCGATTCGGGTCCCGGTCGAAGCGCCGGCAGCGATTTCTCCGCCTCGACGATCCGCCCGCTCCGGACCAGCTGCCGTACACGGTGCAACCGGCGGTCGAACCGCCGATCCTGGGACGTCGGGCCGTCACCGGAAACAAGGGCGATCGCCTCCCGGGCCGCGGCGGGATCGCGTGCGGTGGTGGCCAGCTCCTCCAGCCGCTCGACCACCTGGTGCGCTTCGGCGTCCTGGCGGGTCAGCCGCAACAACACGGCACACTCGTGCAGGAGCGGGAACAGCAGGGCGTGGTCGTGGCACCGCTTTTCGACCTCCTCCCGCAGGATCCGCAACGCTTCTTCGTAGCGCAGCTCCCGTTTCAACGCCAAGGCGAGCCGTACCGGATCCGGTGTCGGCTGGGTGGCCTCGGTCGCCAGGGTGGCGGCCACGGCGTCCGCGTCGCCGCGCCGGACGGCGATCAGCTCCCGGGCTCGCTCGACCGAAGCGATCCCGGCCGCGTTCCCCGCCGTCGCGAAGAGCCGCGAGGCGGTGGCGAGCAGTTCATCGGCGGTCGGCCAGTCGTCGTCGGCCGCGGCGAGTCCTTCCACACGCAGCAGCCGAGCTCGGTTCTCCTCATCGAGTTCCGAACACCGCAGCACCCTCGCCTCGGACCGGACTCGCTCATGGTCCCCCGTCGACGACGCGATCTCGGCGAGCAGTACACGAAGGACCGCCTGTTCCGGATGCCGTGCCAGATATTCTTCGCAACGTTCGAGCGCCCTGGTCGGGTATCCGACCGCGAGCAGCCTCGCCACGTGATCGGCCGCCATCGCGACCTTGACCTCGATGACGTCCACGAGCGAGACGGCCGCCTGGTAGGCCCGGTCGACCTCGTGAACGTCGCCGTTCGCGAACGCCTCGTCGGCTCGGATGACGAGAGCTGCCGCCGGGTGCTGGAGGCTGAGGCCGATCTTCGGTCGTGTGCTCATCAGTTGCCACAGCCGACGAGGCGCCGGTCGGTGACAGGGAAGACCAGCAGGATCTTCCGGTGCGCCTCCGTGGGAGTTGCCGAGGCCGTCGACGAGGTGGTTTCGGTGCTGGTCGAAGGTGGCTGACCTGCGGTGCCGGCCACGAAACCGAGCCTCGAACCGCCGACCGCCCACCACTCCCGGCACTCGTACACCCGCACGTCGGGTGCCGTGCTGGGCGCGGAAGCCTGCGAGGTGGTGTCGAGCTGCGCTTCGCGCACGGTGACCTTGATGTCGTGCGGCAGGGTTTCGGCGAGGATCGGGCCGTCCGCCAGGGAAAGCGTCGCCCGGAAGTCCTCGTGCAGGTACACGTCGGCGCCGGGTTCGCCCAGCACCTGTCCCAGCTCGGCCGTCCGGGAGGCGGAGGTCGTCAGCGGGCTGGTGTCCACGTGCTCGAGCCGGTCCCCGGCAATGCGGACCGTGGGTGGTGGTGAACCGGCAGGGCCGGTTGCGCGAGCCACCCGCTCCGCTCCCGCACCGTCAGCGGGCAACAGCTGGATTTCGCCCGGCCCGACCACGGCGACGCCGTCGGAGCTCAGATCAACTGCGCGCTTCAGCCCGTCGTGCGCCTCGTCGGCGAGTCGCATCGCGTCCAGTACCCGGGGGAAGTCGCGCAGCAGGGCCGCGCCCTCCACGCTGCCGTTCAAGCCGAGCAGCGAATCGTCGGCGCGCACGAAGACGTGCCCATCGGACCAGCTGAGTTCGGCGGACTTCCCGTCCTGTGACGAAACCCGGACAGTCTGGTGGTTCTTCGCCGGCCCGCCGACGGAGGTGACCACCGTCCCGTGGCCGGGCACGGAAGTGACGTCCAGCCACGGCCCGGCGAGGTGAGGGGGCGGGACCAGGTCGCCGACCAGGAATCGGGGCTCGCCCGCCGCGTCGGGACCGCCCAGGCGGAACGCCAGCGTTTCGGCAGGTGGTGGCACCTTGTCACGGACCGAAAGCCACGGGCCGTCCGGCCCGCCCACCCGGCTCGACCACTGTCCACCGGCATCTTCGGTGCTGTACAACGCTCCGTCGCTCACCGGCGGAATCGGTCCCCCGCGGCTCGAGGCGAACCGGTTCTGGACCGATTCCAGCGCGGTGCGGATCCGGTCGACCATGCCTCGTCGCCACTGCACGGTGACCAGATCGGAACTTTGCCTGGTCGCGACCAGCTCGCCGAGGTCGTTGCCCTGCATGGACATCCGTTGGGAGACTCGGCCGCGAGCCGCTTGCAGCTCGATGTCGAAGTGCCGCGGCGCCTGCTCCGCGCGCCAGACTTTCAATCCACCGTACGGTGCCACCTTGCGGCCGGTGGCTTCGACGCTGATCGCGGACCCTCCGCCAGGTGCCGGGCGCACCGTGCGCACCGTGCTGTCCGCCACGCCCGCTCGGTCGTCGAGCGCCGCCACCTCCGCGATCCGGCCCGAACCGCTCGCCTGGTCGAAGGTCGACGACGGGTCCTGAAGCCCGGCACGGTCGATGCCGGCCGGAAGGTGCGCCCGGAAGTCCTTGTCCGCCGTCCGCGCGGTGCGGTCGGCGAGCGAAACTCCACCGCGGATACTGAGGCTGCCGCAGTGCGGTGAGGCCTTGGACGGGATGGGCACGACGGCTTCCTGGTTCGCCGACGGCGGGGAAACGAAGCCGACGTCGCCCCGCTCCTTGAGCTCGTCGTGCGCCCGGTACCAGTCGGCGAACTTCCAGTCGGACCGGATCTGCGCATCCGACAGCTGGGGCAGCCGCGCCGAAGTCTTGCCGACCAGCCATTCCAGGGCGCCGCTCCAGCGCATGATCTGATCGAGACGCTCATACTGTTGCTCGTAATCGGCCACCGCCTGGTAGTGCCGGTCCCACCAGTGCAGGCCGCGACCGAACGCGTAAGTCGGCTCGACCTCCTTGCCTTGGCCGTCGCCGGTGGCGTTCGCCCGGCTGAACAGCCGCGTGGTGTTCGCACCCAAGCTGACTCTGTCGTCGCTGTAGGCGAATGCGGCGTCGGACTGGGCGAACCACAACCTGCCGCTCTCGCCGGCTCCGCCGGATCGGTCGCACTGGCTCCACGGTGTCACGGCATCGGACTCACGCACGAAGCCGCCGACCGCCGCCGTGGGCACCCCTGTGCCGACGGCGGCTACCCAGTTCTTGGCGACGTAGTCGGTGTAGAAGAGGGTCATGCCGACCTTCGTGCCGGCCAGCCCGCCGTCATACCGCGCTTCACTGTAGACAGGTTGGTGATCCAGCGCGTTCTGCACGTCCCACAGGGCCGTCCGGTCGGCGGGCAACCCCACACTCGTCAGCGTCTCGGCCGGCACGTTCCCGTCGAACAACGCTTCTTCGACCAATTCCCCGAGTTCGGCCGGACTCTTCGCCGAACCGGCCCAGTCGTCGTGGGCGATACGTGCGGCCAGGTCAGGACGCAGACCCGGGACCGAAGCGAGTAGATCGGCTTCGGTCAACGAGGGGGACGGGTCGAGGGAGAAACCGGGAGCGGGACCGCGGCGCTGCGCGTAGCCCCGCTGGAGCACGGAAACGTCCTCGGCGTCCAGCAATCCGGCGGGCTCGCCCGGCCAGGCCCAGCCGCCCGCCCAGGGTTCGCCACCGCGGTCTTCGATGGTCGACAGGGAAGATGTGCGGGCCAGGAAAGCAGCCAGGTTCTCGGGGGTGCCGACCTGTTCGGTGACGTAGCCGTACTTCGCGCGGGCGGCATCGGTGGTGGTGGCGTCGTCGTCGGTGATCCGGATCGTCCGATCGCCGCTTTCGATCGCGTAGTGGTGGACCTGGACCAGCCGGGCGTCGCTTCCGCGGTCCGTGCGGCGCTGGTCGAGCGCCAGTCCTACGGTGCGCGCCTCGTGGGGATCTCCGCTGGGCACGAGCACGTGAAGCGTGTCCGTGCCGTCCAGCAGCGTTCGTCCTGGGCCGGAAGGCTGCCGGGTCACATCGGCGAAGCCCGTGTCCCGCAGCGGAAAGGTGTCGTACAGGTTGTCGCGGACCTGGGCAGTGTCGAGTTCCAGCCCGGCGGCGAGGCCAAGCCGGGCCCAATCCCGGATCTGCTCGTCCGCCTCGGTGGCGTCCAGACCGGCCAGTCTTCCGGCCGCGGCGGCGTAGGACACCAGGTGACTCGGGCCCGCAACTCGGTCCGCGGTCGGTGACGACTCGGGCCAGAGCAGCCAGGCAACCAACGCGGCGGTGAGCACCGCGGTGGTGCCCGACAGCGTCCAGCGAGTCTTCCGGGAAGCCGGGAGCAGCATCACGATCCTTCGGAAACGGTGAATGGTTGGCGATTGATCATGCTCGAGGAAGCTCTCCCGGTTCCTCGGCGACGACCTTCAGCCCCGTCGAAATACTTGGCGGCAGCGTAGCGGGTACCCGATTCGGGCCAAGCCGCGGACGTCATTTGTCAAGTTTATGTCCAGTGATTGACGTCGCTGCGTTGTTCATGACCAAGTCCTTTTGGGGTTGGCAAATCCGTGACACTTCTCCCGTGCTCGTGTGTCCTGCTCGCTCGTCCGGCAGAGTTGTGCGAGCATGCGCCGGTCGGAGCCACATATTAGAGCCGATGAGACGTTGCGTCGACGCTACCGGTCGGTGTAACGCCGACGGACAAGGGCGCGACATGAGCATTATTCCAGGCGCTGAAAGCCTTGATCGTGGAAGGGCAACCGTGTTCATTCCACTCCTGAGCAGCCATTCGGGCGATGAGAGGGCAGTGAGCGGAATGAGCGATCCGATCTTCCGGAGAGGCGGGAAGTGGTGGCGCGCGACAGCGATCTTCGGCGTGATCGGCCTGCTGCTCGCGCTTCAATTGCCGACGGCCGGGAACGCGTCCGCACAGGAGCCGTCGAAGCTTCCCCCGGTCCAGGTCGTCGTGCTCATGGACGAGTCGGGGAGCCTGAGCGAGACCGACGTCGTGCAAGAAAAGGAAGCCGCTCGAACGATCGTCTTCAGTGCGCTGGCACCGGGTTCGGTGGTTTCCGTCGTCGGCTTCGGCAGTTCCGACGGGCCGGGCCAGAGCGCGGTGCAGGTCGCCTGTCCGCCGACTCTGCTCGACAACGCGCAGAGCCGTGATTCGCTTGCCAAGTGCGTGGGGAACCTCCATCGCCGGACATCGCAGGAGGGCGACGGAACCGACCACGTGGCCGCCCTGCAGCAGGCGCTCGCGTTCGTCGGCGCCACGCAGCCGGAGAAGAAGCTGGTCTTCCTCCTGACGGACGGAAAGCTCGACGTCTCCAACAGTCCGTCGTGGGGTGACACCCCGGCGCGCCGGAACGGCGCGGCGACGGCGAAAGTCGGCGAGGTGCTGACCGAACTCGACCGCGCGGGAGCCCAGGTGTGGCCGCTCGGGTTCGGCGCGGTCGACAACGCCCTGCGCGGGTTCGCGAAAGGCCGGAGTTGCACGCCTGCCGCCGCAGACCCGCACGAGCAGATCGCTCGCTCGCCCGAGGAGCTGGCGTCGGCGGTGCAAGAGGCGTTCAGCTCGGCGAGCTGCGTCAAGTACGGTCCGCGCCAGACCGGCAACGTGCCGAAGGGCGGTTCGACCGAACTCACCGTCGACATCCCCGCCGTCGCCAGCTATGCCTCCATCCTCGTCTACAAAAGGGATCCCAGGGTCCAGGTCGAGTACCTCGCTCCGGGTGCCAGCGAACCCGCGCCTGCCGCCGGTGGCTCGAACTTCGAGTTCGCCGGGCAGACCACCGAGACGGAGTCGTTGCGCATCAGCGACCCGGAGCCCGGGAAGTGGACCATCCGGCTTTCGTCGGCGGATGTTCCCGCCCAGGATGTGGCCGCCACGGTGGCCTACCAGGCCGCCGTCAAGGCCTATCTGACGGTGAGCCCGCCGCAGCCGGCGGCCGGACAGACGGTCGACGTCGACATGCAGGTCTGGGCCCGCGGCCGTGCCGTCGTGGACCCGTCGACCTTGCAGTCGCTGACGTTCACCCTGACACTGACCGGAAAATCCGGCTTCCCGGCGCAGCCGATCACGCTGGCCGACCCCGACCACGACGGCACCTTCGGCGGACAGGTCAAAGTTCCCGCTGACGCCTCGGGCGAACTGGCGTTTTCCGGTCAGGTCTCCGGTATCGGAATCGGCGGGGACACTCGGGTGCTCTCGACCAAGGTGCAGGGCGGTGTCGCGGCCGTCCAGGGGCAGATCCTCTTCGACAGCAACCGGGCTGCGGTGACTCCCGGCGGAACGATCTCCGGCACCGTTTCCGTGACGAACAACTCCGGTCGGCCTGCTCCGTTGCGACTGGAGGTTTCCGCTCCCTCACCTGGCACGACACTGACCGTGAACCCCGCGGTGGTGCAGGCGCAGCCCGGAGTCACCAAGGTGCCGTTCGTCCTCCGGTTCGGTGCGGGCACGGCATTGGGCACGAACGCCGCCACGCTGCGGCTGGTCAAGGACTCGGGGCCGCCGGATCTGGTCGCCGAGCGCCTGTTCACCACCGACGTCGCCCCTGAACCGGGGATTGTGGAGAAGCTTTTCTGGCTCTGGGTGGGGCTCGCGGTGCTGGTCGCGGCGGCAGTGGTGTTCGCGGTGGTCAAGATCCGGGCGCGCCGGGAAGCGGTGAGGGTGCGCGGCCTGAGGGCGCAGCTGGTGTGGAAGGGTTCCGTCAGCTCCGAGCTGGAGCCGCCGAACCCGCGGCTCAAGTCCTTCGTCTTCGTGCTGCACGACGCGTTCACCGGCCCGCAGCTGCAGCCGGCGAACGCGAATGATCCGGATGCTTATCAGGTTCGCCGGGCCGGGACGCAGCTCAGTCTCATCCCGCCGGGACAGCAGCCGGTGGTTCTCACCCCGGGAGCACGCCACGACCTCGGCCGGGACCGGGCGCTCGTCGTCCTGGACGAGCGGGGTGCCGGTGACGGCCTGGTGAACGGCGGCCCGGTACCGCCCATCTCGTACAGCCCGTTCGACGGTCCGGCCGGTAGCGACTCGTCGAGCACGTACACCGACCCGCTCACGGACCCCCCGGCGCCGTGGCCGGCGGACGCCGGGTTCGGCTCCCCGCGCGCCGACCCGGACCCGGGCGACCCGTTCACCGACGACCCCTTCGGCAGTGCTTCCGAGGAGAGCCCCCGTCCGGGCAACGGTTCTTCCGGTGGTTCGAACCGCGGTTCGGTGCCGTTCGACGCCGGCGCCTATGCCGATCCCAACAACCCCTTCAGCTGACCGGACAGAGGTCGTCATGGCGGGTCGGTTACCGCTTCGACGAGGAGGTGTGGCCTGATGCTCAGTTTCCGAAGACTCGGTTTTGCCGGCTACGCCGGCTTGCCGAACGGATTCGGGCGTCGATCCGAGAACAGTGACGCCCAGCGAAAGCGACTTGGCCGGTGGGCAGTCGTGCTCGCGGTCGGCGTGTCCTCGGGCTCGGTGTGGCCGATCTTCTTCGGGGCTCGGCTGCCGGGGATTTCGCTGGCCCCGCTGTTCGCGGCCTTGTTCTTGGTGCTCGGGCTGGCGAATCGCCGCGGCGTTGCGCTGATGGGCGAGAGCGTGCCGACGTCGCGGCCGCCCATCCTCCGCATCGCGCTGACCGTCGTCCTCGGCCTGTTGGTGGCCGGCACCGGCACGCTTTGGACGTTCAGCAGTCAAATCGACACCGTGCAGGCGGCCGGGGAACTCTCGGACGCCAAGGCCGAGGCTCAATCCCTGGCGGAAGAGAAGGCGACGTACCTCGAGATCCTCGCCCGGCCACGGCCGGTCGTCGCCGAGGACCGGGAAGTGGTCCGGCTCGGGCGGGAGCTCGATGCCAAGGCGGAAGAACAGAAAGAGGCGAGGAACCAGGCGCTCTGCGAGCAGGACGGCAGGTGCGGGACGGGCGTCCGCGGCGAAGGACCGGAATACCGCTCGAAACTCGAGCACCAGAAAAAAGTCGAAGGTGAGTACTCCGCTCTCTTCTCGCAACTCGGCCTCGCGAAGGCTGCGGCGGAAAGCCGGCTCCAGGATTTTGACGACGACCAGCGGGACGCGCGGACGCGGATCGACGAGGTCGACCGGCGGTCGAAGGCTCCAGCGCAGGACGCGACACGGGGACCGGATCGGCTGACCGCCTTTTACACGGTCGCCGAGCGCGATTTCCTCCAGGTGGCCGGGACCTTCCTGGCCCTGCTCGCCCTCTTCGGGGTGGTCGACCACTGGCTTCTGTTCGTGGTGGTGCGCAGTGTTTGCCACGCTGATGACGGAGGGCCGCTGATCGACGAGGACCTGATCGCCAAGCGGCGCGCGCGAGCCGAAGACTCCCGCAGCGCGGTGCCGTATCGAGAGTACGCGGCCGGAAAGCCCGATCTCCTGCGCGCCGAAGGCGACGGTGAACTGTGACGAAACCCCATGAGGACGGGAAGCTTCACGAGCTGAGCCTCGTGGACGCCGAGGAGGCCGTGAACAAGCTCGACAGGCGGATTCGCGAGAACCGGAACACCACGAGGAACCAGCGCGTGCGAAGGGCCTGTGAGGACGCGAGCCTGGTGGCGGAGTTCGTCGCCGGCTACCTCGCGGTGGAGGAGGAGAACGACTTCGTCGGCGTGGAGCTGCGGCACAAGGACTACTTCGTGGAAGTGTTCGAGGTGATCCACGAGACGGTCGGGAAGTTCGACGGTTGTCTCTCCGCCATCGAGCAGGCCGCACCCGAGCACGAGCAAGAACTGCTCGACACGCTCGCCGAGCTGGCCACCACGTTGCGGCAGTGGCTCGGGGAGGCCGTCGACGCGTTCGTCACCGTGATCAAGGACTTGACGGCGCAGGGAAAGGTCTTCCCCGGAGACCGGGCGGAAGCGCTTCGACTGGCCGGGGAGATCCGCGGCAAGCTGGAGACGCGGCAGCTCATCCACGAGGCCTCCCGGGCACTGAAGGAGACGTTGCGCGTCCGCGACGAGGTGCAGGTCGCCGCGGGCGCGGTGGGTGCCGGCCATGCCGGCTCCTTCTACGAAGAACACGCCAAACGGGAGTACCGCACCGCGAACTGGCTGAGGGCGGTGGTGGCCTGCCTGCTGACGGCGATGACGGTGGGTGTGCTGATCTTCGTCTCCAGATTGGAACCTCTGACGCTCGGCTCGGAACTCGTGCGGCTGTCGGCGACCATCCCCATCGCCCTGCTCGCGGGCTACCTCGGGCGCGAGGCCTCCGGACACCGCGCCTCCGCGAACTGGGCGAAGGAACTGGCGATCGCCCTGCGCACCTTGCCCGCCTACTCGGAACGTCTCGGCAGCGACGGGACCGAACTGCGTCGCGCACTGGGCATCCGGGTGCTGGCCGCGGAATCCGGCCGGTCGCGGCCTGACGGCAGTGGTCTCTACGACGACTTCGCGCACGCGGTGACCGCTCTGGGCAAGGCCGGGGAAATCGTGCAAAGCGCTCGCGAACTCACCGAAAGGCAGACGAAACCATGAGATCCCGTTCCGTGCCGCGATCCGCGGGCACACCCGCCGCCACACTGACCCTTCGGGCCGGCTGCAGGCCCGTGACCGTGAGGACGAAGCCGCGATGAAGATCTATCAGCCGATGTTGTTCGTCGGGCTCGGCGGGACCGGGTGCAAGGTCGGCGCCGAACTCGAGAAGCGGCTCCGCGAAGAGCTCTGCGGTCCGGACGGTACCCGCCTGCTCGGAGCCATGCACAACCCGAACTTCCTTCCGTATCAACTGCCGTCGTGCCTGCAGTTCGTCTACGCGGACCTCAGCTCGAACGAGCTGCAGCGGGTGCGGCGCGAGGTGGTGCCGGGGCGCGAGCACGACGAGGCGGCGCAGAAGACCATGCACCTGATCACCGATCTGGTGCCCGCTCGGCTGGGGAACTCGGCAGAGGTCGCCCAGAGCCTCCGGATCAACACCGACGAGGAAACCGTCGCCTGGCTGCCGTCGAAGGAGAGCGATCCCCGGATCGGGCCGCTGGTCCGCGGGGCCGGGCAGCTGCCGACCGTCGGGCGGGCAGTGCTCTTCGAGACGATCCGGCTCAACCCGGACACCGCGCTGCTCGGGATCAGCCGGGCGATCACCGCGATCAACGAATCGGCCGGCGACCTGCTGACCGTGAGCGGCAAGCGGACGAACCGGGTCGATCCGGTGATCGTCTTCGTGGTGTTCTCGGTGGCCGGCGGCACCGGCAGCGGGATCTTCTACGACTACCTGCACCTGATCGGCGACCTCATGCAGCGCGGCAACAAGCAGGCTGAGATCTACCCGCTGGTCCTGATGCCCTCGGCGTTCGACGACGGCCAAGGCGGCGGCCGGCCGGCCGACCTCAACGCGGGCTCCTCGCTCGTCGACCTCTTCCGGCTGATCGACGACCAGAACGCGCACGGCTCGGCCGACCAGCTGGACGCGAGCGGCACCCAGGGCGTGGTCTCCGTCCGTTACCCGCGGCTGGAACAGGTGCAGCTGAAGCCGAACACCGTCCAGACGGCCTTCCTGTTCGGCCGCCCGGTCGGAGGGGTGCGTCGCGACGACCTCAACCGGTCGATGGTCTCCCTGATGACGTCGTTGATCGGGGCCGGCCCGGCGGACCAGGGCGATGACGACGAGGACAACGGCAACAGCAACAGCAGCCAAGCTCACCCGTCCTTCGCGGACGGCTTCATCAACAGCAAGGTGGACCGGCACGCCACCGCGGAAACCGGGGTCGGCAGGCGCGGGGTGACCACCAGCGCGGTCGCCGCGCTCACCACGCCGCTGCTGGAGCTGACCGAGGCCGTCAGCTCCCACCTGCTGGCCAACGCCGTGACCGAGCTGCTCGTCCCGCCGGGGGCGGCGGAGACCAACAAGGCGCACATCCGGCAGTTCATCTCCGCATCCGGACTCGACAAGGTGCTTGAAGCGACCCCGAGCAGAATCCCGCCGCAGGGCAGCCCGGTCGGCTACGGGCCGGTGCTCGCGGCGCTCACCGAACGCGCGAACGCGATGAGCACGAACATCGAGCGGGACCAGAACGGGCTGGCGGCACCGGTCGCGACGCTGGCGCAGCACTTCGACCCGGCGGCGGCTGCCGACGTGCTGCTGCGCGACGTCGACCTCTTCCGGTTGCAACGCGTCGTGTTCGGTCACCGGGACCTCACCGAACCGCTGGACCGGAGCGGGTTCCGGTCCCTGCTCGAGGGGTGGCGCTCGCCCCCGGCCACGCCCCCGGGCATGACCGCCGCGGCCCCGCCGCCGGCGCAGAACCTGCCGCGCAAGCTCATGCAGCGGCTGCGGATCACCGACGAGCCGGCCCAGGCCGTGATCCGGCAACAGAACTCCTGGTACGCGTGGCAGACCCGGCGAATCTGGAATGCCGCGTGGAACGACGGCCATCGCATCTGGACCCGGCCGTGGCAGGCGTTCGTCGAGGAGTTCACCGCGGTCCACGAACGGTTCGTCACCTACGCCCGCAACGAACCCCAGTCCTTCGACCACCGGTCGAAGGACCTCTACAAGGCCCGTGTCGGCGTGGCGTACCTGTTGCCGCCGGAGGATCACGGGCTCGACGGCTTCTACGAGACGGTTCTGGCCCGGCTGAAGGAGGAGTACACCCAGCACTTGGGGCCCAACGCGCACGAAGGCGACGTGCTGAACCTCCTGCTGGGCCAGGACGGCTGGGCCGTCGCGTACGGCAAGGGACGCCAAGACCCGGAAGCCGCTGTCGCGTACGTCCGCCAGCGGATCAAGGAAGCGGTGACCGAACAGGTGCGGCCGAGCGACCGGACGCGTCCCGCGCTGGTTCCCCGGATGGAGGACCTGCTCGCCAATGTCGTGCGGCGGCGGGACAGCACCGTCGTCGAGGCCGATCTGAACCGGTTCCGGCAGAAGCTGGCCGAGCTGGTGCCCGGCGGGTTCGCCCCGGACGGCCGCGCCCCGCTCAAGGCGTTGTTCACCTATCCGGCGGCCCAGGAGGACAAGGACATCGAACGGTTCCTGCGCCGCGAGGTCTCGCTGCCGATCGATCTCGTCGGCGAGCCGGAGTTCCGCGCCGTGCAGGCCGACGCGATCGTCGTGGTGCTGAACCGCAGCTCGATGGGGGTCACCGAGGTGCCAGAACTCCGCCGGGTCGTCAAGCTGTGGGCCGAAGCCCAGCGTCGCCCGCAGCCGCAGGACAGCCTCCCGTGGCGACGGCGGCTGAGCCAGGAAGCGGGATATCTGCTCATCGACGAGGACGACCGCTGGCACGTACTGCACCGCATCCTCTGCGCGGCCTGGGAAGGCAAGGTCGTGGTCGAGGGCGACCTGGCCAGCCCGACGTCCATCACGGTGGCGATCGGCAGCCGGGAGTCGGTGTCGATGAAGCTGCGGCTGACGGCGCTCGGGGCGTTGTCGTCGTGGGCCAGCGTGCTCCAGGCCTACGAGAACTGGATCCTCACCGACGACGACCCGACCCGGCGCAGCCTCGCCGCCCGGCTCATGTCGTCGGTTCCCGCCGACGCCGACCTGTCTCCGGCGCCGCCTGCGGCGGAGTTCAGGGTCCTGGTCGACCTCGCCGAATCGGAGCTGCTGAAGGTCAAGCAGGCCGAGCAGAACCGGGTGCTGGGCCGGGACCCGCAGCTGGCTGTCATCGGGCAGTTCTGGTCGCAGTCGCTGCCCAAGGCGTTGCAGCACCATGTCGGGAATACCGCCAAGAGCCTGCTCGACCTGCGTGAACAGGTGGACGTCGCGAACGGGTTGGGTGGGTGAGGACGCGGTATGGAAACTTCGAAGATCGTTCTGCTGGACCTGCGCGAGTCCCCGGGCGACCAGCTCGCCGAGGTCGCGGGCGGAGTGGTGGTGCTCGACGACGCCGGTTCGCTGCTCAAGCACACCGACGTGTACATGTCACTGGCGAGCGACGAGATGGTGACCGGCATCGTCTGCGTGGCGGTCGGTGAATCCACGACGGACGCTCCGTCGGACGGCGCGGTGCTCGCGGTGCCCCAGGTGCTGCAGTACGCCACCGTCTTGTGGGTCGGGGACCCGCGCGGGGTCGCTTGGGCGCCGAAGCAGTCGGCGCCACGCCCGGTGGACGGGGAGCGGGACGCTCTCGACGGCCTGATCGCGGCGTTGCGGGTGCCTGCGGTGTTCGACCGGGTCGTCGCGCTGTCCGGTGATCTGTCCGGCTTCGCGACCTGCCCGGGCGTTCAGCTGGTTTCCGTCGCCGTCGGGGCGGCGGAACTGGCCGAGACCAGGGCCGCGGTCGTGCGGTCGCTCTGCCGGGCGGAGCAGCCTCCCTCACCCGCGCTGGGCACGGCGGTGCGTCAGGTGGACGCGGTGCACGACCCGGAGGGCGCGGTGCTGGCCGGACCGGTCGCGGCCGCCCGGAACGAAGCGCTCAGGCGGCTGGACCGAGTCGATGAGCTGGTCCGGCTGCTGGGGACGTGGCGCGCGGTTTTCGGTGCGTCCCGGCCCACCGCGCGACTGGGGGACGAGATCGCCGGGGCGGGCCAGGCCGCCGAGAAGTCCCGCTTGTATCTCGTCGAGCTGCTGAACCGGATGGACGGGCACCTGGAGGTGGGTCGGCCCAGTGTCGAAAGCGTGGTCGAGCTGGGGGTGCAGCGGCCTCGGGAAGCCAGGGGAGCGGAAATCGCGGCCGAACTGAAGCGCCTCGTCGAGGCCCGGCTCGACGAAGCCACGCCGCCCGCCGTGCTCGCGGAGGAACTGCGGCTCGCGGCCACGGCCGGCGGCCCACAAGGGTGCGCGGCGGCGCTCGACCAGGTGCGCAAGCAAGGCCCCCTCGCGCTGGCCATGCCCCCGTTCCGCACTTGGCCCCTGAGCCTGCTGACGTTGCCGGCGGTGTTCCTCAGCTGCGCGGTGCTCGCGCTGCTGCTCGGCCCGGGAGCGTCCGGTTGGCTCGGGGCCGGGCTGCTTGCGGCGGGCTGGTTCGCAGCGGGGTGGCTCCTGATGAGCCGTCGTCCCGGGCAGACGACCGAACTGGGACTCGGCGACGCGTTCCTCCCGTCGTTGGTCTACGCGGGCGCGGGATTCCTCGGTGTGGCCGCCGGGGCCGTGGCCACGGAGTCCCGGCCGGAGCTGTCTTTTCTTCTTTCCCCGTTGACCGCCCAGGTCCTCAGCCTGGTCGTGGTGCTGGCCGCCGCGGCCGGGGTCGCGCTCAGCTGGCGTTCGGCAGCCCGCCGGTGGGCCGCGGAGCTTCCGGTGACCCAGTTGCGGCACACACTGGTGGAGCTGACCCGGCTGGCCGAAGAGGCCACCACCCGCGAGTGGCAGCCGGTCCGACGTCGCCGGGCCGTCGCGACGGCGGCCTCGGAGATCGCCGCCGGGCTCGAGGAGATCGTCGGGAAACTCGAGGAAGCGGACGAGAGGCTGTTCGTCGCCCCGCCACCCGGGGCCCTGGATCTTTCGTCGCAGCTCGCCCGCCCCGCCCCGCCGGAGCTGTTCGACGTCGTGCGCGGCGACCTGCTCGACCTGTGCCGCACCGCCCTCGCCCCGGCCTGGGCCGCGGCGGAAGGTGCCCGCGTCCCCTCGGCCGGGGTGTTCGTCCAGCGCATGGACCGGTTGCTGGACCAGTACGACGCGCACGTGAGCGGACACGGCCTGATGACTGCCCCGGAGTTCGGTCTCGACCCGGCTCCGCGGACTGCGCTGACCGCGCGGATCTGGTCGGAGTCGCCGGAGTCGCTGGCCGCGCTGCGCAGCGGCGTCGACGGCGAGATGACGCAGTTGTGTCGCGGTGCCCAGCTCCGCTACCTGAGCACCGCGGCAAAACCGGGACTGATCCGGTTCGCCCCCGCCCAGTTGCAGCGCGCTCTCGACGAAGACGGCACGTACCAGCGACTCGTCGCGGACCGCGGGATCACCTGGACCGGTGGCGGCGAGCTGGTCGGCGCGGTCCGGCTGCTGCCGTTGCGGCCGGAATCGGTGCGGCGGGTCCTGGGTGGGGTGTCCTGAGTGGCCGAACGTACCGAATCCGTGCTGTGTCGTGACGTCCACGGCAGGCTGCGCGAGATCCGCCTCAGCGACCAGGGCGCGTTCGTCACGCCCGGTTCGGCTCTCCAGCAGCGCCTGGTGGTGGCGAACGACCAGCGCCTCGTCCGCAAGTCCGTCCCCCGGGCGGCCGGCGCTCGCGATCCCCGCCTCTACGAACTGCTGGACAACGAGGTCCGCGCCGGAACCCGGCTCGGCCAGGTCTACTCCGGCTGGTACCCGGCGGAGTTGGCCCGCTTGGTCGCCTACAACATGGACGCCGAAGAGCCGTTCGTGTTGCTGCGCGCCTACACCGGTCTGCCCGCGGCGGACCACGTCAAGAACTTGGGCGACGCGGAGCGACGGGAGTTCCAGATCGGCTTGCTCCGAGCGGTCCAGTTCGCGGCTGCGGCCGGTGTGGTGCACGGCGCGATCGGCTTGACCACGGTGCGCTGGGCGGACAACCGGTTGCAGCTGGTCGACTTCGAGTCGGCAGAACGGGTGGGCGAGCCCCGGCGGGCCGGAAGTGGCTCCCGGGGCCGCTCCCCCGAACAGGCCGCGGAGCTGGGCGAGGTCGATGCACGGGACGACCTGTGGGCCGCCGGCCTGCTGATCCGCGCGGTGCACCCGGGAACGTCGGCCAACGGCTCGGCAGCGGACCGCAGTCACGACCCGGAGCGGTTGCGGGCCCTGCTCGACGGTGTCTTCGACAACCCGCTGGAGCGGCGGCCCACCCCAGCGGACCTGCTGCTCCAGCTCCGGGCCGAGCACCGGGATCCGCCAGTGGGCGATCCGGAGGCCGGACTGGCCGAGGGACGGCGGCTGTTCGAGCAGATCTGCGTGGGCAAACGTGGCCCGGTCACGTCCCCGCCCGCCCGCGAGACGGACCCGGACGGGCGGGTGAAGCGGAAGCTTCCCTTTCTGGCGACGGTGGCCTTGATCGCCGCCGTGCTGATCATCGGAATGGTGGTACTGGTATGAGCGAATCCGCTGCCCGGCTCGTGCGCTGCCCGATCTGCGCCGATGAATACCCGTGGCCGGACGAACCGACGCTCTCGCTGTTCGACGAGGAGAACGACGAGTACCGGTTGGTGGACGTCTCGTCCCTCTCCACCGAGAAGCAGGCGGACCTGGCGCGCCGGGGCTACCGGGAGTGCCCGAACCCCTCTGGTGACACTGTGCGCCACTACCTGCCCGCGACCTACGTCGACTACCTCGACCCGCTGGTGATCGGGCTGGTCGGGGCGGGAGCGTCGGGGAAGACGCACCTGCTGACGGCGATGATCCGCCAAGCGCACCTCGGCGGGCTCCGGGCACACCGGATCACCGCGGCGGCGCTGGACTTCCGGCGGCACGCCGCCTTCCGCGGCAACTACATCGAGCCGTTCGAGCGAGGTGAGGCATTGCCCGGCACCGAGGCGGGTGTCATCGAGGCGGCGGACATCCTGCTTCTGCGCGGCCCCGGCGGTGAACGGGTGGTGACCTTCTTCGACGTTTCGGGGGAGGACCTGCAAAGCACCGCGGCCCTCAACCGCTCCACCCGGTTCCTGGTCGGGGTCAACGCGGTGATCTTCGTCCACGCGCCGGACGACCCGTTGGAGACGAAGCAGGCCACCGCACCGAGTGAGAACCGTTCCTTCGGTCTGGCTGTCGAGCGGCTGCAGGGGCGGAGGGGCGGGGCGGACCGGCTGCCCGTGACGATCGCGGTGACCAAGTCGGACCGGCTGCGGTACGTCGCGCCCGCCGATCGGTGGTTGCGCCGCGGCGACGAAAAGACGGTCGACGCGGCCCGCATCCGGGCGGAGAGCCGGGACGTGTTCGGCTACCTCCACCAAGCCGGGGCGGGGGCGTCGTTGCACCCGTTCGAAGCGTTCAAACGGTGCACCCTGCACTTCGTTTCGGCCAGCGGCGGTGATGCCGTCCCGGTGGAAGGGCAGGACAAGACCGCGAGGCACTTCGCCCGCGGAGTTCGCCCGGTCCGTGTTCTGGAGCCGCTCGTCTCGATCCTCGCGATGACGGGCGTGATCACCGGCCCCGAAGCCTCGAAGGTGGGTATGCCGTGAGCGATTCCCGTTCCCCCGGACAGGTGCACCAGGCATTTTTCGGCTGGTCCTACGAAGACAAGGCCTTGACGCTGCGTGCGCACTCCTTCCCGCGACAAGGCGACGCGCAGAGATATTACCGAAGACTGGAACCGCACATCCGGCTTCGGCCGGTGGGGGACCGGCCCCTACCCGCGACCGCGTTGTCGTACTTCGTGTTCGACGACGGGACCGCAGCCGTGCTGCGTCGGGTCGTCGACGGGAATTCGGTCGGCCGCAACAACTCGCACGCCTTGATCGGCCCGTCGGCTCTGCTCGGCGTGGAGGTCGCTCTGGCACTCGGCGATTCCCCGGAGTGGCGGTCCCGGGTGTGGCAGGACGAGGTGCCGGCGGGGTACCAGCTGCCCCCGCTGCCGGCTGACGTGTGCACCGTCGACAGCGCCGCCGCCGACCGGTTGGCTGAACCGCTGGTCGGGCTCGAGCGTGACCTGGTCGCCGTGCTCACGCGGTTGCTGGACGACCCGGCCGCGCCGTTGAGCGTCATCGGCTGCCGGGAGCGGGATCGGCTGACGATGGTGTGGGCTCTCCGCTCGGTGGCGGACTCGTACTTGTGCGACCGGCTCGGGGTGCGACGGCAGTGGTCGTTCTCGACCTACGAGATCCGGCACGACGTTTCGATCGCCGGGCTGCCCGAGATCGTCTTCCTGCCGGAGAAGCCGTCGAGTGTCGGGGTCGTGCAGCGGACCACGGTCGATCTCGGCAAGGGAGCCGCGGTCGGCAGCAACAACGAGCTGGCCGCGCAGCTGGTCGAAGCCTGGCTCGCCGGTGATCCCCACGTCGGGGGGCGCCAGAGCGCGCGTGCCGTACCTCGGCCGGGCCGGTCCGGTTCGGTTCCGGCGGATTCCGGACGGTCCGATGCCGAGCGGCGTGGTTCCACGTCGTACGGCGACGACCTGGCGTCACCGGCGCACCGGACCCCGGCGCCCGAGGAACTCCGGCACTCGAGCGGCGGAGTGCGTGAGCGCCGGAAACCGGCGAACCGAACGGTTCCGGCAGCCCAGCATCCGGCCGCGTCCCTGCTCCGGGCCAAAACCTTGACGGAGTTCAGCGCCGAGCTCCTCCGTCTCGAGCGCGGGGGCCACTACCGCGAAGATCTGCGGGAAGCGTTCGACGTCAACGTGGTGGATGCGGTGGCGAACTTCGCCGAGATCACCGCCGGGTACGACATCCTTTCACGCCTGCTGGAAATCCTGTACGGGCCGAAGCTCCAAGACCTCCGCGAGCCGGGTGCGCTGGCGCACGCCACCCGGGTGATCGAGGGCGGCCGGTCCGACCAGCTGGCCATGCTGCTGGGCGGATCTGCCGCGCACAAGGACAGTGAAGCGGTCCGCCGGGCCGCGTTCACCCGCTGGGCGGCGGAGGGCAACCCGGGCAGGCTGACGCTGAACTATCGCGCGGTACAGGCTCGGCGACTGGCACGTCGGAGGCGTTACTTGCCCGCGGCCGTCACCGTGGCGACAGCCGCGTTGCTGGGAGTCGCTTTTCTGCTGGGTTTCCTGGCCGGGCAGCCCGAGGCGGCACAGGCGGCGCCCGCGGTCCCGCAGGCCGCAACACCGACTGAAGCAGCCCCGGCTCGCCCCACCGCCACGGTGCCCACAACCGGCACCGTGATCGCTGCACCGGATACGGAACACCAGGTGTTCGGCTTCGTGAAGGTCGGGCAGGCGTACTACCCGCAGGCCGAGTGTCCGAGCTCGCACAGGGGCGTCTGGGCGTGCGAGTGGCGCACGGCTCCCGATTCGCACCCGGGCGAGCAGGTCGAGCTGATCGCTGTGGTGGTGCCCCGCTCACAGGTGGCTGGGCTGGCGGCCTCGGCTGCGGCCAACGCGACGGTTTCGCGCGGGGAGGGCTGGGGAGCCGACTTGCCCCGCGCTCCCTGACTGTGGCAACCCCGGCACGGGGAACGACCTGGTACACGCGATCCCGAGGTCTGCTGCTTCGGGACGGAGCAGGAGAACAGTGGCGAGATGACAGCGGATGAACAACCTGATCGGCGGGTGGGAACCAGCACCCCGACCTTGGTGTTCTCGATGTCCACGTTTCGGCTGGTTGCCCAGCCGGGTCACGGCTCCCATCCGGAGGATCCACCGGACCGGTCGAGCTGGCGCGACCTCTCGTTTTCCCGGGAAATCACGGAACGCGTGTGCGGCCGGCTGGAACCCGTGCGACCGCCCGGGGTGGCGCTGCACAAGGCGGCGAAGTACCTCCAATGCAGGGCAACCGCCGAAGCGTTGCAGCCTTTCCTGCCGTAGCCGGGCGCAGCCTTCACGCCACCGGAGGGCGAGGAACGTGTGACGAGAATCAGCAAGGTTCACCGATTGGCGGTCGGTTCAGCCGGACTTCGGCGTTGATGACCGGCGGACCTTCTTCGAGGGCGCCGGCGTGACGGCCAGAATGGAGTTGTTGCGCCGGCAGGTCAACCACATCCGCAGCAACTGGCACCGCTACGACGACTACCTCGACGGACTCCGGCAGTTGCTCGGCCGCTCGACCCGGCCAGCGACTTCAGCGCGGTCCGGCTCTACACCTCCGATGTCGGCTACGAGCAGATTTTCAGTCTCGTCAACTTGGCGCTGCGCAGTGATTCGTTCGGGCACCGACCCGATGCGCTGCGCAGCGCCGTGTTCCTCATCGAACTGCTGATCATCGACTTGTTCAACTACTGCGCCGCGAACCCGTTCGCCGACTCCTGCGAGGGGATCGTCTACCGCGGCATGGCGCTACCGGAACGGGACGTCGCATCGATGCTGGCCGTGATGCATCGTCCGGTGCGGGAGCGGTACGTTTCCGTGCCCCTCGGCATGCTTTCGGCCAGCAAGAGCCGAGCGCAGGCGGAACTGCGAGCACGCAAAGTCTCCGAGGAGGATCCCGGGCTTCGGCCGGTGATCTGGCGCATCAAAGTGATCGATCTGGGCACGGATCCCGTCCGATTGTTGCAACCGGGATCACCTGAGCACCGTCGCTTCCGACACGGCGGAGGATCGCAGCATGCGGCAGCTGTTCCGCATCCTGGTCACCGGCCGGAGAGCCTCTTACGCCGCGGGCATCGCCGCGGAGCGCCGGGCATTCGCGGACTTCGATCAGTACGAGTCGCTCAGGATCTCCAGCGAGCGAGAACTGGAGTCCTATTTCGCTGCTCGATGACGTCCGGTCCTATCGTCCCGGCTCACGGCGCACGATCAGTTGTCCGGGATCGACGCGCCGGCGCCGGTTCGGCGCCCCGACCGGACTCTCCGGCAGCGACCGCGGCGGCCTGACCGGTGGGTGGGGCCGGGGGGCAGTGATGCCGGCCCCATCGTGTCCGCGGCTGACCAGCACGACGACGGCTGCAGCTGCGGCGAGCACCACCACAGCCCCGGTCACCTTCCACAGCCCCCGCCACGCCGCCGCAAGCTTGCCGACACGGCTCGGGCGAGGCTGTCCCGCGCAGGGCGTTGCACCCGGACTGCGCTCTCGGGGTTGCGGGAGACCACAAAGGACAGAGCAGAAGCGGAAGCGGACGAACTGCGTCCGGATACCACAAAACCCCAGGCCGAAGAGAATCAGACCTGGGGTGATGGGGTGCGCCATCAGGGACTCGAACCCCGAACCCGCTGGTTAAGAGCCAGCTGCTCTGCCAATTGAGCTAATGGCGCTGGTGTCTGCCGGAGGCTTCCCTCGGCGACGTGGAAAAGATTAGCACCCCTCTCCGGGGCCCTTTCAGGGGGGTACCCCCAACCCGGTTCCGGCATTGCTGCCCCGGCGTCCGGGCTGGTCGGGCACACTGTAGTCGGACATCGACGGCGAAACAGGCGGGTGGGCATGCGGGGTGTGACGGTGCGGCTGCTGGTGGTCGCCGGGGTGGTCGGGTTGTCCTTGGCCGGGTGCAGCAGTAGCCCTTCGGGTGAACCTCCGCGGGAGACCCCCTCTGCCGGCAGCAGCGCTCCCAAGCCTGCTCCGAAACCCGCCGTGCTCAGCCTGGCGCCTGCCAAGGATGCGAAGGACGTCGCGCCCGGGGAACCGGTGAGCGTCACCGTCAAGGACGGGAAGGTCGGGGACGTCAAGCTCACCGGTGCCGATGGCAAGGTCGTCGCCGGCAAGGCGCGCGCCGACGGCTCGGGCTGGGACTCCGCCGAGCCGCTCGGCTACAACAAGACCTACAAGCTGACCGCGGCCGCCACCGGGGCCGATGGCAAGGCGGTCACGGCGGAGTCGACCTTCAGCACCGTCAAGCCCGCCCGGCAGCTCGGCGTCTCGGTGAACCTCGGCGAGGGCGAGACCGTCGGGGTCGGGATGCCGCTGATCTTCACCTTCACCGGCAACGTCGCCGACAAGGCCGCCGCCGAGAAGGCGCTGAAGGTCACCGCGGAGCCGGCCACCGAGGGCGCTTTCCGCTGGTCCGGCGACAAGCAGGTCACCTGGCGGCCGAAGGAGTACTGGAAGAGCGGCACCAAGATCAAGGTCGACGCCGCCGTCTACGGGAAGCCGCTCGGCAACGGCAGCTACGGCCGGGAGGACAAGGGTGCCAGCGCGACCGTCGGTGACAAGCTCGTCGCCGTCGCCGACGGGGGGACGCACCAGATGACCGTCACGATCAATGACAAGGAGGTCAAGACCATGCCGACCTCCATGGGCAAGCCCGGTCACAACACGCCGCAGGGCACCTACACCGTCATGAGCGAGCACACCGGCTACACGATGAACTCCGCCACCTACGGCGTGCCCGAGGACGCGCCCGGCGGCTACAGCACCTTCGTGCAGTACGCCGTGCGCCTGTCCTACAGCGGTATCTTCTACCACTCCGCGCCCTGGTCGGTGCGGCAGCAGGGCCACAGCAACGTCAGCCACGGCTGCTTGAACCTGTCCACCGAGAACACGAAGTGGCTGATGGACACGTCCAAGAAGGGTGACGTCGTCACGGTGCAGAACAGCGGCGGTCCGAAGCTCGAGCCGACCGACGGCTGGAGCGTCTGGCAGCTGTCCTGGGACGAGTGGCGGACGGCGGCGAACTAGCCCGAGTCCCGGACCAGCTCCCGCGCCTCGGCCTCGGTCGACACCGAGGGCCCCGACCCCCACAGCGGCTTGTTCGCCGTCTCGCGGCTGAAGTACACCGCGACGGCGCCGATCGCGCCCGCCGCCATCAGGTACCAGGCCGGCCAGAAGTCGTGGCCGGTGGCGGAGATCAGCGACTGCATCACCAGCGGGGTCGTGCCGCCGAAGAGCGACACCGAGATGTTGAACGCGATGGACAGCGCGCCGTACCGGATCGCCGTCGGGAACAGCGCGGGCAGCGCCGCGGGCATCGACACCTCGAAGCAGAGCAGTAGCAGGCCGAGCCCCATCAGGCCGAGGAACGTGAGCACGAGCCCGCCGTCGTGGACGAGCAGCATCAGCGGCCAGGACAGCACGAGGAACCCGAGGCAGCCCGCCATCATCACGGGCTTGCGGCCGACGTGGTCGGTGATCCGCCCGCCGACCATGATGATGAGCATCATCACGACCATGACGACGATGATCAGCAGCAGGCCGTGGGTGGCGTCGAGGTGCAGCTGCTCCGACAGGTACGTCGGCATGTAGGAAAGCAGCATGTAGTCGGTGACGTTGAAGACGAGAACCAGGCCGACGCAGATGAGCAGCGCGGGCCAGTACTCGGTGAACATCTTCCAGAAGGGTTCCCCGGCCCGCCCCCGCTTCTCGGCCTCCTCGGCGTGCTTCTGGAAGGCGGGAGTCTCCTCCAGCTTTAGCCGCATGTACAGCCCGATGATCCCCAGCGGCCCGGCCACCAGGAACGGAACCCGCCACCCCCAGTCGAGCAGGGTCTCGTGCGGCACCCAAGCCTTCATCCCGGTCACCACGGACGCCCCGAGCACGTACCCGGACAACGTGCCGAACTCCAGCCAGGACCCCATGAACCCTCGCCGCTTGTCGGGGGAGTACTCGGCGATGAACGTGGTGGCGCCCCCGTACTCCCCGCCGGTGGAGAACCCCTGAACCATCCGGGCGACGACGAGCAGGATGGGCGACCAGACCCCGATCGAGCTGTACGACGGGATCAGCCCGATGCACAGGGTCCCGATGGCCATCATGATCATGGTGACGGCAAGGACCTTCTGCCGCCCGATCCGATCCCCGAGCGGCCCGAACACGAGCCCGCCGAGAGGCCGCATCAGGAAGGCGGCGGTGAAGGCCCCGAAGGTCCCGATCAGCCGAACCCCAGGAGAAACGCTGGCGGGGAAGAACACCTCGGCAATGGTGTCGGCGATGTAGGCGTAGACCCCGAAGTCGAACCACTCCATGGCATTGCCCAGAGCGGCGGCCCCCACCGCGCGCTTGAGCAACGACTGGTCGACGACGGTGATGTCCTCGTACCGCAGCTTCTTCTTACGACCCCGGACCTTCGGTGCTGAACGTGCCACCAGAACACCGTGCACCGGCAATCGGCCGCTCGCACGCTGAGCCATCCGGTCGTGAGGGTTGCCACGAATGGTGGAAAGCAAAAAACCCCGGCTCGGACCCAGGCCGCTGACGGCCCGGCCAAACCGGGGTGGTGGGGTGAGCGACGGGTTTCGAACCCGCGACCTCCTGGACCACAACCAGGTGCTCTACCAGCTGAGCTACGCCCACCATCGCCGAGGTGATCGCAAGCGGATCCCCTCGGCGATGGTGGGCGTAGCTCAGCTGGTAGAGCACCTGGTTGTGGTCCAGGAGGTCGCGGGTTCGAAACCCGTCGCTCACCCCACCACCCCGGTTTGGCCGGGCCGTCAGCGGCCTGGGTCCGAGCCGGGGTTTTTTGCTTTCCACCATTCGTGGCAACCCTCACGACCGGATGGCTCAGCGTGCGAGCGGCCGA
>NZ_MUMI01000183.1 GCF_002155975.1 Amycolatopsis kentuckyensis
GACGCGTACGCGGTGCCCGCGGGCGGCGGCAGGAGGTCTTTTGTCGGAAGTGCCCGATTCACCAGTTCGGGTGGCGTCGGCTCGACCTCGCCGAAGCCGTCGGGACGGCGGGGGAGCGGCCGGGCACCCACCTGCCAGGTGACGGCGGGCGCGCTCGACGTCGTCGACGGCGCGGCCGCCGCGCTCGTCGGGCTGCCCGGGCCTGCGGGGCTTGTCGGGCTCGCCGGGCTGGTCGCCGGCGCCGGTGCGGGCGGCGGCGCTTCCGGTGCGCAGGCACTCAGGGTGAGGGCCAGTGCCGCCCACGCCGCCGCCGTCCGCCACATCCGGTCAGCTTGGCAGAGACGGCCGGAGCCGGAGACCACCCGTTCCAGTGACACCGTTTTGGGCCCCCTCGGCTTAGGGTATTGAGCGCACGTCGTTCACGCACCGGAGTTGTCCGGGTGCCGAGTGCTTAGCTCCGTGCTGCGTCGAAAAGGGGAAGACCCATGTCCGTGAAGTCCCGCCGATCCCTGCTGTTCGCGAGCGGCGCACTCCTCGCGGTCGCCGCGGTCGCCGTCCCGGTCGTGGTGGGCACGGCGGCGGCGGATTCGGGCGCCACCGGGTCGGGCAACCAGGCGCGGATCGTCGGCGGCAACCGGGCATCCCTCTCCGACCACCCGTACGCGGTGTACCTGACCGACGCGGGCGGCAACCAGTTCTGCGGCGCGGTGATCGTGAGTTCCACGTCGGTGGCGACGGCGGCGCACTGCGCGAAGGCGGTGGCGAAGCAGGACATCCGCGTCGTCGCCGGCCGCGAGGACAAGCGCACGGGTGACGGCCAGGTCCTCGGCGTCTCGAAGGTCTGGGTCGCCCAGGGCTACTCCGACCCGACGAAGGGCGGCGACGTCGCGGTGCTGAGCGTCCGCGGCCAGTTCGACTACCGGCCCGCGAAGCTGCCCGGCAGTGGCGACGCCGGGCTGTACGCGAAGGGCACCCAGGCGACCGTGCTCGGCTGGGGCCGCATCGCCGACGGCGGCGCCCGCTCCGACTACCTGCGCAGCGCCGAGGTCCCGGTGGTCTCGGACAGCGAATGCCGCGCCGACTACGACGTCTACGACCAGCGCACCATGGTGTGCGCGGGCTACGCCGAGGGCGGCGTCGACGCCTGCCAGGGCGATTCCGGCGGCCCGCTCGTGGTCGGCGACACGCTGATCGGCATCGTCTCCTTCGGCGACGGCTGCGCGAAGGCGAACAGGCCGGGCGTCTACACGCGCGTCTCGGCGTACGCCGACGACATCGAGGCCCAGGCCAAGCCCCGCCTCCTCGGCTGAGCGTGCTAAGCAGGGAGTATGCCGACCCTGCACGACGCGACCGGTCCCGAGCTGACCGCCGCCCAGCTGCACGACATCCTCCGCCTGCGCGTCGACGTGTTCGTCGTGGAGCAGAAGGCCGCGTACCCGGAGCTCGACGGCCGTGACCTGCTCCCGGACACCCGCCACCTCTGGTTCGAGGGCGGGGGCGCGGTCCTGGCGTACCTGCGGGTCCTGCTCGACCCGGGCGGCATCCGCCGCATCGGCCGCGTGGTGACGGCGGCGCCCGCCCGCGGCGCCGGCTTGGCGGCCCGCCTGATGGACGCGGCCCTGACCGTCCCGGGCGAGTACGTCCTCGACGCCCAGACGTACGTCCAGGGCTTCTACGCGCGCTACGGCTTCGTCGCGGAAGGCCCGGAATACACCGACGACGACGGAATCCCGCACATCAAGATGCGCCGCCGCCCCTGACGTCCGCCGCTCAGGCGAGCGCACCCGGTGGGGCCGTCGCGGTGATCACCTTCACCGCACGGTCCACATCGGACTCCGTGAGGTCGGCCCGCGCGGTCAGCCGCAGCCGCGAGATCCCGTCCGGCACCGACGGCGGCCGGAAGCACCCGACGCGGATGCCCTGCTCCGCGCACGCCGCGGCCCACGCCACCGCCGTCTCCGCGGACGGCGCCTGCACCGAGATCACGGCGGCGTCCGGCACGCTCGCCTTCAACCCGTTCGCCTTCAGCGACATCGCCAGGTTGCCCGCGTTCTCGAGCACCTTCCCCGCCAGCCCCGGCTCTTCCTTCAGCGCGTGCAACGCCGCCAGCGCGGCCGCGGCGCTCGCGGGTGCCAACGCGGTGTCGAAGATGAAGCTGCGTGCCGTATCGACCAGGTGCTTGATCACCCGGCGCGGCCCCACCACCGCGCCGCCCTGAGCGCCGAGGGACTTCGACAGCGTCAACGTCGTGACGACGTCGGGCGCGCCCGAAAGCCCGGCCGCGTGGACCGCCCCGCGGCCGCCTTCGCCCAGGACGCCGAAGCCGTGCGCGTCGTCGACCAGCAGCGCGGCGCCGTGCGAACGGCAGATTCCCGCCAGCTCCTCGAGCGGGGCGAGGTCGCCGTCGACCGAGAACACCGAGTCCGTGACCACCAGCGCCCGCGGCTTGCGCCGGGTCGCCAGCGCGTGCTTGATCGCCGACGGCGTCGAGTGCGCGACCGCGGCGACGTCGGCCCGCGACAGCCGGCAGCCCTCGATCAGCGACGCGTGGATGTACTTGTCGGTGACGATCGCCGACTCGGACCCGGACAGCGCCGTCACCGCGCCGAGGTTCGCGGTGAAGCCCGAGGAGAACACGAGCGCCGCCTGTGCGCCGCAGAACCGGGCGAGCTCCAGCTCCAGCTCGGTGTGCAGCTCGGTCGATCCGGTGACCAGCCGGGACCCGGTCGACCCGGCGCCCCAGCGCAGCGCGGCGGCCGCGGCGGCCCCGGCGACGCGCTTGTCGCGGGCCAGCCCGAGGTAGTCGTTGCCGGCCAGGTCCAGCTCGTCGGCCTGCGCGGGACGCGGCCGCAGCTGCCGCACGAGTCCCGCGTTCGCCCGCTTCTCCGCCTCGGCGTCGAGCCAGTCGAAAACCTCGTCGGGCGGGGGCGTCGGCGGCGTAGTCACGTCCCGCAGTCTCCCATCCGGGCCCCGACGGCCCGCCAAGCGGGGCGGGAAACGCCGGAAGCCCCGGACCGCGTGGTCCGGGGCTTCCGAAAGAGGACGATCAGCTGTCGTAGCCGCGACGCGGGCCACGGCTCGGGCGGCCGTAGCCACCGCCGTTGCCCGAGCGGGGCTGACGGCCGCGGCCGCCGAAGCCACCGGGACGGCCTTCGCGGTCGCCACCGCGGTAACCGCCGCGCTCGCCACCACGCTCGCCGCCGCGGTCACGGTCGCCGCCGGTGTGGCTGCGCTCGCCGCCACGGCTGTAGCCGCCGCGCTCGCCGCCACGGTTCGAGCCGCCGAAGCCGCGGTCGCCGCGGTAACCGCCGCCACCGCCGCCGCGCCGCGGGCTCTCGCGCCGCCGCTCGACGACCGGCTCACCGCTGGGCTCCTTGGCACCGGTGATGCGGGACAGTTCGGCGTCGCCCGGGCGGACCGTGGTCGACTCCGCGCGCACGCCGGCGCGGTCGGTCAGCCGGCGGACCATCCGGCGCTGGTCGTGCGTCGCCACCGTGACGACGACGCCGGACGCCCCGGCGCGCGCCGTGCGGCCCGCGCGGTGCAGGTAGTCCTTGTGGTCGGCGGCCGGGTCGACGTGCAGCACCAGCGAGATGTCGTCGACGTGGATGCCGCGCGCGGCGACGTCCGTGGCGACCAGCACCGGGGTGTGGCCTTCCTTGAAGTCGGCGAGGACGCGGTTGCGCTGTCCCTGCGTCTTCCCACCGTGCAGGGCCGCCGCGTTCACGCCCTGCTCGCGCAGGCGCTCGGCGAGGCGGTCGACGTGGTGCTTGGTGCGCACGAACATGATCGTGCGGCCGTCGCGGGCGCCGATCTGCGTGATGACGTCCTGCTTGTCCTGGTGCGAGACCTGGAGCACGTGGTGGTCCATGGTCGTCACGCTGGCGGTCGACGGCGCGACCGAGTGCGTGACCGGGTCGGTCAGGTACTGCCGGACCAGGCGGTTGACGTCACCGTCGAGGGTCGCGGAGAACAGCAGCCGCTGGCCACCCGGAGGGGTGAGGTCCATGATCTCGCGGACCTGCGGCATGAAGCCCATGTCCGCCATCTGGTCGGCCTCGTCGAGGGCGATGAAGTTGCAGTCGCCCAGGTGCGCGGTGCCCTGGCGGACGTGGTCCGACAGCCGGCCCGGCGTGGCGATCAGCAGGTCGACGCCGCGGGACAGGGCGTCCGCCTGGCGGGCGAAGGCCATGCCGCCGACGGCCGTGCGGCACCACAGGCCGAGCGACTTGGCCAGCGGGGTCAGCGAGTCGGCGACCTGCATGGCCAGCTCGCGGGTCGGGACCAGGATCAGCGCGCGGGGGCGCTTCGGACGGGCCTTGCCGTCGGCGAGCCGGGCCAGCATGGCCAGGCCGAAGGCGAGGGTCTTGCCGGAGCCGGTCTGGGCGCGGCCCAGCACGTCGCGGCCGGCCAGGGCGTCCGGGATGGTCGCGGACTGGATCGGGAACGGGCTGTTGATGCCCGCCTCGCTGAGCGCGCGGAGCAGCGGCTCCGGCAGGCCCAGCTGGGCGAAGGTCTTGGTGGCCACGAGCTCGACCGCGTCGTCGCGCAGCATGTCGCCGCCGGCCGGGCGGGTGCGCGGCTTGCGGTCGGGACGGCCCGCGTGAGCGGACGTCGAGGAAGGGCCGGAGTTGAACGTGACGGTCACAAATGCCTCTCGGACGTGGTTCGTCGCAAGGGAGGCCCGGGCAGCCCGCGCGCAGGCAGGGCAAGATGGTGTGCGATGGGCGTTCACAGGGACGGACCCGGCACACCGTGTCATCGCTTGCCGACACTGCGCGCCGCTTGGGTTACGGATCACCGCGAGCCATTCGGTGGCTCTGGAGGCGACGGACACCAACTCATCCACGCCGCCGGTTGCGGTCTGTACTCACTGTACCCGAGCCGGAGCTGGGACTACGCATTGAGGTCACCGGTTGTGGGCGGCGTCGCAGTCGTGTTCCGCACCACGGCCGCGACGCCGCCCCGGAATCAGCCGAGACCGGCCGCCGAAACGAGCTCGGCCAGCAGCTCTCCGGTGTTCGTGACGTGCTCGCCGAGACCGCGCCCGTGGAACCACCCGGCCAGGTTGCGCACGTCCCGCGCCAGGAACTCGACGCCGGCGGGGTTGGCCACGACGTCGACGACCTGGGGCAGGTCGATCACCATCAGCCTGCCCCGGTGCACGAGCAGGTTGTACGCCGAGAGGTCGCCGTGCGCGAGCCCCTCGGAGGCGAGCAGCTCGAGCGCGGCGGTGGCCTGGAACCACAGGTCCTTCAGCTCGCCGGCGTCCGGGCGGACCTGGGCCAGCCGGGGCGCGGCGGTGCCGTCCTCCTCGCCGAGGAACTCGAGCAGCAGTTCCGTTCCCCCCCGCTGCACCGGGTAGGGCACCGGCGCGCCGAGCGTCCACAGGCGACTCAGCGCGGCGAACTCCGCGACCGCCCACTGTTCGGCGATGAGGTTGCGGCCGAACGCGCTGCGCTGCGTCATCGCGCGCATCTCGCGGGACCGGCGCATCCGCCGTCCTTCGAGGTAGCCCGCGTCGCGGTGGAACAGCTTGTGCTCGTCGCTGCGGTAGCGCTTCGCGGCGAGCAGCGTGCCCGGCGTGCCGGGCAGCCCGCGCCGCAGGAGGTGGACGTCGGCCTCCTTGCCGGTCTTGAGCACGCCGAGGTCGGTGTCGACCGCGGCGAGCTCGGTGACCACCCAGTCCGGCCGGGGGAGCGGGCCGTGCTCGGCGTCGTCCCAGGTGGACCAGCGGTCGGCGCCGTCGGGCAGCTGGTTTTCGGTGTAGGCGTCGTCCCGTAGTTTCGCGAGCCGGACGCGTTCGGCTTCGGTCAGCCGGCCGCTGCGCGTGGGTTCCGGTTCGTCGAACCGCCCGCGGCGGCGCGAACGCGCTTGGCGGCGGGTGGGCTGGTCGTCGAACAGGTCGAAATCTTCGAAGTCGTGCTGGCGCACTGGTGGGTTTCTCCTCGATCAGGGATGCCCCACCGGGCGCGTGGTCAGCCTCGGGGGGCGGGTGGGTGAGGGCGCGAAAGGGCCCGGACAGTCATCACGACAGGCACCTCCCGTTCTCACCACACCGGCTCCCTGCCGGCTGCGCCCAGGATGCCGGAGCGATCCGCGGCCGCGCAACCGGATTTTCGGGGAGCGCCGCGAACGGAGTATTTGTGACGTTTCCTTGAATTCGCCCCGGCGGCGTGGTCACGATGAACGGGCAGGCCGAACCAGGAAGGACGGCGGATGAACAGCTACGACGTGGTGATCGTCGGCGGCGGGCACAACGGCCTGGTGGCGGCCGCGTACCTGGCGCGGGCGGGCCGGTCGGTGCTCGTGCTCGAACGGCGGGAAGAGACCGGTGGCGCCGCCGTCTCGTTCCGCGCGTTCGAGGGCGTGGACGTCCGGCTTTCGCGCTACTCGTACCTGGTCAGCCTGCTGCCGAAGAAGATCGTGGCCGACCTCGGCCTCGACGTGGAGCTGCGACGGCGCCGGATGTCGTCCTACACCCCGTCGGGCGGCTCCGGTCTCCTTGTCGACAACGACGACGCCGTCCGGACGGCGTCGTCGTTCCGGGCGGTCACCGGGTCCACCTCGGACTTCTCGGCCTGGCAGCGGTTCTACGAGCTGACCGGGCGCGTCGCCGGGCGCGCGTTCGGGACGCTCACCGAGCCGCTTCTGTCCGAAGTGGACTTCCGCGAGCGCGTCGGCGACGCCGAGGCGTGGTCCCTGCTGTTCGAGCGGCCGATCGGCGAAGCGCTCACATCGTGGTTCGTCGACGACACGGTGCGCGGCGTGGTGCTCACCGACGCGCTGATCGGCACGTTCGCCCCGGCGGACGGCGAGGACCTGCGGCAGAACCGGTGCCTGCTCTACCACGTGATCGGCAACGGCACCGGCGACTGGGACGTCCCGGTCGGCGGCATGGGCGCGGTCACCCGTTCGCTCGCGGCGGTCGCCGCCGCGGCGGGCGCGCGCCTGATGACCGGTGCGGAAGTGCTGTCGATCGACCCGGACGGCGAGGTGCGTTACCGGCGTGACGACACCGAACTCGTCGTCCGGGGCGGGCACGTCCTCGCGAACGTCGCGCCGGCGACGCTCGCGCGGCTGCTGGGCGAGGAACCGGCGGAGCGCCCGGAAGGCGCACAGCTGAAGGTGAACATGGTGCTGACGCGGCTGCCGAGGCTGCGTGACCCGGACGTCGATCCGGCCGACGCGTTCGGGGGCACCTTCCACGTCAACGAGACCTTCAGCCAGCTGGAAGCGGCGTACCGCGAGGCGGCGGCGGGCGGGATCCCCACGCTGCCGCCCTGCGAAATCTATTGCCACTCGCTCACGGATCCGTCGATCCTCGGCCCGGCCGAACGCTCGGCCGGCACGCACACCCTCACCCTGTTCGGCCTGCACATGCCGGCACGCCTCTTCGAGGGGCGCAACGAAGAGGCACGCGAAGCGGCGTTGCGCGCGACGCTGGCTTCGCTGAACAGCGTGCTGGCCGAGCCGATCGAGGAGTGCCTGCTGACCGCGCCGGACGGCAGGCCCTGTGTGGAAGCGAAAACCCCGCTGGACCTGGAAGCCGAGCTGGGCCTTCCGGCGGGGCACATCTTCCACCGGGACCTGTCGTGGCCGTACGCGGAAGATCCGGCCCAGGCCGGCCGCTGGGGCGTCGAGACCGCCCACGAACGCATCCTGCTTTGTGGTGCGGGTGCCGCGAGGGGAGGTGGTGTCAGCGGCATCCCCGGCCACAACGCGGCAATGGCGGTGCTCGGCGCCCGAGCGTAATCGGTGATCCGGAAATGCCCGTGGCCCGTATCCGGTGAAAAGGACACGGGTTTCCGGGGAATCGGCGCTGCCCCAAGCAGGTGCATCGCCCGGGGCGGCGTTGACACCCGGATCCGCCTGGTGTTCCCATGAAATCGCCAGTGGCGGAGGGCGCCGGTGCCGGAGGGCCGAGATGATCGATGACGTTTCGTTCACGGATTTCCCGCTCGAGATCAGAAAGCGCGTGGCGAGCTACCTCGGCGTGGCGACGGGCAGCGGAATGCCCGAAGTGTCGCGGTACGGGACCGAAGGTTCCGAGAGCAGCGAGAATTCCGAAGGAAAGGAAGGCACCGAGGGCAGCGAGACCTCCGAGCGTTCCGAGATGACGGAAACCAGCGAGAACTCCGAAACCACCGAAATGATGGAGCGGTATGCCGGCCGGGTCCGCTGACGGCGAGGACGGAACCGTTCCGCCCGGCGACCCGTTCATCCCGGCCGACGCGCGGCCCGCGGTGGCCGACGAGCTGGCGCGAACCGCCTGGCAGGTCGCGGCGGCCCTCGAGGTCTGGGAAACCAGCGGCCGGTGACGCTCCTGGTCATCGCCCCGGACGTGGACGAGACGGCGGCCCGGTTCGCCGCTTTCGCGACCTCGCAGGGGTTTCCGGCGGTCGTCGCGCACGGGTTCGGCCGGGTCGGCGTCTTGGTGCGGGCCACCCGCGAGCGGACCTGTCGGGCGCGGCTGACGTACGACGGCGCCGAGGTGACCGGCGTCCTCAACCGCGGAATCGGCGGCTGGGGTGACGAGCCGGACCCGGACCGCGCCTTCGCCGCGGCCGAGACCTGCGCGGCGTTCTGGTCTGCCGTCGCCCGGTGGCCGGGGCCGGTCGTCAACCGGCCCTCGGAGCACGGGTTCTCGGCGCGCCTGGACCCGCTGGAGCTCGCTGTGGCCGGGGTCGTCGAGCCGCCGCGCACGGTGATCCTCAACGACGGTTCGGCGCCGGGGCGGGAGGTGTTCCGGATTCCCGAGTGGACGGTGCTGGATCCCGGTGCGCCGCCCGCCTCGAAGACCTCCGCTCCGGCGACGAGGAACCGGCGCGTGCGGCCCGGGTGGCCCCGATCGTCGCTTGGATCCGCAGGCGGGGGCCGGTGTTCGCCGACTTCCGGGTGGAGCCGGGCGCCGGTGTTCCGCGGCTGGCCGACGTCTCGTGCTGGCCGGGGCACGACCTGTTCCCGGACTGCGAGGACCAGGTCTACGCGGCCCTGCTGGCCGGACTCGCCTCGTGATCCTCTGCCTCGGCGTCGCGGCCGACCCGACCTTCACGGCCGGGCTGCGGGCGCTGCGCGGAGCGGGAGTCGCGTTCCGGCCGGTCGATCTGCCCTCGCTGGCGATGCGCGGCAGCATCCGGATCCCCTTGGAGAACCCGGCCGATACCGTCGTGTCGCTGGCCGGCGAAACCCACCGGGCCGGGGATTTCTCCGCCGTCTGGTGCCGGCTCGTGGAGGTCGCCTCCGCCGCGCCCACGGCCGAACTGGCCGCGGCCTCGGCGGGCCAGACCGAGGCGCTGGCGCGGATCCTCGAATTCGTGCCCGCCAAGGTGATGAACCCGCCGCTGCGTGAAGCGTCGGGCTTCACCAAGCTGCTGCACGCGGTGACCCTCGGCGAAGCCGGCGGCTGGCAGATCCCGGAAACCTGCCTCACGTCGGACCCGCAGGAGGCGCTGGACTTCGTCCGCGGCTGCCGCACCGGGGCGATCTTCAAGGGCGCCAGCGCCACGAAGACGTGGGCGACGGTCTTCGAGCCGCACCACGAGTCCCGGCTGCCGCGGCTCGTCCACCTGCCGGTGCTGTTCCAGGAGCGGATCGTCGGGCCGGACGTGCGGATCCACGTCGTGGGCGACCGGTCGTTCGGCGAGCTGATCGACTCGCCGGTGCTCGACTACCGGACCGTCCGGGGCGTCAACGACTACCGCCCGCTGGTTCCGCCTCCGGAGATCGCCGAGGGCTGCGCGCGGCTGACCGCCCACTGCCGTGTCCCCTTGCTGGGCGTCGACTTCAAGATCGAGCGTGCCACCGGGGAGTGGTTCTTCCTGGAGGCCAACTCGATGCCGTGCTTCGAGGGCTACGACGAGCGGGCCGGCGGCGCCATCTCGCGCGCGATCGTCGAGTGGCTCGTCACGCCGTGACGCCGTCTTCCGCGCAGAGACAACCGATGCCCGGCTCGATCCACTCCCGGCCCGTCCACTCGGGGTGGCGCTCGACGAGCACCGCCCGGACCTCCTCGACCAGCTGCCCGGTGTCCATCGCGGAGTCGCGGCGCCGCCAGGTCTCGTCGCGGAGTTCGCGCAGGTAGTCGCGGACGTCGGTGAGCACCGGCAGCCCGCCGATGTCGCCGTGGCCCGGCACGACCACCCGGGGCCGGGCCGATACCAGCCGGTCCATCACCGCGAGCCAGTCCACGCCCGAGACGTCCGTGTCGTGCGGCGGGAACCACGGGAAGATCGCGAACTGCCCGGTCTCGGCCAGGTCGCCGGTGAACAGGACGCCGGCGTCCGGGACCTCGACGACCTGGTCGCCGGCGGTGTGCCCGCGGCCCGTGGGCCGCAGCCGGACGGTCCGGCCGCCGAGGTCGAGCGTGTGCTCGTCGTAGACCACGTCGGGGGTGGGCACGCTGACGCCGTCGAGGCGGCGGGCGATCGTCTCGCCCAGGCCGCGGAACATCTCCAGGTAGCCCGGGCCCCGGGTGGCCAGGTCCTCGGCCTGGGCGCGGTTGACCAGGTAGGTGGCTTCGCCGGCGAACACCTGCGCGCCGAACGCGTGCTCGGGGTGGAAGTGCGTCGTGGTCAGGTACAGGCGCCGGCCCTTCGCCACTTCGCGCGCGAAGGCGAGCACCTGCGCCGCGTTGGCGGTGCCGATGCCCGTGTCGACGACCAGGACGGCTTCGGTGCCGCCGACGACGCCGATGTTGGGCACCAGGTCGACGTGGTCGTTCGGGATCACCAGCAGGTCGGGGGCGATCTCCCGGGCGCCGGAAACGCGCACGGCGGGATCGGTCGGTTCGGTCATGCCCTCGATTCCACCGCCGCTCGTCCACCGCCGTCCAAGACCGGTTCGGTGGCGCCGATACCGGGCGAATATCGTCGCCGGTCATGGAGCTGCGCACGCTGCGGTACTTCGTCGCGGTCGCCGAGGAACTCCACTTCGGCCGGGCCGCGGCGCGGCTGCACATGAGCCAGCCGCCGTTGAGCCGGGCGATCAAGCAGCTGGAAACCGACGTCGGGGCCGTCCTGCTGCTGCGGTCGGCCGCGGGCGTCACGCTCACCCCGGCGGGCACGGCGCTGCTGGCCGAGGCGCGGGCGCTGCTCGACCAGGCCGACCAGGCCCGCGTGCGGGTGGCCACGGCGGCGGGCGTGCCGACCCTGACCGTCGGCATCCTCGGCGACGGTGCCGACCCGGCCGCGACCCGCCTCGCCGACGCCTACCGGCGGCAGCACCCGGACGTCGAGGTCCGCGTCCGCGACGCCGACCTCACCGACCCGACCTGCGGGCTGCGGGCCGGGCTCGTCGACGTCGCGCTGACCCGCGGGCCGTTCGACGAGACCGGCCTGACGGTGCACGAGCTGCGCGCCGACCCGGTGGGCGCGGTGCTGCGCGCCGACGACCCGCTGGCCGGCCGCCACCACCTCGCGCTCGCCGACCTGGCCGGACGGCGCTGGTTCCGGTTCCCCGACGGCACCGACCCGGTCTGGCAGGCGTACTGGCACGGCGGCGAACCCCGCGAAGGTCCGGTGGTGCGGGCGGTCCAGGAATGCCTGCAGGCCGTGCTGTGGAACGGCACGGTCGGGCTGATGCCGCTCGGCCACCGGCCGCCGGGGGAGCTGGTCGTGGTGCCGTTGACCGGCCTGGCCCCGAATCCGGTGGTGGTCGCGTGGCAGGACGGCGACGCGAGCCCGCTGATCCGCTCGTTCGCCCGGATCGCGGCGGCCGCCTACCGGGCCTGAGCCGTATCGAACCAGGGCCGGGGTACGTGCCTCATAAAAAAATGAACGTTCATTCGCTATGCTGGGCCGCATGCGTTCACCCAGCCGAACCGCCGAGCACGTCGCCCTGTTCCGCGCGCTGGAGACCCGGCGCCGCGACCGGCTCTTCGCCGACGACCTCGCCATCCGGTTCCTGCCGGCCCGCTACCGCTGGCTCGTGCGGGCCGCGGCGGTCCGGCCGCTCGGCCAGGGCATCGCGCGGGTCATCGACCATCACTACCCGGGCGGCCCGCGCACGTCGGCCGTCGCCCGCACCCGGCTGATCGACGACCTGCTCACCGAGGCGGCGCCGGAACAGGTCCTCCTGCTCGGGGCCGGCTACGACAGCCGCGCCCACCGCCTCCCCGGCAGGCTGCCCACCTACGAGGTCGACCACCCGCTGACCCAGCACGCCAAGCGGCAGCGCGTCGCCGACCGGCCGCACGTGCACTACGTTCCCGCCGACCTCGGGACCGACAGCCTCGTCACCGCCCTCGACGGCGTTCCGCCGAAACGCACGGCCGTCGTCTGGGAGGGCGTCACCAACTACCTCACCGAGCAGGCCGTCGACACGACCTTCCGCGACCTCGCCGCGATCACCGCGCGCGGCAGCACGATCATCTTCACCTACGTCGACCGGGCGGTCCTCGGCGCCGACGTCCCCTGGCAGCGGAAGGTCGCGGAGGTCGGCGAGCCGTGGACGTTCGGCTTCCGGCCCGCCGACGTCCCCGGCTACCTGGCCGAACGTGGTCTGGACCTGGAGGGAGACCTGTCGGCGAAGGACGCGGCCGCCCGCTACCACCGGGACGAGCCCGCCGCCGAGTTCTACCGGATCGCGTGGGCGGTGGTCCGGTAGATGCCCAAGGTCAGCGAGGAGCACCTGGCCGGCCGCCGCCGGCAGATTCTCGATGCCGCGGCCGGCTGCTTCGCCCGCAACGGGTTCCACCGCACGTCGATGCAGGACATCGTCCGGGAATCCGGCCTGTCCGCCGGGCTGATCTACCGGTACTTCACCGGCAAGGAGGACATGATCCTCGCGATCGTCGGAGAATGGCACACGTCCCGTGCGGCCGGCCTGGGCAACGCCGAGGACCCCTTCGCCGCCTACCTCGGCCTCTTGCGGGAGATCGCGGCACCGGCCGCGGCGCAGCGGCGGAACCTCGGCATGCAGGCGTGGGCGGAAACCGTCCGCGAACCCCGCATCCGCGCCCTCGCCCGCCAGGGCGTCGACGATCAGAGGGAGGCGTTCGGAGAAGTCGCGCCGGACGCCGTGATCCGCGTGCTCGTGGCCATCTACCAGGGATTGCTGCTGCAGGCTTCGTGGGACGACGAGCTGGACGCCGAGGCGTTCGTCGCCGCGGTGCGCGAGCTGGTGCAGCGTCGTGGTTCCGGCTAGACCACCGGCGCGCGGCGGACGTCGTACAGGTCCCAGTCCAGCTGCCAGAACGCGTCGATGCCGTGCTCGCGGATGTACTTCCGTTCGGTGTCGTGCACCGGGTAGCAGCCCGCGATGCTGATCGGCGGGCCGCCGATGTCGATCAGCGTGTACTGGTGGGCGTCGAGGCCCGCGGGCGCCGAGACCGCGAACGCCGTCATCGACGACTCCGGGGCGATCGGCTGGCCGAAGTCGATGGTGTCGCCGTAGACGAACGGGCACGTGCCGCGCAGCTGCTCGGCCAGGTAACCGATGGCCAGCGCCCAGACCGGGTCGTCGGACCGGACGCTGATCCACAGCTCCGGCCGGACGCCGTGCCAGTCCGGGTGGTCGGCCAGCGAAAGGCCGTAGGTCGCGCCCGTGAGGTAGCGCGGCTCGGGCTCGTCGACGTAGACGAACGAGATGACGTCGTCGAGTCCGGGCTGCGTCGAAGGAATCGGCTGCAGCCGGGGCGCGGTGGACCCCGTCAGGGTGTCGAGATGGGCGAAATACCGCTCGGCACGGCTCGGCATGGCGCGCAGCATACGACCGGCCGGGCATCGGCGTGGGTTATCCCGTTGGCCCGGGCGCGGCAGGATCGGGCAGGGTGGGAAGCATGCGAGTGCTCGTGATCGGCAGCGGAATCGGCGGCGCGGCGACGGCCTGGCACCTGGCGGGCCGCGGCGCGGAAGTGATCGTCGCGGACGCGGCGCGCCCGGGGACGGCGACCGAAGCCGGCGCCGGCATCGTCAGTCCCTGGACCTCGCGCTGGAACGACGCGCTGTACCCGCTGGCGTCGGCCGCGGGCCGGTACTACCGGGAGTTCACGGCGGAGCTCGAAGGTTCGTCGTTCGAGGTCGTCGGCGGGATGGTGGTGTCGGCCGAAGACGCGGAGCTGGCCGAAGCCCACGAGCGGCTGACGGCGCGGGCGGCGGACGCGCCCGAGATCGGCGAGGTCCGGCGCCTCGACCCGGGGCAGGCCCGCGAGCTGTTCCCCGCATTGGCGCCCGGGCTGGGTGCGGTGCACCTGGCGGGCGCCGGCCGCGTCGACGGCCACCTGCTGCGCCGCGCCCTGCTGGCGGCCGCCGAGGTGAGGGGCGCGAAGTTCGTCGAGGGCGAGGTCGCCTTCCGCGCGGACGGCACGGTGGCGACCCCGGACGGCCCCCTGGAAGCGGACAGCGTGGTGGTCGCGGCCGGCGCGTGGAGCCGCGAACTGCTGGCCCCACTGGGAATCGATCTGCCGGTGACGCCGCACCGCGGCCAGATCAGCCACTTCGACCTGCCGGGCACGGAAACGGCGGCCTGGCCGGTGGTCCTGCCCCGCACCAGCCACTACCTCCTGGCCTTTGGCGGCGGCCGGGTGGTGGCGGGCGCGACGCGCGAGGCGGAGTCGGGCTTCGACTACCGCGTCACGGCGGCCGGGCAGCGCGAGGTGCTGGACCACGCGCTGGCGGTGGCGCCGGGTCTGGCGGACGCCACTCTCGCGGAGACCCGGGTCGGCTTCCGCCCGGGAACGCCGGACGGCCTCCCGGTGCTGGGCGCGATCCGCCCGGGCCTGGCGGTGTCGACGGGCTTCGGCGCGGGCGGGCTGACGAACGCACCGTTCGCGGGAAAGCTGGTGGCGGCGGTGGCGCTGGGGGAGGACCCGGGCTTCGACCTGAGCCCGTTCGCGCCGGACCGGTTCGCGGGCCTCAGCCCTCGGTGACCAGCTCCAGCGCGTGCTCGCCGGTGCGCTCGACCACCAAGCCCGCCTTGGTGATCACCTTCACCAGCTGGTCCACAGTGGACGGCTCCGCGCGCGTGGCCGCCAGCACGTGCGCCAGGCGGCCCTTGTACGCCTTGTTGAAGTGGCTCACCGTCACGCGCTCGCCGCGGGCGTTCTCCGTCACCACCCGGACCGTCACCGCGTCCGGGCGCAGCTTGGCGAACGCCGAGTACGTGCCCGAGCGCAGGTCGACGACCAGGCCCTCGACCGCTTGCAGCACCGGCTCGAGGTCCGGCTTCCACAGCCCGCGCACGGTGCCCAGTGCCGGCAGCGAGTTGCCGCCCGAGAGGCGGTACGCGGGGATCGGGTCGGTGGCCGACACCACGCCGAACAGCGACGACGTCACCGCCAGCCGCCGGTGGGCCTTCTCCAGCCCCGCCTTCGTGAAGCTCCGCACGTCCAGCGCGTCGTACAGCACGCCGGTGTAGCGGCGCAGCGCCGGCATCGTCGGGGACGTCCGCAGCTGCGCGTTGCGCGCGACCTCGCCCGCCTGCCGCTCGGTGAGACCCAGGGCCGCGATGCTCGCCGGGACGTCGGCGGCCAGCTCGGCCAGCGCGTCGGCGAGCTTCGCGCGCGTCGGGTTCAGCTCGGGGAACGACAGCGCGTCGAGGTCCAGCGGGCCGCCGCGGCCGCCGTCGGCCTTGGTCTCGGAAGGGGGGAGGAGCACCAGCACGCCCCGAGCGTACTGTGCCGATCGTGGCCGATCCGACCACAGTCAGGGCCGCTGACTTCGTGGCACCGGGTGCGTGCCACGGGAGGGCGGCCTGCTGTCGGCCGGAGTGGTAAATCGGGGTGCGCGGGCGCCGCCGCCCGGCCTAGCCTCCCGGCATGGACCTGACCTGGCGCCCGTTGACCCTCGACGACGCTCCGGCCCTCGCCCGGCTGTACGCGGCGGCCGAGGAAGTCGACCGGACGGGTGAGCACTTCAGCGCGGAAGACCTCCGCGAAGAGCTGGACGGCCCCAACATCGACCTGGCCCGCGCCACCATCGGTGCCTGGGCCGGCGACCGGCTCGTGGGCTACGGCCTGGCCCGCCGCCGCGACGCCGCCGACCCCGTCCACATGGTCCGGCTCCAGTCGATCGTGCACCCGGAGCACCGCAGCGACGCCGTCGGCACTCACCTGGTCGAGTGGTTTTCGCGCGTCAGCCGCGAGGTTCACGAACGCGCTTTCCCGGACGCGCCCCTCGAACTGCACTACGGCAGTCACCAGAACGAGCACTGGATCGCCGGCGTCCTCACCCGCGCGGGCTACACGCACGGCCGGACGATGGTCACCATGCGCGTCGGCCTCGCCGACCTGCCGCCGCAGCCCCCGCTGCCCGACGGCTTCGAGGCGGTGCCCTTCGACTTCGAGTACGACCTCGCCGCGCTCGACGCCCGCAACGACACCTTCGCCGACCACTGGGGCAGCACGAGCTACGAGCCGGAGGCCTGGCGCCACCTGGTCACCGGCTCGAAGGACTTCCGCCCCGAGCTGTCGTTCCTCGTCCTGAACGACGACAAGGTGCTGGCGTTCGTGCTGAGCCACCACTACGCGTCCGAAACCGAAGCGACGGGCATCCGCGAGCTCCACGCCACCTGGGTGGGCACCCGGGCGGCCCTGCGCGGCCGCGGCGTCGCGTCCGGGCTGCTGGGGCACACCCTCCGGGCGGCGAAGGACGCAGGCTTCGACCGGTCGGCCCTCAACGTCGACGTCGACAATGCGCACCGCGCGCTGGGTGTCTACGAGCGGTGCGGATACCGCGTCGACGACGAATGGCACGTCTACGTGCTCAAACCTCGACGAGGTTGAGCAGCTCCCCGCCGTTCGCGTACCTCCGCAGCTGCTCCGCCGCGAGCTTCTTCGCGCGCGGGTAGAACGACGCCGACCCGCCCGCGATGTGCGGGGTGATGACCACGCCCGGAACCGTCCACAGTGGATGATCCGCGGGCAGCGGTTCGGGGTCCACGACGTCGAGACCGGCGCGCAGGCGCCCGCTGCGCGTCTCGGCGAGCAGCGCGTCCGTGTCGATCGCCGTGCCGCGGCCGACGTTGATCACCAGCGCGCCGTCGGGGAGGGCGGCGAGTTCGCGGGGACCGAGGAGGCCGCGCGTCGCGGGGGTGTCGGGCAGGATCAGCACGACGATGTCGGCTTCAGGCAGCAGCGCGGGCAGTTCCGCGACGCCGTGGACGTCCTCGTCCGGACGGGGGCGGCTCGCCACCCGCGTCACCACGGCTTCGGCGGCGACCAGCTGGCGTTCGACGGCCTGCCCGATCGAGCCGTACCCGACGAGGAGGACCCGGCTGTCGGCCAGCGACCGGGTGTGTTCGCGCACCCACTCGCCCCGCGCCTGCTGCGCGAACCAGCGCGGCAGGTCCCGCTGGGCGGCGTGGATGAGCGCGAGGGCGTGCTCGGCGACGCTCAGGTCGTGCAGCCCGCGCCCGTTCGCGAGGCGCACGCCGTCGGGCAGCAGCGGCACGAGCGCCTCGACGCCGGCCGACAGCGACTGCACCACCCGCAGCGACGGCAGGTCCTTGATCAGCTTCGGCGGCTCCGGCCCGCGGTCGTAGGGCAGCACGTAGAACTCGACGTCCCCGAGATCGGCCGGAGGGGCGCCGACGCCGTCGTAATACGCGGCGCCGAGCCCCTCCGGCACGTCGATGTCGGTCCACGGCAGCAGTACGCGAGCGCTCATGCCGCCTTTCTACCCGCTACCGCGTGTAGTAGCCCTGCAGGTCGACGACCAGGTGCATCGAGCCCGCCGAGTTGCGGACGTCGAAGCGCGCTCCCGAGCCGAGGCGGACCGTCGCGGAGTTGGAGGTGTTCTCGCCCACCATGACGTTCACCGTCGAGGGGATACCGCTGTAGGGCAGGTCGTGCGACCAGGCCGACAGGAACGTCGGGACGCTCGGCTGTGTGCCGGTGATGTTCAGCGCCGCGGCGGTCGCGCCGGAGGGCAGGCCGGGGACCGGCACCGTGACGGTCTCACCCTGGCCCAGCGGCGCCGCCGTGCCGGTGCGGGTGTCGAGCAGGCGGGTGGGTGTGCTCAGCGCCGCGTACCGGCTGCCCGCGTCGCCGGGGACGAACGCGCCGGCCACCGACAGCAGGACGTGGCTCTGGCCGTGGTCAAGGAAGATGCGGATGGCGCCGTCGTCGCCGATCCGCACCAGCGACTGGGTCGCGCGGTGCTCGTCCGGAGCGAGGTTCAGCGTCGACGTGCCGGGCCTGCCCTGGGCGAAGACGCTGAAGAAGGTGCCGGAGTCGCTTTCGGTCCCGGTGAGGGTGACGGCCACGGCGACGGCGTCGGCGGGAACACCCGGCAGACCGCGGACCGGCACCGTCACGACCTCGCCCGCGGTCAGCTTGCCCGGGTGCCCGCCGAGCGAGGTCCGGGTGTCGAGCACCAGGTCGGGCTTGTCCTTCGGCTGGTAGGTCGACTCGCCGGAGGCGCTGTAGTAGCCGAGGTAGTCGACGATGACGTCGATGTCGCCGGCGTTGTTGCGGACCTTGATCCGGCCGTCCGAGCCGACCGGGACCACGGCCATGCCGGCGGCGGCGCGGCCGGCGGGGAGGTTGACGTTGGACGTCGTGGGCAGCGTGTCGCCGTAGGCGGTCAGGAAGGTGCCCGACGTGCCGCCGACGCCGACCAAGCTGACCGCGACGGCGCTCGCGCCGGCCGGCAGGCCCGGGATGGCGACGGACACGGATTCGCCCGCCGCGACGGGCTTCTTGTGGCCGCCGGTGTCGATGCGGGTGTCGAGGATGCGCTGGGCGGTGGGCAGCGCGGTGTAGGCGTCGCCGCGGAGGCGGAGGCCGATCCAGTCCGCGATGTCGTCGACGCGGGTCTCGACGGTGCCCTGCCGGGTTTCGGTCGAGCCGAGGCAGCCGGCCTGCCAGGAGGCGTGGTGGACGCCGGCGAGCTCGACGACGCCGTTGCGTTCCCGCAGCAGGGGACCGCCGGCATCGCCCTGGCAGGTGGTGGCGGCCGCCGGGTCGCCGAGGACGGCGAGGGTGGTGCCGGTGACGCTCTGCACGGAGACGGGAACGGTGTGGAGCTTGTCGGGCACCCACTCGGTGGCGGTCCGGCCGTAGCCGGCGACGCGCAGGGCCTCGTTCTGGGCCGGGGCGGCGGTGCCGATGGCAACGGGCGCGACGCCGGTGACCGGCGCGGCCAGCTTGGCGAGGACGACGTTGCGGTCGGCCCGGAAGAGGAGGTCGACGACGGCGCGCTGGGTGCCGGCGGCGCCCCGCTGCCCGACGATCGCCTTGGTGGCGAGCTTCGGCGCACCGGCCTGGCCGCCGTTTTCGGGGAAGCAGCTGGCGGCGGTGACGACCCACTGCGGCGCGACCAGGGCACCGCTGCAGCCGTGCACCCCGCCGACGTCGATCTTGGTGGCGAAGGTGTAGGCCCCCTCGGCGGCCGGGCTGCCCCCGGTGACGGCGGCCGCGGGAACGGCGGTGAGAAGGCCGGCCACCGCGACGGCGGCGAGCGTCACCCCGGCTCTTCCGGGCATGGTGAAGGCACCCTTGACGGGCAGCATGGATCCCCCTGTGAATCAGAAATTTCGCGAACGGGAAACGTCACGGTCACCCCGCACCAAGGACCTCCCCGTTCCTGGCCGCGCCGATGCTAGCGGGATGCGTTGGCGGGTGGCCAGTAGCCGAAAGGCGGGTGTGGCGGGGGTTGGGCCGAACGGACGATCATGGGGGTGACCCGGGGCTCGGTGACGCGGGAATTGCTGCGGCACAGCGGATCCGGCGCGCGACCAGGCCGGGCCGGGCGGCGGCCGCCTGGCGGCGGGCGGCGCGCGCGGACCGGCCGGCCCGCTTCACCGGCCGCCGAGCACTGGTTACCGGACGACCGGGCCGCTAGCCACCGGCAGCTGGCCACCGCGCCGCCGACCACTGCGTCGCCGACCACCGGCCGCCGACCACCGGCCGTCGACCACCGGCCGTCGACCACCGGCCGTCGACCACCGGCCGTCGACCACCGGCCGCCGACCA
>NZ_MUMI01000184.1 GCF_002155975.1 Amycolatopsis kentuckyensis
CAGCTCACTCCGGGCCAGCTCGCTCCGGATCGGATCACCGGAATCCGCGGGCCGGCCACCGGGAAGACGCGGTCCTCGCCGGGCAGGGGCACGCCCGGGCAGGTGACCGAGCCCGGCCGGGAATTCGCCGTCAGGAAGACGTTGACCATGCCGTCGACGCACGGGTTGCCGCCCAGGGCGTACTGGCCGTGGAACGCGGCGTCGTCGACCGACACCAGCGGGACCCCGGCGGCGCGGACCGCCGAACGCGCTTGCTCGTAACCGGTCTGCGGGTCGAACTCACCCTGGACCACCAGCACGCTGGCCGCCGCCTCGGGCGGCAGCTCGGCCAGGGCCTGCCGGGGCCGGTCGGACCAGAACCCGCACGGCTCGGTCAGTCCGTAGGCCCAGCCGAAGATCGGGTACTGCGGGCCCTGCCGGTCGGACAGGCGCCGGTACCAACCGGCGGACTTGGTCGGCTGGTCCCCGCACGCCACGGCGTAGCGCGTCCCGGAAACCTTGCGGTAGTCCGGTTCCGCGGTCGCCAGCCCGGCGGCGACGTCGGCGCCGGTCAGCCGGTCCAGCCGCTTGCCGAACACGGTCGTCGACCAGGTGTCCAGCTGTCCGGCGAGCGCGGCCGGGACCTGGACCGGCTGGCCGTCCAGCTCCCCCGCGCCGGCGACGAGGACCGCGGCGACGAGGATCCAGCGGATCTCGTTGCCGTTGCCGACGAACAGGGCGTCGAACTGATCCGGCGCCACGCCGAGCCCGGCGTAGAAGCCGCGCAGCCGCTCGATCTTCTGCTTCACCTCGGCCGGGGTCGCGCCGAGCTGGGCCGGGAACTGCCGGGCCAGCCACGGCACGAAGACCTCGTCGGTCTGCCGCTGGCCGATCTTCGGGAACGCCTCGAAGTCGGCCTGGAGGCGGCCTTCGAAGTCGACGCTGGAGTCGAGCACCACCTTGCCCGCGCGATGCGGGAACAACGACGCGTACTTGGCGCCGAGCCAGGTGCCGTACGAATAGCCCAGGTAGTTCAGCTTCTCGTCCCCGAGCAGGATCCGGATCAGGTCCATGTCGTGCGCGGTCTGCCACGTCGTGACGAACGGCGCGACCGCGTCGCTCTGGCACGCCTCCGCGATCGCCCGCGGCGTCTTCTGGTGCTCGGCGATGCTCGCCGCCGAGCGGTCACGCGCGTCGAGCGGCCCCTGCGGCAGCCGTCCCACCGGTACCTGGCAGACGAACCCGGCGTCGGTGGTCCCTTCGTGCCCGGTGCCGCGCGGGTCCATGCCGATGAGGTCGTACCGCTCGTTCACGCTCGGCTCGAGGCCCGCCAGCGCCCCCGCGAGGGAACTGCCTTGACCGCCGGGGCCACCGGGGTTCACCAGCAGCGCGCCGAGACGTTCGCCCGTCGCCGCGACGCGGCTGACGGACACGCTCAGGTCCACTCCGGAATCCGGGTCCGCCCAGTCCCGCGGCACGGTGATCACCGCGCATTCGGCCGGCTTCGCGCCAGTGGCCACGGGGAACGGGCACGCTCCCCAGGCCACTTGCTGGCCGGTGTAGCGGTCCGGCGTGGCCGCGGCGGCGGTTCCCGCGGGAACCACCGGTACCGCGAGCAGCACGGCGGCGATCAGAAACCGGCTCGCTGTCCTGTTTTTCACGTGACGCCCCTCGTCCGGGTGAATGATCACCCGGAGTATGGCGCGCATTCCCGGCGCCGGGATCAACCAAAAGTACGAGGACCCGCGCGCACCACGAGGGTCCGCGCCACCAGGTCGCCGATCCGCTGCCGCCGCCGGGAAAGCACGATGCTGACCACGGCCACCAGCCCGAACAGCAAGCCGTCGACCGTCATCAGCAGCCACCGGAAAACGTAGGCGCGCGCTTTGGGCGGCCCGCCGCGCAGGGTTTCGACCCGCAGTCCCATGACCAGCATGCCCGGGGTGACCCCGCCCCGGCGCAACGGGATCCAGATGTGGATCAGGGCGTCACAGGCGTAGTTGACCGCGAAGAACGTGATCGCCGGGCCCCACAGGATCGTTTTCGGCGGCACCCATCCCCACCGCAGCAAGGGAATGACGAGGAGGCCGACCGCGAGCGCGGCGAACATCCCCAAGCCGGCGGCGAGCGCCTGGTCCAGCACCGCCTGCACCACCCGGCGTCCCGCCATCCGCACCCGCTCCGGCACTTCACGCCGCCCGGCCGGGACGGTCACCGCGCTGACCGCACACTGGGCGAGTCTCGCACACCGGTCAAGGTCATCCCAGCAACCCGCGCTGCCACGCCCAGACGGCAATCTCGGTGCGGTTGCGCAGTTCCAGCTTGCGCTGCACGCTCGCCAGGTGCGTCTTGACCGTCGAGAGGGAGACGCGGAGGTCGTCGGCGATCTCGGCGTTGGTCCGGCCGCGGGCCACCGCGAGCACCACATCGGACTCGCGATCGGTCAGCAGGCCCGGGGTCCCCTGCGCGCGCTGCCGCGCCTTTTCGGTGAACCGGGCCAGCAGGCGCACGGTCACCGAAGGCGACACCATCGCCTCCCCGCCGGCCGCTGCCCGGACCGCGTCGACCAGCAGCTGCGGGCCCGCGTCCTTGAGCAGGAACCCGCTGGCGCCGCCGAGCAGGGCGGCGTAGACGTTCTCGTCCGCGTCGTAGGTCGTCACCACCACCACGCGCAGCGGTTGCGCGACCGCCGGGCCGGCCAGCAGTTCGGTGGCCCGCAGACCGTCCACTTTGGGCATCCGGATGTCCATCAGCGTGACGTCCGGCCGCAGCTGCCGCGCCAGCCGGACCGCGGTCTCCCCGTCGGCGGCTTCGGCGATCACCTCGATGTCCGGCGCGGCGTCCAGCACCAGCCGGAACCCGGTGCGCACCAGCACCTGGTCGTCGGCGACGAGCACCCGGATGGTCATCAGAGCCCCCTCGGCAAGGCGTCGAAGGGCGCGTCCTCGCCGGCGAGCGGCAGCCGCGCCGCGACCCGCCAGCGCGCCCCGGGTTCCGGCCCCGCGGTCAGGCTGCCGCCGAGCATGGCCAGCCGCTCGGTCATGCCGATGATCCCGAACCCGCCGGGAGCGGCCGTCGCGGTGGCACCGTCGTTGCGCACCTCGAGCACGAGGTCGTCGGCCTCGACGCGGGCGGCGACGACCACCTCGGTCGCGGCCGGCGCGTGCCGGCGGGCGTTGGTCAGCGCTTCGGTCACGACGCGGTGGACGGTCGTGCTCACCTGGGGCGGCACCGGCAGCTGGTCCAGTTCCTCGGCGACGTCCACGCGGGCGAAGGAGCCGGCGGCCGCGCGCACCGCGTCACCGAGGAGGGCACCGGACAGCAGGGGCACGTCGCGGGTGTCCCGCAGCATCCCGACCAGCCGGCGCGCGGCGGCCAGTGCCGCACCGCCGGCTTCCTCGATCTCGCGGTAGACCGCCGCGTGCCCGCCGACGTCCGCATTCGCTTCGGCGATCGCCCGGGCGGCCTGCACGCGGACGACGATCCCGCTGACGTGGTGGGACACCAGGTCGTGCAATTCCCTGGCCAGCTGCAGGCGTTCCTGGCTGCGCACCCGGTCCAGCGCGGCCCGCTGCCGGGCATCCGCCGCCCGCAGGATCAGCCCGACGCCGAGGCAGGCACCCCAGTACGCCGCGGCCGCCACCGCCAGCAACGTCTCCGGCTCGCCGGCGCCGTAGCGGAGCAGGGGCGCGGCGATCATCACCGCACCGAGCGCCGGCGCCAAGACGGCGGCGTGCTGCGGTTCGAGCTTGCGCCCGGCGGCGGCCGCGAGCAGCCCGGCGGCCACGATCTCGGCGAACGGCGGCTGGCTCCGGACGTGCGCGGTGACCGCCACGACCGTGCCGATCGCCGACAGCGCGGCGACGACGCTCCCCAGCACGCCGACGTGGCGGGGGAAGCGCCGCCGCAGCACGGCCAGCACCGGGATCGCCGTCCCGGTGGAAGCCAGGAGCCCGGTGAGCGGCGCCGCCCAGCCCCCGCTGCCGCCGGGCACGCGCAGCACCAGCACCACGTCGGCGATGACCGCCGCGACCAGCGCGGCGAGCTCGGTGCCGAGCATGCCGCGCCGGGCCCGGGCCCCCGCTCTGCGCATGGCCGTCATGATCCCGCGCCCCGGTTCAGCCCGCGCGCCGGACCCCGGCGATGTAGCGGTTGGACGGCGACAGGTAGCTGAGCACGGTCGCGACGACGGCCACCCCGCAGCTCAGGTAGCCCGCCCACGACGGTTCGGTGGTGAGCAGCGAAGCCGCCTGCAGCAGGGTGAAGACAGTCAGCGTGACGCGAGCCCAGTTGCGGCCGGCCTTGAGCTTGAACGACAGCCACAGGTACACCACCGCGATGACCGCGGCGATGGCGACCGGCACGGCCTGCGCGACCAGGGTGAGCCGGTCGAGCTGGTCCGGTGCCAGCGCGGGATCGGAGCGTCGCAGAGCCGCCGCGATCTCGTCGCGCGCGCTCAGGACGAGCAGCCCGCCGGCGATCGCGGACACCGTGGAGACCAGGAAGCCGAAGAAGGCGGCGATGATCGTGCTGGGCGGGTTCTCCCGCGCCGTTTCGGTAGTCATACCGGGAAGTTAGGACGCGCCGCGCCCCGGCACCGGCTGAGGCGAGCTCGTCTCGTACTTTCGGCCGAGGGTTCGCTGAGCGTGGGGTAGCGACCACGCCCGCTCGGTCAGGCAGCCAACCGATCTTCCGGGGTGACGCCGCGCCGGGCGAACGCCGGGGCTCGCTCCGGGCGCAGGCCCACGCCGACGAGGTACACCGCCAGCGTCCGCAGGCCGGGCAACCACTGCGCCGCGGTCATGAGCCGGCCCGCCGGACCTGCCTGCCTCCCGGACACGAGCGGGCCGGCGAGGTCGGCGTGCATGAACCGCTGCAAGGCCTGCACCAGCAGCAGCGACGGCAGCCGGCGCCGCCGGATCCGGGCGAGGTCGGTCCCGCGCACCGCACCCCGCAGTAGCCGCTCGGCCAGCAGGGTCGCGGTCGCGACGGCGTCCTGGACGGCGAGGTTGATGCCGACGCCCCCGACCGGCGACATGGCGTGCGCCGCGTCGCCGATGCACAGCAAGCCCTCGACGTGCCACCGGCGCAGCCGGTCGAGCCGGACGTCGAGCAGCTTGACGTCGTCCATCGAAGCCAGCTCGCCGACCCGGTCGGCGTACTCGGGGAGGAGTTCGGCCACATCACGCCGGAACGCGTCGATGCCGCGGGCACGCAGCCGGCCGTCGGTGCCCTTGCGGGCGACGTACCCGATCTGGAAGTAGCCCTCCCGAGGGATGACGATCGCGAAACGTCCCCGGCCCGGCCGTCGGGTCAGTTGGGCGACCTGCTCGCCTTCGCGCCGCGAAAGCCGGAACCACCAGGTGTCGAACGGAACGGCGAACTCGGTCGAGCCCAGTCCGGCCGCCGCCGGCAGGACCGAATTCCGGCCGTTGCCGGCGATCGTGAGATCCGCGCGGATCTCGCCTTCGACCGTTTCGCCGCCGGGCCCGCTCGTGCGGTAGCGGACCCCGGCAACCCGGCCGCCCTCCTGGACGAGCGACGTCACCGCCGTCCCCATGGCGAGCCGGAACCCCGGTTCCGCCCGCGCCGCGTCGGCCAGCAGGTTCAGCAGATCCCACTGGGGAACGACGGCCACGTACGGGTGCCGCACCCCCCACCGCCGCAACGCACCGAAATCCCCGATCCGCCGGACCCCACCGGCGCCGTCCGGCAGGACCACGTCGACGATCCGGGTCTGGGGCAACCGCGCGAACCGCTCCCCCAGCCCCAGCTCGTCAAGGAGCTGCAGGGTCGCCGGATGCACGGTGTCGCCGCGGAAGTCGTGCAGGAAGTCCTCGTGCTTCTCCAGCACCGTGACCTCGACCCCGGCCCTCGCGAGCAGCAAGCCGAGCACCATGCCCGCCGGCCCACCACCCACGACACAACACGTCGTCCGCTCCACAGCGCCCCCCGTCGGCCACCCACCCACCTTCTACACCCGACGGGCCGGCGGTCTTCGGCGGCGGCGCGGACGAGAGTATTCAGGGCAGCTTCGCCGCACGAACGTCCCGGCTGAGCGCTTACTCGCCGCGCGGTCCCTCAGGAATCCCCGCCGGGCTGAGCCGCGCAGTGCATGTCACGCGCGGGCCGCTCCCCCGTCGCCAGGTAGTTCGTCACCGCGGTGTTCGCGCACTGGTCGAGCCCCAGGTACACGCCGTGGCCGCCCTGGTCGACCGTCACCAGCCGGGCTCGCTCGCCGAAGGCCGCACGCAGCTCGAGGGCGTTCACCAACGGCGTTCCCGGGTCGCGTTCGTTCTGCACCATCAGGACGTTCGCCGGGCCGCGGCCGGTGATCCGCACCGGTGGCTCCTTCGGGGGCGCCCAGTAGGCGCACGCCGAGATGTTGGCCGTGGCCGCGCCGAGCAGCGGGTAGCGGATGCGGTCGACGGCCACGTTCAGCTGGTACGTCCCCACCGACCTCGGCCACGCCGAGTCGCCGCAGATGACCGCGAACCGGGACGCGAAGAGGTTCTCGACCGAGCCCAGCTCGACCGGTGGCTGCGGTGCGCGGCCCTGATCGAGAGCCCGCCAATCCGAGGCCAGCGGGGCCAGGTCCGTCGTGTACAGGCCGCTGAACGTCAGGCCGCGGAAGATCGAGCCCGTCACGTCCGCCACCGGGGCACGGTCCAACCGCGCCGCCAGCTCGTGGAACTTGGCCGTCACCTCGGCCGGCGTGCGGCCGAGGCCGTACTCCGGGTGCGCCGCGGCGAACTTCGCGAAGTCCGGGAAACGGTCTTCCATGCCTCGCGCGAACGACCGCATCGCGGTGATGTCGTAGCCGCCCGGGCCGAGATTGCTGTCAAGCACGATCCGGTCGCCGCGGTCCGGGAACATCGTCGTGTACACCGCGCCCAGGTACGTGCCGTAGGACGCACCGAGGTAGGACAGCGTGGCCTCGCCGAGCGCCGCCCGGATGCGGTCCATGTCCCGCGCGGTGTTCGCGGTGGTGACGTGGGGCAGCATCGGACCGGTGACGGCGTCCCGGCATTGCCGCGCCTCGGTTTTCGCCAGCTTCGCCTGGTTCACGACGTCGGCCGGGCCGTCGGCGTAGGGCAGGTTGCCGATCGCCAGCTGCGCCGGGGTGAGGTCGCACGTCACCGGCGTGCTGCGCCCGACGCCCCGCGGGTCGAACCCGATGACGTCGTAGGCGTCCAGCACGCTCTGCGGCAGCTTCAGGTACTTCAGCACCTGCGGGTAGTCCAGGCCTTCGCCGCCGGGGCCACCCGGGTTGGTGAACAGCACGCCCCGCCGCTTCTCCGGGTGCTTGCTCGGCATGCGCGACACCGCGATGTCGATCGTGCGGCCGCCCGGATCGGCGTAGTCCAGCGGCACCTTCAAAGTCGTGCACTGCAGGTCCGGGACTGGGAAGGCGCCGGCCGGGCACGGTCCCCAGGCGGGGCCGGTCGCGGCGGACGCCGGGGACACGGCCGTCGCGCCGAGCACGGCGACCGCGGCGGTGAGCAGGGTTTGGCGCAGCATGGTTGACACGATTCGGATTCCCTTCTTCCGGCCGCGGTTCATCGGCGCGGCTCCCAGCGGAAAAGCCGCGCGGCCAGCGTGACGGCGACGACGACCCAGGCGAGCGTCGGTGCGAAGAGGACGAGCGAGTCGGCGATCGGGACGCCGCCGTTCCAGGCGTTCAGCACCAGCTCGGTCGCCGAACCGCCGGGCAGCAGACGCTTGAGCAGCGTCAACTCGCCGGTGCCGGTGACGCCGACCCAGCCCGACACGGCGAGCACGCCGAGGCTGACCGGCAGCGTGGTGACCTGCGCGTGCTCCGGCGAGTTCGTCAGGCCGGCCGTGGCCAGGCCCAGCGCGATCATCATGGCCACCACGGACACCACCGCCGCGACCAGCAGCAGCGGGTCCGCCGGGGTGCTGGTGACCGCGGCCAGCGCGCCGAGGATGACGGCGATCTGGACCACCGACAGCACGGTGATCGGCAGCAGCAGCCCGGCGAGGATGCCGGTGTCGCCCGCCGCGGTGGAGCGCAGGCGCTTGAGGAACAGGTTCTGGCGGCGGGCGGCCAGCGTGGTCACCGACGTCGTGTACAGGCCGATGCCCGCCACGAGGAACAGGGCGAGGGTGGCGAGGTAGCCGAGGCTCCCCACCTCGGTGAAGACGTCGTGCTTGGTGACGAAGAACGCGCTCAGCGCGGCCGGCAGCACCAGGGCGGTGACCAGCACCAGGCGGTTGCGGAAGATCTGGATCAACTCGCCGCGGGCGATCGTGAGCATGGGGGTCCTTCTCTCAGGAGTGTTCGATGGCGCGGAAGACGTCGTCGAGCCGGGTCGGCCCGGCCGCCAGGTCCTGCAGCTCGACGGCGTGGTCTTCGGCCCAGCCGAGCAGCGTGTGCAGGTCCTTCTGCAGGCCGAAGGTCTCGACGAGGAACTTGCCGTCGCCGCCCCGCGAAGCCAGCAGCGGCGGCGACGGCGCGTGCGGCGGCAGTCCGAAGTGGATGGTCGCGGGCAGGGTCCGCGTCAGCTCGGCGACGGTGCCCTCGCGGTGGAAGGCGCCCTGGTGCATCAGCCCGATGCGGTCGGCGCGCTGCTGGGCCTCTTCGAGGTAGTGGGTGGTCAGCACGACGGTCGAGCCGTCCTCGCGCAGCCGGTCCACCGCGGCCCACAGCGCGTCGCGGGACTGGATGTCCAGGCCGGTGGTCGGTTCGTCGAGGAAGACCAGCTCGGGGGTGCCGTACACGGCGGTGGCGAAGTCCAGCCGCCGCTTCTCACCGCCCGAGAGCTGCCCCACCTTGGTCCCGGCCTTGCCGGTGAGGCCGACGACGCCGAGCACGCGCCCGACGTCGTCGGGGCGTTCGGTGAGCCGCCCGACCAGGCCGACGGTCTCGCGCACCGTCAGGTCCGGGGAGAACCCGCTCTCCTGCAGCATGATCCCCATCCGCGGGCGGACGGCGGCGCGGTCGCGGGGGTCCTTCCCGAACACCCGCACGGCACCCGAGGTCGGCGTGCGGTGGCCTTCGACCGTTTCCAGCGTCGAGGTCTTCCCGGCGCCGTTGGTGCCGAGCAGGGCGTACAGCTCTCCGCGTTCCACTTGGAACGAAAGGTCCTTCACGGCGGGGAAACCGCCGTAGGTGAGGGTGAGGCGATCGACGTCGATGACGGGTGTGGTGGACATGCTGCGATTCCAGCGCCGATCACGGCCGGGCGGCAGTGCGCTCGCGTCACCACCGCACCGTGACATTCCGGCCCCGCAAGCATGACGTGGCGTCACTGGTCGGGTCCCGGCGGGTGCGGCATGCTGGCGGGGACCGCGCCGACCCCGGAGGACCATGACCGAGACCCGCCGGAGGTGGTCCGGCGGAGCCGTGCAGGACCGGCTGCGCCGGCTCAACCTCATCACGACGGTGCCGCCGCTGGCGTTCGTCGGCCTGCTGCTGCTGGGGCTCACCGCCGGGTCCTGGTGGCACGCGGGCATCCAGATCGTCGGGCTCGTCGCGGCGCTGGCGACCGCCGAACGCTGGACGGCGGGCGACTACCTCCGCGTCGCGCGGCCGAGCCTGGCCGTCACCGCGGTGGTCTGGCTGGCCGGGGCGCTGACGGACGACACCGCCGCGTTCTACGGCGTGTCCATCGTCGGGTCGTTCCTCGTCCCGCCGCTGCGCCGCCACCGGCTCGCGGCCCTCTTCGGGGTCGCCGTGCTGGTCGCGGTCCTGGGCCTGCCCAACGTGCTCGTGCACCCCGACCACACCGGCGCACGGCTGGTGCAGTACGTCGCCGTCCCGGCGATCGCCGTGCTGATCTCGACCGCGTTCATGTTCGCCACCCAGCGCCTGTTCGACCTGGTCGCGGAGCTCGAACAGGCACGCGAGCGGGAAGCGGAACTGGCCGTCGCCCGGGAGCGCGTCCGCTTCGCGAGCGACCTGCACGACATCCAAGGTCACACGCTGCACGTGGTGAAGCTGAAGGTGGCGCTCGCGGAGAAGCTCCTGGACGCCGACCCGAGCCGCGCGCGGGAGGAGCTGCGCGAGGTGCACACGCTCGTCGGCGACACGATCGTCCAGACCAAGGAGCTCGCCTACGCCCAGCGCCGGCTCAACCTGACCGCGGAGCTGGAGAACGCGAAGAACCTGTTCGAGGCCGCGGGCATCCACGTGCGCCTCGAACGGGAAGCCGAGCCGGACACCCGCGTCGGCGAGCTGCTCGGCCAGGTGCTGCGCGAGACGACGACGAACATCCTGCGCCACGCCGAGGCCCGGCACGTCCGGATCACGCTCGGCCGCACCGGCATCGCGATCGTCAACGACGGCGCGGGCGAGCCGGGCCCGCTCGGCGGCCTTTCGGCGCTGCGGCACCGGCTGGCCGAGAACGGAGGAGAGCTCGAGGTGTCGCACGAGGACGGCCGGTTCCTGACCGCGGTGGCGTTCCCGGAGCTCGACAGGGCCGTCCGATGACGACCGTGGTGCTCGCCGACGACGAAGTCCTGCTGCGCAAGGCCCTGGCGGCGCTGCTGCCGCTGGAGGGCGGGATCACCGTGCTCGCCGAGGCCGAGGACGGCGAGCAGGCGGTGGCGGCCACCCTGCGGCACCGGCCCGACGTGCTCGTCATCGACCTGGAGATGCCCACTGTGGACGGTCTCGGCGCGGTCGCGGAAATCCGGCGGGTCCGCCCGGAGCAGGTCGTCCTCATGCTGACCCGGCACGCCCGCCCCGGCGTGCTGCGGAAGGCGCTGAAGCTGGGCGTCCAGGGGTTCGTCAGCAAGGCCGCGGAGCCCGCGCACATCACCGCGGTGATCCAGGCCCTGCACGCGGGCAAGCGCTGGATCGACCCGGACGTCTCGGCGCTCGCCGTCGTCGACGACTGCCCGCTGACCGAACGCGAGCTCGACGTCCTGCGCGCGACGCGCGAGGGGTATTCGGTGGCCGAGATCGCGGGCCGGCTCCACCTGGCCGAGGGCACGGTGCGCAACTACCTGTCCAACGCGATGCAGAAGACCCAGACCCGCACCCGCCACGAAGCGGCCCGCTACGCCCACGAGCACGACTGGCTGTAACCGGCTCGGGCGTCCTTGCCGGACGGCGGCCGGTGCACCGCCGGCGGACGTGGACTGACTGCGAGCCGCCGCGAATCCCCTGGTCGATCTCGTGCTGCGGCCCGGTCGACCGGTCAGCGGCGAGCCGTACGGAACCGTCGCTGGTAGGCGGCGGGGCTGATCGACAGCTTCCGCGCGAAGACCCGCCGCAGGCTCTCGTAGCTGGGAAACCCGGCGAGGGCCGCCGCCTGCGTCGCGGTGTGCCCCTGGTCGAGCAGCGCCCTGGCCAGGCCGAACCGGATGTTCTCGACGTAACGGGCGGGAGTCGTGGCCAGCTCGTCGTGGAAGAGCCGGGTCAGGTGCCGGGTGCTCACGTTGAGGTGCTTCGCGAGCTCACCGGGCGAATGGTCCCCGGCCGGATCCGCCGTCACCAGAGCGGTGATCGTTTGCAATGCCCACGAGCGGGGCGGTGCCCCCTGCAGCGGCGCGGAGAACTGCGACTGCCCACCCGCCCGTTTCATGTACACCACCAGGGCGCGGGCGACGTCGCGAGCCAGGTCCGGTCCGTGGTCCTCTTCGACCAGGGCGAGCGCCAGGTCGATGCCGGCCGTCACCCCCGCCGACGTGTAGGTGGTGCCGTCGCGGACGTAGATCGCGTCGGGTTCGACGCGGCAGGACGGGCATCGGGCGGCGAGCTCGGGCGCGACCTGCCAGTGCGTGGTGGCGCGCTTGCCGTCGAGCAGGCCCGCGGCGGCCAGCACGAACGCCCCGGTGCAGATCGACGCGACCCGGCCGGCCCGCGCAGCCGGGATCCGGGCGGCCTTCGCCAGGTCGGCGGGGACGCGGGTACGGGGATGGACGTCGGAGCCGACCACCAGGAACGTGTCATGGGCCGGCTCCGCGGCGACGGCGCCGTCGACCGCGATCCGGACCCCGAGGCTCGACGTGACGTCCGCCCCGGTCGGCGACAGCAGCACCGTCCGGTAGCCCGCGCCGAACCGGTTCGCCTCCTTGAACACCTCCGCGGGACCGGCGAGGTCCAGCAAGGTGACCCCGTCGTAGACGAGGAACGCGACGCGGTGAACGGACATCCGTCATTGCTAGCACACCGTCGATCCCCCGTCCGGATTTGAGGGGTTTCCGGCCGGACGAAGGCGGCGCGGAGAGGCGCTCGCCGCGCAGCATGGAGACATGTCAGAAGTCATCGCGGGCCTGGAAGTTCCCGATACGGCGGCAGTCGCCGAGGCGACCGCGCACATCCGGGAAACGACCAGTCCCCTCCTCTACCACCACTCGCGGCGGGTCTACTTCTTCGCCCTGATGCACGCACGCCGGCTCGGTGTGCAACCGGACCCGGAACTGCTCTACGTGGCGGCCCTGTTCCACGACGCCGGTCTCCTCACGCCGTTCTCCGACGTCGAGCAGCGCTTCGAAGTCGACGGCGCCGACCACGCACGCAAGTTCCTGCTCGATCGCGGTTTCCCGGCCGCCGCCACCGACACCGTCTGGACCGCGATCGCGCTGCACACGACCCCGGGCATCCCCGGCCGGATGCGCCCGGAAATCGCGGTCACCCACTGGGGTGTCCTGACCGACGTGCTCGGTTTCGGGCTCGACGAACTGGACGGCGACCAGCTGGCCGAAATCCTCGCCGCCCACCCTCGCGGGAACTTCAAGAGCGAATTCCTGCGCACCACCGTCGACGGCCTCCGCCACCGCCCCGACACCACGAACGGAACCGTCAACTCCGACTACCTCGACCACTTCGTCCCCGGCTTCCGGCGCACGACAACCGTCGAACGCATCACCGGCTCGCCGTGGCCGAGCTGACGTCCCGAAAGGACTCGACCATGCAAGCGATCACCGTCAACGACCGCGACGCGGGCGTCGCCGGCCTCACCCTGACCGAGCTGCCCCGGCCCCACGCCACCGAAAACGACGTCGTCGTGCGCGTGCACGCCGCGAGCTTCACCCCCGGAGAGCTCGACTGGCCTGCCACCTGGACCGACCGCGCCGGCCGTGACCGGACCCCCAGCGTCCCCGGGCACGAGCTGTCCGGCACCGTGGCCGAACTCGGCTACGGCACCACCGGGCTCACCGTGGGTCAGCGGGTCTTCGGGCTGACCGACTGGGCCCGCAACGGAACCCTGGCCGAATACACCGCGGTGGAAGCCCGCAACCTCGCCCCGCTCCCGGCGGACATCGACCACACCGCGGCCGCCGCGCTGCCCGTCTCCGGGCTGACCGCCTGGCAGGGCCTGTTCGACCACGCGGGCCTCACGACCGGCCAGACCGTGCTGGTCCACGGCGCCGCGGGCGGAGTCGGCTCCCTCGCCGTCCAGCTCGCCCACGAGGCCGGCGCCCGCGTGCTCGCCACCGGCCGAACCGAGCACCGCGACCTCGTGCTCGGCCTCGGCGCGCAGGAGTTCTTCGCCCTCGACAGCGGCGACTGGGCGCACGCCGCCGAGGTGGACGTGGTGCTCGACGTCTTCGGCGGCGAAGTCCTCGAGCGCTCGGCGGCCGTTGTCCGCCCGGGCGGCACCCTCGTCACCATCGCCGCTCCCCCGACCGCACGGCCGAAGGACGGACGAGCGGTGTTCTTCGTCGTCGAGCCGGACCGCGCCCGGCTCACCGACCTCGCCCGGCGGCTGCGGGCCGGGCGACTGCGCCCCCTCGTCGGAGACGTCGTGCCGCTCGCCGAGGCACCCGCCGCGTTCGGCTCTCGCCACCACTCACCCGGAAGGACGATCGTGCGGGTCGCGCCAAGCCTTCCGTGAGACTCGGTATCGACCTGGCGGCGCGGGCATTTCGAGGTGCCCAGCTTCGAGACCGGCAGCGCGGCCCGGTTCTTCGCCCGGCATCTTGGCCGGCTCGGCACGTCGACGGCCTGACCTGACAGCACCGCACGCAAGGCCTGGGTCCGTGCAGCCGCAACTCCCAGCGATCAAGGAGCTCCGGGGCCAATGGCGTTGTCGATGAGGACGGCGGCGATGGCTTTGGCGGTGGGGAAGGTTTCGGCGTTGAGGGCCCGGTTGCGGGCCGAGGCGCCGTCGAGCAGCAGCGCCAGTTGTTCGCCGAGTTGTTCGGGGTTGGTGGCGCCTGCTTCGCGAGCGGTGTCGGCGAGCCGGGCGGCGACGGCTTTCTTGTAGTCGTGCGCCCGTTGGCGTGCGGGGTGTTGCGGGTCGCTGATTTCGACGGACGCCGCGATGTAGGGACACAGGGGCGTGACGTCCTCGGTCCCCTGTGTCGCGGCCGTGGGCACCTCGAAGGCCGCGAGGAGTCGTTCGCGGGGTGTGAGGTCGGCGCGGTCGAACACGCCGGGCATGACGTCGGGATCGAATCGGCGCAGGTATTCCGTGACGAGCTCGTCCTTGCCGGCGAAGTGCTGGTAGGCCGTGCGCTTGGAGACCTGGGCCACCGCGCAGAGCTGGTCCATGCCGGTGTGGTTGATGCCCTGCTCGCGGAACAGCTGCAGTGACGCGCTGAGGATGCGCTCGCGCGCCCCCCGGCCGCGGCGCCGACCTTGGGGCCCCTTCGCCAACTCCGTCATATCCCCAGCATAGCGCGCCGGGTAACGCCCGGTGTACATAGCTTGCGCCTCGGCCGACTGCCCGCTACGTTAGGCACACAGATCGGTGTACATAACACCTCGTCGATTCAACGGGAGTGATCGTGGGAAAGCTCGATGGCAAGGTCGCGGTGATCACGGGCGGAACAAGCGGTCTGGCGCTGGCCGGTGCCAAGCTGTTCGTCGACGAAGGCGCGCACGTCTTCATCACGGGCCGGCGGCAGGAAACGCTGGACGACGCCGTCGAGCAGATCGGCCGGAACGTCACCGGCGTGCAGGGCGATGCGGCCGACCTGGCGGATCTGGACCGCTTGTTCGACACGGTCAAGCGGGAAAAGGGCGCGATCGACGTCTTGTGGGCCAGTGCCGGGACGGGCGAGCAGCGCGGGCTCGGCGAGATCACCGAGGAGCACTTCGATACCACCTTCGGGCTCAACGCGCGCGGGACGCTGTTCACGGTGCAGAAGGCGCTGCCGCTGTTCAACGACGGCGGCTCGATCTTCATGACCGGGTCCAACGCCTCACTCAAGGGCTACCCCGAGTGGAGCGTGTACGCGGCGAGCAAGGCCGTGCAGCAGGCCTACGCCCGCGTGTGGCTGGCCGAGTTGAAGGACCGGCGGATCCGGGTGAACGTGCTGACTCCCGGCCAGGTCGCCACGCCCAAGCAGGAGGAGTTGTTCGACGAGGAGACGATGCGCCAGTTCGAATCCCTGATCCCGCGGGGAAAGATGGGCCGCCCCGACGAGATCGCGACGGTCGCGCTGTTCCTCGCCTCGGACGACTCGAGCTACGTGAACGGGATGGAGCTGGCCGTCGACGGC
>NZ_MUMI01000185.1 GCF_002155975.1 Amycolatopsis kentuckyensis
GCGGGTGGCGCTGTTCCACAGCGTGCTCAACCGGACGGGGGCGGAGCTGGTGGAGCCGTTCGTCGACGAGCTGGTGTCGCTGGTGTTCGCGTGATCACAGCGGCTTCCGCATGAGGGTGCAGGTGGTTTCGCGGCGGCGGATCGAGCCGTCGGGACCTTCTTCGTCCCAGCCGTCGGGTTGACAGCCGTAGGCGACGTAGCCGAGCCGCTCGTACAACTTGCGCGCACGGGGGTTGTCCACTTCGACGCCCAGCTCGGCCCGGCGCAGGCCGCGTGCCCGGATCCGGTCCTCGGCCGCGAGCACCAGCGCGGTCCCGATCCCGCACGACTGCAGGACCGGGTGCACGGCGAGCTGCCCGATGGTGCCCGCGCCGGCGGTCTGCCGGTAGTCGATCAGTCCTTTGCCGACGGGCCGCCCGGACCGCGCCGCGCAGGCGACGAGGTAGTCGGCGTCGTCCCGGCGGAGTTCCTGGGCCACGTGTTCGAGGTGCAGCCGGGAGCCCGACCAGCCGCAGTCGGGCAGGTCGGCTTCGGTGAGGTCGCGGATGAGCAGCGGGACCACGATTTCGGAGCGCACGGAAAGCACGGTATCGGTTCGCCGGTGCGGGGGCTGCTCCATAACAGCGCGTGCTCAGCCGGTCTCACTGAAGACCATGCGGTGGCCGCGGGCGGTGTCCATGTACTCGCGGACCCGGTGGACGAGCCCGTCGCGGAGTTCGAAGACGAAGCAGTAGTCGTTGGCGTAGCGGTTGCCGTTGGCCAGGGTGGCCGTCATCGTCTCCTCCACGACCACCCGGTCGCCGTCCGCGTGGAAGCCGTGGAACGTCACCGTGACGTCGCTGGCGAAGAAGCGCGGGAAGTCCTCGGCGAGGAACTGCACGATCGCTTTCCGGCCGACCAGGTGGGAGGGGCCGCCCAGGGCGACCGCGGTGGCGTTGCCCGGCGGTGCCAGCCATTCGGCGTCCTCGGTGAAGACGGCGGAGATCCGGTCCGCGTCGTGCGTGGCGAAGGCTTTCCAGGCGTTCTCGACGATCTCGCGGCTCGGCATGCCCGCGACCCTAAGCGCGCACGGCCTCCGCGGGCTGGCGGATTTGCGACGTCATCACAGCGCCCGCTGGGCCGCGTCGAGGTTCTCCGCCAGCCACGCGGAGACGAACCGCTGCCGGTCCGCGTTCGTGTCCTGCCGCGGCACCATCTCCGCCAGGAGGATCAAACCCAGGTAGATGCGGTACAACGTCAGCCGGCGCCGGGCCGGGGCGTCGAAGCGGGCCACGCCGTAGCCCTCCAGCAACGGCTGGTCAGGTTCGTGGAACAGCGTCAGCGAAACGAACTCCGCCACCGGGTCGCCCCAGAACGCGCGCTCGGCGTCGACGATGCCCGACACCCGGCCGTCCCGCACCAGGATGTTGCCCTGCCACAGGTCGAAGTGGACCAGGACCGGCGTCGTGACCGGCTCCAGCAGCGGCTCGTGGCGGCGGACCAGGTGCGCGATCTCCGCGGCCGGGCGCGGCAGCCGCACCCGGTAGCGGACGGCGTCCGCCAGTACCGCGTCCACCATCGCGCGAAACGCCGAAAACCACGTTCGGTGCAGGGGGTCCTGGAGGTAGCCGAACCCGTCGCCGGTCGTCTCGTGCAGGCGCGCCACGATCGCGCCCAGTTCGGCGCGCAGGTGCGGGCCGGCGCCGGGCGTCCGGTTCCACGGCTCGCCCGGCACCTCCGTCATCAGCAGGAACCCCGGCCCGGCGCCCACCACCGACGGCAGCGGCCCGGATGCCAGCCGGTAGTACTCCGCCTCGGTCGCCAGCAGGTCGTGTTCGTACGTCAGGCCCGCGGTCGTCGGCGCGATCTTGAGCACCAGCCGGCGGTCGTCCGCCAGCCGCAACCGCACCGCCCGGTTGTACGTCCCGCCGCCGAGCTCCTCGGCCGCCACCACCGAAGCCGGGTCGATGCCCGAGGCCGTCAGTTGCCCTTCCACGCGGCCGAGTCTGCCAGCTTTTCCGCGGCGTCGGCCAGGTCCTCCGGGGTCGGGGCGTCGTCCTGGGCCAGGCTGCGCCGCCAGTAGCCGGTGAACTCGATGACGCCCTTCGCCAGGCCGCGCTCGCCGACGAGGTGGCGGCGCAGCGACCGCACCATCCCCGCTTCGCCCGCCAGCCACGCGGCCACCGAGCCGTCCGGCAGCTTCGCGTCGCGGACGGCTTCCAGCAGGCGGCGGCCGTGCTCGGCGCCGTCCCGGTGCAGCCAGCGGACCTCGCCGGGCAACGGCTGCTCCTCCGCCGCGTCCGCGACCTCGAGGAACACCACCGCGTTGTCCACTTCGGACAGTATGGAGGCGACGGCGGGGATCGCCGTCTCGTCGCCCGCGCACAGCAGGGTGTCCGCTGTGGACAGTGGACGGCGGTAGGCCGGGTCCGGGCCGTACCGGCCGAGGACGTCCCCCGGCTTCGCTCGAGAGGCCCAGGCGGTGGCCGGGCCCGCCGAGCCGGTGTGCAGCACGAAGTCGACGTCGATCCGGTCGCGATCCCGCGAACGCACCGTGTAGCTGCGCAGCACCGGGCGCTCGGCCTCGGGGATGGCCAGGTACGCCTGGTACCAGCGCATGACGTCGCCCTCGTCCGACGGCAGCCGCACCGGGCGGCCCGGCGGCGGGAACAGGAGCTTCAGCTGCTGGTCCGGCCAAGCCTCCAGCCCGGCCAAACCGGAGCCGGTGAAGGTGACGCGCACCGTCCGCGGCGTCACCCGGCGCACCGCCGTCACTTCGAGCAGGCCGGTCGGTTTCACGGCTTCCCCAGGTATTCGCGCAGGTGGCGGGCGGTCAACGTCGAGGCGTCCGCGACGAGCGCGGCGGGCGTGCCCTCGAAGACGACCCGGCCGCCGTCGTGGCCGGCGCCGGGGCCGAGGTCGATCAGCCAGTCGGCGTGCGCCATCACCGCCTGGTGGTGCTCGATGACGATCACCGTGTTGCCCGCGTCGACGATCCGGTCGAGCAGCGCCAGGAGCTGGTCGACGTCGGCGAGGTGCAGCCCGGTCGTCGGCTCGTCGAGGATGTACGTCGAACCCTTCTCGGCCATCCGGATCGCCAGTTTGAGCCGCTGCCGCTCGCCACCGGAGAGCGTGGTCAGCGGCTGCCCGAGCGTCAGGTAGCCGAGGCCGACGTCGGCGAGGCGGTCCAGCACCGTCCGCGCGTTGCCGGTCGTGAAGAACTCGCGGGCCTCGGCGACCGACATCGCCAGGACCTCGCTGATGTTCTTGCCGCGCAGCAGATGAGTGAGCACCTTGGGCGTGAACCGCTTGCCCTCGCACTCTTCGCAGACCGAGGCGACCCCGGCCATCATCGCCAGGTCCGTGTAGATCACGCCGAGGCCCTTGCACCTCGGGCAGGCGCCTTCGGAGTTGGCGCTGAACAGGCTCGCCTTGACCCCGTTGGCCTTGGCGAACGCCGCCCGGATCGGGTCGAGCAGGCCGGTGTAGGTGGCCGGGTTGGACCGGCGGGACCCGCGGATCGCCGACTGGTCGACCACGACGACGTCGTCGCGGTGGGCCAGCGAGCCGTGGATCAGCGAGCTCTTGCCGGACCCGGCCACCCCGGTGACCACGGTCAGCACGCCGAGCGGGACGTCGACGCTGACGTCCCGCAGGTTGTGCAGCTTGGCGCCGGTGATGGAGACGTGCCCGGACGGCGTGCGGACCCGGTCCCGGAGGGTCACCCGGTGGTCGAGGTGGCGGCCGGTGAGCGTGCCGGACGCGCGCAGGCCGTCGACGCTGCCGGTGTAGCAGAGCCGGCCGCCGTCGGCGCCCGCGCCGGGACCGAGGTCGACGACGTGGTCGGCGATCCGGATGGTCTCCGGCTTGTGCTCGACGACCAGGATCGTGTTCCCCTTGTCCCGCAGGCACAACAGGAGGTTGTTCATCCGCTCGATGTCGTGCGGGTGCAGCCCGACGGTCGGCTCGTCGAAGACGTAGGTGACGTCGGTGAGGCTGGAACCCAGGTGCCGCACCATCTTCACGCGCTGCGCCTCGCCGCCGGAGAGCGTCGCGGACTCGCGGTCGAGGGAGAGGTAGCCGAGGCCGATCTCGACCAGCGAGTCGAGGGTGTCGCGCAGGTTGCCCAGCAGCGGCCGGATCGACGGCGCGTCGAGGTTCCGCACGAACTCGGCGAGGTCGCTGATCTGCATCGCGGCGCAGTCGGCGATGTTCCGGCCGTCGATCTTCGCCGACAGCGCGGCCTGGTTGAGCCGGGCGCCGCCGCACTCGCCGCAGGTCTTGAACGTCGCGGCCTTCTCGATGAACCCGCGGACGTGCGGCTGCAGCGACTCGGTGTCCTTCTGCAGGTAGAGCCGCTTGACCTTGACCGCGAGGCCTTCGTAGGTGAGGTTGCTGGTGCCGACCTTCACCTTGCACGGCCCCTTGTGCAGCAGGTCGTCGAGCTGCTCGGTCGTGAAGTCGCGGATCTTCGTGTCCGGGTCGAAGAACCCGGAGGCGACGTAGATCTGGACGTACCAGCTGTCGGGCGCCCAGCCGGGGACGACGACCGCGCCTTCGTTGAGCGAGCGGTCGAAGTCGAGCAGGGCGTGCACGTCGAGGTCCGACACGCGGCCGAGGCCCTCGCAGGCCGGGCACATGCCTTCGGGCAGGTTGAAGCTGAACGCGCCGGACGTGCCGACGTACGGTTCGCCGAGCCGCGAGAAGGCGATCCGCAGCATGGCGTAGGCGTCGGTCGCGGTGCCGACCGTGGAGCGCGAGTTGGCGCCCATCCGCTCCTGGTCGACGACGATGGCCGCGCTGAGGTTCTCCAGCAGGTCGACGTCCGGGCGCGAGAGGCTCGGCATGAACGACTGGAGGAAGGCGCTGTAGGTCTCGTTGATCAGCCGCTGGGACTCGGCCGCGATGGTGCCGAAGACCAGGGACGACTTGCCGGAGCCGGACACGCCCGTGAACACCGTGAGCCGGCGCTTCGGGATGTCCAGGTCGATGCCGGTCAGGTTGTTCTCCCGGGCCCCCCGGACCTCGATCACGTCGTGGGTGTCGGCGGCCCGCCTGGGTGAAGTCATACCGTCCTTCTAGATAGTTTAGGCTGTAAAGTGATTCTCCAGCGTACATTACTTTAGGGTGTAAGGAGTCGGCAAGGTGGTCGTCTTCGCGGGTCAGGGCGACGCCCGGCGGTCCATGGAGCTGTTGTGGGGGCCGCGGGTGGTGGCGCCGCGCACCGGCCCGGGGCCCAAGCCGGGCCTGTCCGTCGAGGCGATCGTCGCGGCGGCGATCGAGATCGCGGACGCCGATGGCATGGCGGCGCTGTCGATGCGCGCGGTCGGGGAACGCCTCGGCCGCACGGCGATGGCGCTGTACACGTACGTGCCGGGCAAGACCGAGCTGGTCGACCTCATGTACGACCGGACCCTGGGCGAGCTGCCGTCGGCTTTTCCGTCGTCCGACGGGTGGCGCTCGGCCGCGTTGGCCCTGGCCGGTTCGCTGTGGGACCTGCACCTGCGGCACCCGTGGCTGCTGCAGGTCTCGCCGGCGCGCCCGGTGCTCGGGCCGGGGGAGTTCCACGTGCAGGAGACGCTGCTTTCGGTCCTGGCGTCGACCGGCTTGCCGCTGTCCCGGGTGCGCTGGGTGGTGGCGGCACTGTTCAACATCGTCCGCGGCTCGGTCCAGGCGGCGGCGGAGTCCCGCCAGGCGGCGCGCGAGACGGGACAGTCCGAAGAGGACTGGTGGTACGCGAGGTCGGCGTTGCTGCAGGAGCTGGCGCCGGATTTGCCGGCGCGGTTCCCGACGGTGGCCCGGCTGGGGGAGGAGGGCGAGTACGAGGCGTCGGGGTCCGACGAGCCTTACCTGGAGCGGGAGGCGCGGCTGTCGTTCGAGGCGGGTCTGGAGCTGCTGCTGGACGGCGTCGAAGCGGCGATCGTCAAGGCTTCCGGGCCTCGATGAGGAACCGGGTCGTGTGGGCGACGAAGGGGCCGTCGCGCTCGATCTTCTCGTGCAGCTCGCGCAGCCTGTCGCGGTACTGCTCGACCGTGAAGCCCGGGACCATCCAGATCACCTTGCGCAGGAAGTAGACCACCGCGCCGATGTCGAAGAACTCCGTGCGCAGCGACTCCGAGCGCAGGTCGACGACCTCCAGCCCGGCCGCGAAAGCGGCCGCGACGGCCCGGTCCGGGTGACGGCTGTTGCGGCCTTCCTCAGGCTGCGGGCCGAGGAAGAACTCGACCAGTTCGAACACGCTCGCCGGGCCGACCTGCTGGGAGAAGTACGTTCCGCCGGGACGCAGGACGCGGGCGATTTCGGACCACGAAGTCGTCACCGGGTGACGGCTGGAGACCAGGTCGAACGCGTTGTCGCGGAAGGGGAAGCCCGCGGTGGCCACGACCCGGACCCCGCGCGGCCGCAGCCGGGCCGCCGCCTTCGCGATGTTCGGCGGCCACGACTCGGTGGCCACCAGAACCGGCGGCAGGGCGGGGCAGCCGTCGAGGACCTCGCCGCCGCCGGTCTCGAGGTCCAGGGCCGCCCGCGCCGAACTCAGGCGGGCACCCAGGAGGCGCTGGTAGCCCCACGAAGGCCGGGCCTCCGTGGCGCGGCCGTCCAGCCACGAGAAGTCCCAGCCGTCGACGGACACCGCCGAAGCTTCGGCCACCAAAGCGTCGAACACGGCTCCGATCGTCATAAAGCGGGCGGCGGACCGCCACCCGATTTCCGGACCGGCGGCGGAGGCACCGGCTTGGCGAGCGTGACCGAGGAGAACGCCACCACGACCCGGCCGCGCCGGGTCTCGACCGTGCAGGAGACGTCGTCGCGCGCCACCAGGTCGCCGAGCGCGTCGGTGAAGCCGCCCTCGATGCGGTAGCGCACCACTACCCGCGTGCCGAGCGGCAGTTCCCGCAGCAGCTTCACAGCCGCGAGCTCAGCTCGGCGTCGGACGGCTCGACCAGGAACGAACCGTCCTCCCAGACGATCGTCGGGATGCGGCGGGCGCCGTCCTGGAGCTCGCGGACGCGGCGCTCGGCGTCCGCGTCCGCCTCGACGTCCACATAGGAATATTCGACGCCTTCGCGGTCGAGCAGCGCACGGCTGCGCTTCACGTCCGGGCACCAGCTCGCGCCGTAGACTGTCAGCTTCACGAAACCACCTCCGATACCGGGGTTTCCACCCGGGGGTGGCCCAACTCTGCCAGCCAGCCGCGGAACACCCGGTGCAGGGCCTCCGCCCCGACGACTTCGCCCGGGAACCGCAGCTCACGCGGGTGCACCACGAAGCCGCGCTGCTGCGGGCCGCCCAGCCCGCCGTGCGAGCCCACGTGCGTCTCGAACGGTGACGCCTGGTCCGACTCCGGGTCGTAGCGGCTGTTGATCATCACGTCCGCGCAGTGCGGGAAACCGTCCACCCGGCGGATCAGGTCCGCCGCGTGCGGGCCGTACGGCGTCAGCGGGTCCTCGCCGATGACCACACCGGAAGCCAGCCGGTGGAGGCCGTCGCGGCCCAGGACCACCGGGCCGAACTCGCGGCTCGAGACCAGCAGGAACCCGACGCCGGGGTGGTCCACCAGGGACGGCAGCAGGTCCGGGAACTCGCGCTCGATCGTCTCCAGCTCGACGCGGCCTTCGTGCTCGGTGAACGACACCATCGCGAGGTGCCCGGACACGACCACCACCACGCCCGGCGCCACGCGGGTGACCGCGCCGGGTGCGCCGGACGTCGTGCGCGGGCGGTCCTCGGCGCACTCCGCGTCCTCCACCCGGGCGCGCAGCCGCCGCGCGATCAGGCCGCCGCTCTTCGTCGCCTCCGCCAGCGCCGCGTTGATCTGCCAGCTCTCGGCCTGCCGCCGCTTGCCCGCCGCCGGCGACGGCGAACCGCCGCACAGGCGGCCGACGTACGCCTCGATCGTCTCGCCGAACCGCTGCGAGAACGCCTGGCCCTGGGTCTGGCCGTGGTCCGACAGCGCCACGACGTGGTAGCGGCGCGGCGCCAGCCGGGCCGCCCGGTGCAGCCGCGCGATCTGCTGGTCGATCGAGCGCAGCACCGACAGCGTGTCGAACCGCTCGATGCCGGAGTGGTGCGCGACCTCGTCGTAGCCGAGGAAGTCCGCGTACACCACCGGCCGCCCGGCCAGCATGTCGCCGAGGATCGCCGAGACGACGACGTCCCGCGCGATCACCGTCGTGCCCGGCCGGGCGAGCGGGTACCAGCCGCCGCGCGGGACCCGCGGGACGACGCCCGCGCGGCGCTGGCGCACCGACGCGCTGATTTCCCGGAAGACGTCGACGAGCGCGACGGCGAACGTGCGCAGCGCGTTGACCGGGTTCGCGAAGTAGGCGTAGTAACCCGCGCCGAGCCGGTCGCGGTGGCGGCGCAGCAGCTTCTTGGGCACCAGCACCGGGATCGAGCTCATCGTGAGGCTGACGTGGGCGGCGTCGCCGGAGAACAGGTTGCCGCGGCTCGCGCCGTCGCCGGCCAGGAGGCCACGGCCGTCGGAGTGCCGCCGCTCGATCTCGGCCGCGTCGGCCGGGTGCGCGCACGCCACCACGTGGTCGCGGTCCTTTTCGTACCAGCGGAAACCGAGGATGTCGTGGTTGGAGCCGTGCAGGATGCCGCAGACGCTCGCCCCGGTCTGCGAGCTCCAGTCGGTGTGCCAGCGGTCCAGCGCGTGGCTGTCCTCGGCGAGCCACGCGGCGAACGTCGGCATGTCGCCGTCGCGGATCGCGCGGCGGACGGTGTCGTACCCGAGGCCGTCGATCTGCAGGAACAGCACGCCGGGCGGCTGGTCCGCGGCGTCGGCGGCCGGGGTGTGACGACGGCGGCGCCGGGCGGCGCGGCGGAAGAAGATCTCGTCCTCGTCGACGGCGAGCAGGCTGGAGATGAGCGCGCCGACGGCGGCCATGCCGAGCGTGACGATCACCGCGGTCCGGAAGCCTGCGACCTCGACGCCCGGCACGGTCCGGAAGACGGCGAGGGTCCCGGCGCCGAGCAGCAGGAACCCGAAGCCGCCGAAGGTGAAGAACGCCAGCGGGTAGGCGATCCGCATGACCAGCGGCCAGACGACGGCGACGAGCAGGCCGAGCAGCAGCGCGCAGACCGTCGGCTGCCACCAGTGCGTCATCCGGAACCCGGGCAGGAGGACGTCGAGCAGGCGCAGCGCGCCGGTCACCGCGATCCAGACCCCCACCGCGCGGGCGACGGCCCGGCCGCCGCGCAGCAGCCTGCCCTTCGGCGCCGTGGTCGTCACACCGGCTCCTTGGTCCTGCGCCGCCACCGGGCGATGAGGTTGGCCAGCACGGTGACCAGCAGGACGAGCACGGTCGCCAGCAGCGTCGCGACGAGGGGCGAGTCGAAGATGCCGCCGCTGACGATGCCGAGCACGGCGTACGCGCACGCCCAGAGCACGCAGGCGCCGAGCGCGGCGGGCAGCAGCCGCCGCCACGGGTAGCTCAGTGCGGCCGCGGCGAGCAGCACCGGGATGCGGCCGGCCGGGACGAGCCTGCCGACCACCACGAGCTGCCAGCCGCGGCGGGCGAACTGCTCCCGGGCCTTCTCGAGCCGCTCGGCGGGCTGGCGGCGGCTGATCCAGCGGAACGCGGCTTCGCTGCCGAGACGCGGGATCCCGAACGTCACGACGTCGCCGAGGTAGGCGCCGAGGGTGGCGAGGACGATCACCAGCGGCAGGGACAGGTGCCCGGTGGTCGTCGCGACGGCGGCCCCGGCACCGACCACCGCGCCGGTGGGCACGACGGGGACGATCGAGCCGAGCAGCACGCCGCCGAACACCGCGGGGTACCCGATGGCGGCGGGGTCGGTCCAGTTCACGCGCGGTCCCTCGGTGCGGGCAGGACGACGTCGGCGCCGGGTTCGGTGAAGAGCACTTCGGTCTTGCCTTCGGCTTCGGCGGCGAACACGCGCGGCGGGTCGGCGAGCAGGCGGCGCATCCGGGCGGTGCGCCGGATGCCGGGGAGGGCGAGGGTGCCCCAGTGCACGGGGACGGCCGCCCGGGCTCGGACCAGCGCGGCGGCCCGCGCGGCGCGGGCGGGGTCGAGGTGCCCGGGGCCGAGGTTCGGTCCCCAGCCCCAGACGGGCAGCAGGGCGACGTCGACCGGGCCGAGGTCGCGCATGCCGTCGAACAGGTCGGTGTCACCCGCGCTGTAGATCTTCTTGCCGTTGCTTTCGATCAGGTGCCCGAGCGCGGGGCTCTGCGGCCCGTGGGTCAGGCGCGGCCCCCACCGGTGTCCGGAGTGGACGGCTTCGGTGGCGGTGACGGTCAGGCCGCCGTCGACGAGCGTCTCACCGGGCGCGATCTCCTCGACGTTCCGGAAGCCCTTCTTGGCCAGCCAGGAACCCGCGCCGCGCGGGACGACGATCCGGGTGCCCGTGCCGAGCAGCTCGAGCGACGGCAGGTGCAGGTGGTCGCCGTGCAGGTGCGAGAGCAGGACGAGGTCGACACCGGCGTAGCTCTCGGGCGGCGGCGGCGGAACGACCCGGACGAGCCCGCCGACGCGCGCGGTGAGCACGGGATCGGTCAGCACCACCCGGCCGCCGAGGTCCAGGCGGACGGTCGAATGGCCGAGGAATCGCAGGCTGAAGCCGCTCACGCCCCGAGTATCACCTCCGCCGCCGCCGAACGCCCGGCGGAGTGGCCAGGGCAACGCCGTTCAGTGACCCGCGGGAATCAGGGACGAGATGCGCAGCGACGACGTCCCGATGCCGGTCGGGCCACCGAACGCGGTCGCCGTCGCCGCCGCCGGGTGGTAGCGGAGCTCCGGCTCGGTGTAGCGGCCCACGTTCTCGTGCCAGTTCAGGATCCCGGCCATCCAGTCGCGGAATTCCTGGACGTAGCCGAGCAGCATCTCCTCGACGGCCGGTTCGACGGCGTGGTCGCGCACCAGGGCCGGCAGCTCGATCGCCGCCGCGTGCTCGAACTCCGCCAGCCGGGCGTGCACCAGGTCGGTCACCACCGCGAACGCGCGCTCTTCGGTGCAGTCCAGGAAGTTCCGCACCACCAGCACCGCGTTGTGCAGCTCGCCTTCGTACTGGATCTCCTTGCGGTAGGAGTAGAGGTCGTTGATCAGGCACGCCACGTCCGTCGCCGAGTGCTCGATCGCCTGCACCGGCCGCGTGCGGTACAGCGCGGGCGGCACCGCACGGCCGTGGGAGAACCGCGAGAGGCTCATCGTGAGGTCCGAACCGAACGTCCGGCGCCGCATCTCGACGTAGTCGATCGGGTCGGGGATGCGGTTCTGCGCCTGGTTCGCCAGCTCCCAGAGCCAGCTCGACGTCATCGACTCGACCGCGCGGCGCACCGCGCGCCGGTTTTCCGTGGTCATGCCCGCCGTGGTCCGCGGCCAGAGGTCGGCCAGGCCCGCTTCCAGCGCCGTGGTCGGCTCCGGCATCGGCGCATCGTGCACCGGCATGAACGCCGACAGGCGGAGGTTGGCCGCCTTCGCGCCCGCCAGGTCGCGCGCCGCACCGAACACCACCGGGTAGTAGTCGTCGGCGTAGGTGCCCCAGGTCAGCCAGTCGCTGGTGACGTCGAGGCCCTCGGCCGTCGCGTCCGGGTGGATGCCCGCCGCGCACAGCGGCAGGTCGGCGGCGCGCAGCTTCCGCTCGTCCCAGACCACGCCGTCGAGGAAGCCCGTGCGCCGCGCCCAGTCGACGTTCCGGCGCCGGGCGGACTCCAGGTGCGGGCTCAGCCGCAGCGGGAACGGCACGGTGACGGACGGCCGCGGGACGTCGACCGCGCGGAACGGCGTCGAGCCGTACGCCCGCAGCCGTTGCGGCGCGGTGGCGAGCACCGACGTGAACATGCGGGCCGCGGAGGTGCCGCGGCCGGCCAGGGCGCCTTCGTTCATGTACCGGCTGGACCGCAGGTGCCATTCGTGCCCGCCGGACTGCCAGTCCTGCAGGCCCTTGACGTAGGCGAAGGTCGCCGCGCGCGCGGCCGGGTCGACGCAGTGGTCGTCGAACAGCGCGGGCACCTCGGTGAGCGCGGTGTGCTCGAACTGGTGCAGCCGGGAGGTGATCAGGTCGTTGACCGCGTCGGCCGCCTGCTGGGTGCCCAGCCCGAGGAACTTCTCGAACACGAGCACGCCGTTGGACAGCTCGCCCTCGTCCTGCACCTCGCGCTGGTAGGAGAACAGGTCGTTGCGGAGGTGGACGCTGTCGGCGAAGCAGTCGCGCAGGACCTCCATCGGCCGGGACGCGGCGATCGCGTCGGGCACCTCGGCGTGCACCGAGTGCTCGACCAGGTTCGCCGACCACGGCGCGCCGCCGACCTTCCGCCGCATCTCGACGTACTCGATCGGGTTCGCGAGCCGGCCTTCGTTGATGTTGGCCAGTTCCCACAGCGACTCGTCCAGCAGCGCCTTCGTGCTGTCGACGAACCGGCGCCGCCAGCCGGCCGACCGGTGCGGGATCGTCCGGTTCCACAGGTCGGTGAGGCCGCGCTCGACCGGGTTCTCCGGTGTCGCGGTGATCTCGCCCTCGGCGGGCATGAACAGTTCCAGGCGGTCGAGGTAGCCGCGGGCGCTGTCGATGTCGCCGGTGCGCTTGTACAGCTCGAGGAAGTGGTCGTCGAAGTAGAAGACCCAGACGTACCAGTCGGTGATCAGGTCGAGCTCGTCGGCACCGGCGTCGGGGTGGGTGTACGCGCAGAGCAGCGCGTAGTCGTGGGAGTCGAGGTCGTGCTCGGTCCAGATCACCGTGCCGTGCTGCGGCACGTCGATCATGTCCAGCTCGCGCGCCCACGCCTTGCTGTGGTCGCGCGCGCGGTCCAGGTGCGGGTTCCGCCGCGCCGGGTAGGGCATGTAGAACTCGGGGAGGACGAACGGCTGCTCAGGCACACCGCGAGGCAACCAGCCGGCCGCGGTGTCCGCCAAGGGGAACACCCGGGAAGCACACGAACGGGACGGGCGCTTCCCCCGGCCGGCCCAGCGGCCCGCGCGGCCCGATCGGCACGCCGTGGCGGGCCGTCGCACGATGGGGGACGTCCCCGAGCGAGGAGAGCAGATGACCGACGGAAACCGGGTGGTCGACAACCCGGACGAGAACCGCTACGAGCTGTGGGCGGGCGAGAAGCTGGCGGGGATCGCGCAGTACGACCGCCGCGGCGACCTCACGGTGTTCACCCACACCGAGATCGACGACGCCTTCGCCGGGCAGGGCCTGGGCAAGGTGCTGGCGGCGGGCGCGCTCGACGACGTCGTCGCCCACGGCGGGACGATCGTGCCGGTCTGCCCGTTCATCGCCGGGTACCTGAAGAAGAACCCGGGGTACGAGGAGCACGTCCGCCGGCCGCGCGAGTAGGCCGGAAGGGGTGACGCGTTACGCCGTTCGGGGCGGTCTGAGAGGTATGTCCGGTTCCCTTGGTTATTAACCAACCTTCGTCGGTAGTGCGTTGGTTGCCTGGCAACGAAAGTGTCCGCACAGGCTTCGAACGGCAACCTGGAGGAAGTTGATGACTCCCCGGAAGACCGCCCTCAAGACCCTCGCCGTCTTGTCGGCCGCGGCGCTGACCAGCGGCGTTTGCGCTTCGGCGGCCACCGCGTCCCCGCTGGCCTTCGCCGAGCTGCAGGCCCGCGCGATCACCGGCGCCACCCAGGTGGCGAACGCGCTGGGCGCCGCGTCCGGCGGTGTCTACCTCGAAAACGGCAAGGCCGTCGTGAACGTCGTCGACGACGCCGCCGTGCGGCAGGTGCAGGCCGCCGGCTTCACCGCGAAGAAGGTCAAGCACACCTTCGCCGCGCTGACGGGTGTCAAGAACGAGCTGGACGCGGTGAAGAACGTGCCGCAGACCGCGTGGGGCATCGACACGAAGACCAACCAGGTCGTGGTCAAGGTCTACGACGCGGCCAGCAAGGAGACCGCGGGCAAGGTCGCCGCGGCCGCCGCGAAGTACGGCGACAGCGTCCGCGTCGAGCACCGCACCGGCAAGCTGGAGCTCTACATCGCCGACGGCGACGCGATCCAGAACAGCCAGGGCCGCTGCTCGCTCGGCTTCAACGTGACGCGCGGCGGCTCGCCGTTCCTGCTCACCGCCGGCCACTGCACCAACCTCGGCGGCACCTGGTCCGGCGGCGACGTCTCCGGCGCGCAGGTCGTCGAAAGCGACTGCCCCGGCGCCGATTCCGGCCTGCTGACCCGCCCTAACGGCACCGGCCCCGGCGAGATCAACACCGGCCAGCAGATCACCGGCGCGGCGACGCCGACCGTCGGCGAGCAGATCCAGAAGCAGGGCTCGACCACCGGCGGCGGCAGCGGCGAGGTGACCTCGGTCGACGAGTCGGTCAACTTCGACGTCGGCGTGCTCAACCACGAGTTCGGCACCACCGCGCACACCGACCACGGCGACTCCGGCGGCCCGGCCTACGACGGCGCCAAGGGCCTCGGCACGCTGTCCGGCGGCGACACCCAGACCAGCTACTTCTACCCGCTCACCCTCGAGCTGCAGGCCTACGGCCTCGAGCTCGCCTGAGCCAGGGCGAGGGCCCGCTCACTTCCGTCGGGGGAGGTGAGCGGGCCCTTCGCTCGTCTCACGCTTCGAGGCGCCGCGCGCGGTAGACGGCGTCGGTGTGGTGGCCCTCGCCGCGCGTCTCGCAGGTCTCGACCACCCACGGCCAGGGGTCGCCGAGGTAGCCGGTGATCTCCTCGGGCTCGAAGTACAGCTCCTCCGGCGGCTTCTGGCCGTCGAACTCCCGCATGGCCTTCGGCGAGTGCCCGACGACCAGCAGCGAACCGCCGGGCCGGATCGCCGCCGCGGCCGCCGTGAAAACGGTGCGGCGCAGGTCCGGCGGCAGGTGCATGTACTGCGCGGAGATCAGGTCGTAGCTCTCCTCCGGCTGCCACTCGAGGATGTTGCGGTGCAGCCAGTTCACCGTCACGCCGGCCTCTTCGCCCGCGGCTGCCGCACGGGCGAGCGCGGTGGTCGAGATGTCGACACCGTCGACCGTCCAGCCCTGCTTGGCCAGCCAGATCGCGTCGCCGCCTTCGCCGCTGCCGAGGTCGAGGGCGCGCCCGGGTTTCAGGCCTTCGACCTCGGTGCGCAGGTTGACGTTGACGTTCCCGCTCCAGATCCGGTGCTCGTCACGCTGGTACATCGCTTCCCAGAAGTCCTGCTTGAGCATGGCGTCGACGGTCATCGGGTGGTCGTGGGGCATGGTTCCTCCTCAAGGACGTCCTCCGAGCATGCGGACAACATCCCCGAGAAGGCAAACCTCGTTGCCGGTTCGGCAACTCAGGGGGTGCCGTACACCTGCATTTCGTACAGCGAGTAGCCGTACGACGTGCCGCGCGTGACGCCGTTCATCCGCACGTACCGGCCGGTGCCGGCCAGGCCGGTGAGGTCGTCCGTGCCGCCGTTGCCGGTCGTGGTGCTGGAGATCGTCGTCCAGGTCGTGCCGTCGGCCGACGTCTGGATGCTGTAGGCCTTCCCGTACGCGGCTTCCCAGGTGAGCTTGACGTGCGAGACGGACTTCGTGGCGCCGAGGTCGACGCGCAGCCACTCCGCGTTGCTGCCTTCCTTGGACGCCCACCGCGTGCTCGTCAGGTTGCCGTCGACGGCGGCGCTCGCCGGGTACGACGACGACTCGGTGGAGGACGCCGTCGCGGCTTTGCCTTGCGACAGCAGCGTTTCCGGGCCGCCGGTGCCGGTCACGGTGACGCCCAGTGAAGCCGTCCTCGTGCCGCCGGTCAGCGTGATCGTCGCCGAGCCGGGGGACGCGGTGGCCGCGGCGGCGACCGTGACGGTCGAGGTCCCGCCGGCGGGCACCGACGCGGGGGAGAAGGACACGGTCACGCCCGCGGGAGCGCCGCTCGCGGAGAGCGTGACGGCGTCGGTGGAGGTCACGGTGGCCGTCGCCGAAGCGCCCGGCGCGACCGAGACCGACGACGGTGTCACGCCGAGGCCCGGGGCGCTCGCCGCGGTGAACGTCCAGCGGGCGGCGGTGCCGGAGCAGCTGCCCGCGGTCAGCGTGGTGCCCGAGGCGCGGAAGCACTTGCTGCTGGACTGGATGTCCGAGATGGTGCCGTCGGGGTTGATCGACCACTGCTGGGCCGGGCCGCCGGTGCAGGTCTGGAGCACGATCGAGCTGCCGGAGATGCCCGCGCACTTGTCGTTGATCACGAGGAACGCGCCGTGGAAGGTGAACCGCTGCTCGGCGGTTCCGGTGCAGGCGGCCACCTTCAGCGTGGTGCCGCTGCCCGGGGCGGCCAGGCAGGTGCCGGTGGAGTTGTTGCGGTACTGGCCGACCGTGGTGTTCGGCTGCGCGCCGCCCCAGCACTCACCGGTGCTGGTGTCGAAGATCGGCGTGGCGTCATAAGGCTCGTTCGAGGGCGGGTCGACGACGACCGGTTCCATGACCGGGGTGTTGTCGGGGTTGTAGTGCGTGAGCGCGTCTTCGCAGTCGATCGCGTCGAAGGCGCTGCCGCCCTTGCCGCCGAGCCAGAGGTCGATGTGGCGCAGGCCGGGGCCGCCGTTTGGGCCCTGGCTGTTCCAGTCGTCGGAACACTCGTCGCAGCCGTCCTCCATGATGAAGTACTTCTTCACCCGCGGCACCCAAACCCTGGTGCCCGGCTTCAATTCGTCGCTGCTGGTGGCGAAGGTGATCGGGTCGGCGTAGGTGCCCTTGCCGCCCGCGGTGTCGTGGATCTGCGGGTAGGAGATGTCCCCGCCGGGCGGGGTGTTGTCCCACCAGCCGTAGAAGGTGAGGAAGGTCGGCTGGGTGGTGGCCGCGCTCGCCGCGGGAGCGCCGGTCAGCGCGGTGGCCATGGCGAGGAACAGGGTCACGACGAGCACGAGCGCGCGCCGGGTCATGCTGCCTCCGGGAGGACTGGGCGGACGATGACTGCGGCGTGCGTCCAGGTTCGCCGTGCTTCCGGTCGCCGTCAAGACCTATTCGTAAAGTTTCCTAACAAATGCGGGTTCGTGTCCCGCTCGCCGGGAAAATCCGGTGGGGAAGCGGTTTCCTCGGCGAAGATGGCGGCATGAGCGAACAGCGGGAAATCGTGGTCACCGGGGGCGGCACCGGCATCGGGCTGGCGATCGCCGCCCGGTTCGCGGCGGCGGGCGAGCGGGTGACCGTCACCGGGCGGCGCAAGGACGTCCTCGAAGCGGCGGCGGAGGAGATCGGCGCGCGGGCGGTGGCCTTCGACGCGAGCGACCCGGCGGCGGTGCAGGCCGCGCTGGCGGACCTGCCTTCGCGGGTGGACGTCCTGGTCAACAACGCGGGCGGCAACACCGACCGGATCCGGGAGGCACCCGCACCCGGCGACCTGAAGGGTCTCGCCGACGCGTGGCAGGCCAACTTCGAAGCCAACGTGCTCTCGGCCGTGCTCGTCACCGCGGCGCTGAAGCCGCGCTTCGCGGACAACGTGCGGGTGGTGACTCTCGGCTCCATCGCGGCGAAGCAGGGCTCGGGCTCGTACGGCGCGGCGAAGGCGGCGATCGAGGCGTGGAACACCGATCTCGCGCGCCGGCTGGGCGCGGCGGGCACGGCGAACGTCGTCGCACCGGGCGTCATCCTCGACACGGAGTTCTTCCACGGCACGCTGACCGACGAATGGCTGCAGCCGCGGATTTCCCTCGCGTTCAACCAGCGTGCCGGGCGCCCGGAGGAAATCGCCGACACCGTGCGGTTCCTGGCCGCACCGGAAGCCGCGCACCTCACCGGCCAGGTCGTCCACGTGAACGGCGGCGCGTACGGCGCCCGCTAGGCCATCCGGGTCGCAAGTGGGGCGCCCGCCCCACGGCGGCCGCCGTTCTCTCCATGGTGGAAGTGTCGAATCCACCGGAAGAGAGAGGTGATCCGCCGTGACGGCCGCACCCGCAACCCCGGCTCTCCCGACGACCCGGCCGGCCGGCTGCCCGTTCGACCCTCCCGAAACCTACGCCACCCTCCGGGAAACCGCGCCGACGTCGAAGGTGCGGTGCCCGGCGGGCATGGACGCGTGGCTGGTGACGCGCTACGCCGACGTCCGCGCGGTGCTCGCCGACCGCACGATGAGCTCGCGCGGCGCGTCTTCGGTGCACGCGAACCCGAACGCCGACCTCGACTTCGAGGTCAGCCCGGGTTCGATCATCCAGCTCGACGGCGCCGCGCACTCGCGGCTGCGGAAGAAGGTGATCGCGGAGTTCACCGTGCGGCGCGTGGAAGCGCTGCGCGGGTACGTGCGGGAGCTGGTGGAGAGCCACCTGGACGCGATGCTCGCGCGGCCCGGCCGCGCGGATCTGGTGCAGGACTTCGCGTTGCCGATCCCGTCACTGGTGATCTGCGAGCTGCTCGGCGTCCCGTACGCCGACCGGTCGCACTTCCAGCAGCAGAGCTCGACGCTGGTCAGCACGGACGCGACGCGCGAGGAAGGCGAGCAGGCGTACGACGCGCTTTCGGGTTATCTGGCCGAGTTGTTCACCGCGAAGCAGCGGAATCCGCAGGACGATCTCTTCAGCAGGCTGTCCGCCGCCGGCGACGCCCTGACGATGGAGGAACTCGTCGTGCTCGGCCTGAGTCTCCTGGTGGCCGGCCACGAGACGACGGCCAACATGATCGCGCTGAGCACGCTGGTGCTGCTGGAGCACCCGGGTGAGCGCGAGGTGGTGCTCGCCGAGCCGGAGCGGGCGGTGGAGGAACTGCTGCGGTACCTGTCGGTGGTGCAGTGGGGCGTGCTGCGGTACGCGACCGCGGACGTCCGGGTCGGGGCGCGGTCGATCCGGGCGGGAGAGTGGCTGGTGGCGGCGCTGAACTCGGCGAACCGCGACGAGTCGGTGTTCGCGGGCGCGGACAAGCTGGACTTCGGCCGCTCCTCCCCGCGGACGCACGTGGCGTTCGGGTTCGGGGCGCACCAGTGTGTGGGCCAGCAGCTGGCGCGGGTGGAACTGCAGGAGGCGTTGACGGGGTTGTTCCGGCGGGTGCCGGATTTGCGGCTGGGAGTGGCTCGGGAGGAGCTGGAGTACAAGCACAACACGCTCGTGTACGGGGTCCGGGAGCTGCCGGTGGCCTGGGGGTGCCCGTGACGGCTCGCCGCCTCTGGGCGGCCGTGGAACCGCTGCACGCCGTCGTCTACTTCGCACCCCAGACGGCCGAAGCGGCGAAGGCGGCCGGCCTGCGTGGCTACTGGATGGGCTACTTCGCGGGACGGCTGGCGCCTCTCGGGCCGATCGGCCCGGAGCCGGCGACGGCGATGCTGTTCGGCTTCGCGCCGGCGATGGTGGCCCGGGCGTTGCCGGACGCGTGGTCGTTCGCCTCGCCCGAAGCCGTCGTCGCCTCCCGGATCGAAGCGGTGGCGTCGGCGTTGCGCACGGTCGCCGGCGACGTCTCGGAACTGAGCGCGCTGCTGTGGCGGGCCGTGGACGCGTGCGAGTTCGGCGGCCGCCCGCTCGCGGCGGCGTGGGCGGCGGTGCCGAAACCGGCGGATCCGCCGGCGCGGCTGTGGCTGGCGGCGACGATCCTGCGTGAGCACCGCGGCGACGGCCACGTCCTCGCGGCGGTCCGCGCGGGGCTGACCGGCCTGGAGACGACCCTCACCCACATCGGTGATGGCGTGCTCGCCCGTGCGGACATCCAGCCCCATCGCGGCTGGTCGGACACGCAGTGGGACGCGGCGGTGGACCGGCTGCGGGCCCGCGGGCTCCTCGACGCGGACGGCGTCCTGACCGCCGCGGGCCGGGATCTGCGCCGCGGGATCGAGGACGACACGGACCGGCTGGCGGGGGCGGCGCTGAGCACCGACGTCGAGCGGCTGCTGGAACTGGCGGTGCCACTGAGCCGGGCGGTGATCGACAGCGGGCTGGTCACCATGCCGAACCCGGTGGGGTGCCCGCGTCCTTGAGTGTCGATTCCGGGTGCGCCCGTTCGACGCAGGGGTGACCGGACACTCGGGAGGACTTCATGACATTGCTCGACGGCAAGAACGCGATCGTCTACGGCGCCGCGGGGCGGATCGGCGCGGCGGTGGCCACCGCCTTCGCCGGGGAAGGCGCGCGGGTGTTCCTCGCCGGCCGGACCCGGGCCCGGCTGGACGAGGTCGCCGGCCGGATCCGCGCGTCCGGCGGGCGGGCCGAGACGGCGGAGGTCGACGCCCTCGACGAGCTCGCGGTGGACGAACACGCCGCCGCGGTGGCCGCCGAGGGCGGGCTCGACGTCTCGTTCAACCTGATCGGCCACGGCGACGTCCAGGGCACACCGCTGGTGGAGATGGCGCTCGCGGACTACGAGCGCCCGGTGCTGACGGCGGTGCGCACCCAGTTCCTGACGGCTCGCGCGGCGGCCCGCCACATGATCGGGCAGCGGTCGGGGGCGATCCTGTTCTTCGGGGGAGCGGGCGATCCGGTGCGGGAGTTCGCGGTCGGCGGGCTGCAGGTGGCGTTCCACGCGCTGGAGGCGATGCGCCGCCAGCTGGCGGCCGAGCTGGGGCCGCACGGGATCCGCACGGTGACGCTCCGGACGGGCGGCATCCCGGAGACCCTGC